>JAFTZC010000022.1 GCA_017461065.1 Clostridia bacterium | reverse complement strand
CCAAAGATAATGCACGCTATGCGTGATGCCATACGCGCCGATAGCGCAATTACATACACTCTACGAGTGATTACATACCAATCCTTTGGATTGTATAAAAAGACCTAAGTCGTGTTCAACTTAGGTCTTTTTTGGCGGAGAAACAGGGATTTGAACCCTGGCTACGCTTCTCACGTACTACTCCCTTAGCAGGGGAGCCCCTTCGGCCTCTTGGGTATTTCTCCGAATATTGTAATTTTTATTAATTTTAGGTGACTTTTTGGGAGTAGCTCCCTTAAGCACTTATAGATATTAGCACACATTTTCCCTTTTGTCAATCTAATTCTTTGACTATTATTGACATTTGGAGTATAATATTTTCAAAATTTATTATAGGAACGCACTATGAAGTATCTTGTTGTTTTAGGCGATGGTATGGCAGACTATAATTTGGAAGCACTTGGCGACAAAACTCCACTCCAAGCTGCCAATACCCCCAATATCGATAAAATTGCACCTATTTCTCAAATAGGTCTTGTTCGCACGGTGCCCGAAGGAATGAAGCCGGGCAGTGACGTTGCAAACCTATCGGTAATAGGATACGACCCCAAGATTTATTATAGTGGCAGAAGTCCTCTTGAAGCGCTATCCATCGGCGTCGATATGCAAGAAGGGGATATCGCGGTACGCACCAATCTCGTAACGCTTAGTGGCGAGCAAGGACTTCAAAACAAAACTATGGTTGACTACTCGGCAGGTGAAATTTCTACCCCCGAAGCAAAGGAGCTTATCGAGGCTGTAAAGAATGCGCTCACGGACGAGGAATTTTCATTTTATGCAGGCGTAAGCTACCGCCATTGTATGATAATCAAAAACGGCACCACCGAAACCGAGCTCACCCCGCCTCACGACATTAGTGGCAAGGTGATAGGGGATTATCTCCCAGGCGGCAAGGATAGCGATAAGCTGGTGAGCCTAATAGAGCGCTCCGAAGAAGTGTTACGCAATCACCCGGTAAACCTAAAGCGTATTGCAATGGGCAAAAACCCTGCAACCCACGTATGGTTTTGGGGCGCAGGCACAAAGCCACAGCTTGACAACTTCAAGGATAAATACGGCTTGAACGGAGCAATCATTTCAGCTGTAGATCTATTAAAAGGTATAGCCGTTGGAGCAGGTATGCAAGCCCCCGACGTAGAGGGCGCAACGGGCACTCTTAGCACCAATTGGGACGGCAAGATTGCTATGGCAAAAAAGTGCTTTGAGGAGGGTTGCGACTACGTATATATTCACCTTGAAGCTCCCGACGAGTGCGGACACCAAGGCGATATGACGGGCAAGGTAAAAGCCATCGAAAAGGTGGACTACGTGGTAGGCGAAATGCTACGTTACCTTGAAGATAAGGGCGACTTTACCCTTGCGGTACTCCCCGACCACGCTACTCCGATAGTACGCAAAACCCACACTTCCGAGCCTATACCATATTTAATTTACAAGAGCGCAAATCCCCAAAATTCAGCACTCAAATATAACGAACACGATGCCCAAAGTGGAGAATATCTCCCAAGCGGACAATATATAATAACAAAAATGTTGGAGACAAAATGATTACTTCAAAAGAATTAAGAGAAAAATGGATCAAGTTTTACGAAAGTAAAGGCCACACCAATATCGGCGCCGTTTCGCTCATCGGTGACGGCACTACCGGCGTAATGTTTAACGTTGCAGGAATGCAACCCCTTATGCCATATCTTCTTGGCAAAAAGCACCCGGCAGGCACAAGGCTTTGCAACGTTCAAGGCTGTGTTAGAACGGTTGATATCGATTCAGTTGGCGACGCTACCCACTTCACTTTCTTTGAAATGATGGGTAACTGGAGCTTGGGTGATTATTTCAAGAAAGAAAAAACTGCTTGGTCGTTTGAGCTTTTGACTAAGGTTTTTGGCTTTGACAAAGAGAAAATTTGCTCAACCGTTTTTGAAGGCAACGCAGCTGCTCCACGCGACGAAGAAACCGCATCATATCTAAAGGAACTTGGCATCAAGGAAGAAAATATTTTCTATCTTGACAAGTCAAACAACTGGTGGGAACTCGAAGGCACCGTAGGTACTCCTTGTGGTCCTGACAACGAGTGGTTCTATCCCCGTCACGACAATCCCTGCTGTGACCACTGTGACGTAAACTGCGATTGTGGCAGATACGTAGAAATCGGCAACGACGTTTATATGCAATACAAAAAGCTCGAAGGCGGCAAGTACGAAGAGCTCGAAAACAAAAACGTTGACACCGGCTTTGGCCTTGACAGATTGCTCCTATTCCTAAACGGACTTGACGACGGTTACAAGACCGACCTATTTGCAGGCGCTATCGCTCACCTTGAAAGCACATCAAACAAGGCCTACGGCGTAAACGAAGAAGACACCAAGGCAATGAGAATTATTGCCGACCACACCAGAACGGCAGTTATGCTTATCGGTGACGTCAATGGTATCGTTCCATCCAATACGGGCGCAGGTTATATTTTGAGAAGACTTCTTCGCCGTGCAATCAGATACTCCAAGAACTTAGGTATCCCTGCAACCGAAATGTGCGAAGTAGCAAAGATTTTCATCGAAAAGATTTACGACGAAGCATATCCACTTCTCGTTGAAAAAGAAGATTACATTCTTGACGAGATTACCAAGGAAATCAAGAAGTTTGAAGTTACCCTTGCAGGCGGTATGAAAGAGTTCGAAAAGATTATTAACGGAATGCAAAGAAAGAACGAGTTTATGTCACAAAAAGACCCAAGTTACGTTCCCGAAACCGAGATTTCCGGCAAACAAGCATTCAGACTTTACGACACTTTCGGTTATCCACTTGAGCTCACCATCGAGCTTGCAAACGAGAAGGGTTTGACCGTTGACGAAAAGGGCTTTAGTGAAGCGTTCAAGGCACACCAAGAGCTATCAAAGGCACAAGCACAAGCAGCAAAGGGTGGCCTTACCGAAAGAAACGAAGCTACCACCAACTACCACACCGCAACCCATATTTTGCTTGCAGCACTCCGCAAGGTTCTAAAGGACGAAACGGTTATGCAAAAGGGTAGCAACATCACCACCGAGCGTCTACGCGTAGACTTCAACTTCTCACGTCCCCTTACCCCCGAAGAAATCAAGGGTGTTGAAGACGAAGTTAACGCCGTTATCGCAAGCTCAATCCCCGTTACTTGCGAAGAAATGAGCGTTGAAAAGGCTCGCGCAGAAGGTGCAATCGGCGTATTCGGTGATAGATACGGCGAACTCGTAAAGGTTTACTCAATCGGCACTTACAGCAAAGAAATTTGTGGTGGACCGCACGCTGCCAACACCAACGAACTCGGAACCTTCAAAATCCAAAAGGAACAAAGTTCTTCAGCAGGCGTTCGCAGAATCAAGGCAGTTTTGGTAAAATAGTCCACGGATTTACTTGAAAAACAAGGAGCGATTTGGTCGCTCCTTTTCTTTTTTACGCGCATTTACGCGCCTATTCGCGCAAATAATTATTGCGTAAGCGCGCGTAGGTGTGTTATAATGACTTTTGAAATATGAAAATTGAGGTAAGATAATGGGTTTAATCGATTTCTTATTCAAAAGCGAAAAACAACGTCAAGTCAAAAAAATAGACGTTATTGCAAATAAAATTGAAGCTCTTGAGCCTACTTTCGAGGCTCTCACCGACGACGAACTAAAGGCTAAGACCTTGGAGTTTAAGGATAGACTCGCAAAAGGCGAAACCCTTGACGACATTCTCCCCGAAGCATACGCTACCGTCAGAGAAGCAGGCAAGCGCGTACTCAATATGCGCCACTATCACGTTCAACTTATCGGTGGTATCGTACTTCATCAAGGTAGAATTGCCGAAATGCAAACGGGTGAAGGTAAAACCTTGGTTGCAACGCTCCCTGCATATCTAAACGCACTAAGCGGCAAGGGCGTTCATATCGTAACGGTCAACGAGTATCTTGCAAAGCGTGACGCAGAGTGGATGGGCAAGGTTTTCAAGTTCTTGGGGCTTACCGTCGGTTGCGTATATCGTGAAATGAGCAAGGCTCAAAGAAAGGCTGCCTACGAGTGTGATATCACCTATGCTACCAACTCCGAAATCGGCTTTGACTATCTCCGTGATAATATGGAAGTACACCTTGAAAACGTCGTTCAAAGGGGACACCATTTTGCAATCGTCGACGAAGTTGACTCCATTTTGATAGACGAAGCGCGTACGCCGCTTATCATTTCGGGCTCGGCAGGACAATCGAGCGAAGAGTACGTTGCAGTCGATAGATTTGTTAAGAGACTTCGTCCTTGCAGCAGCGACGAAGCCGAAGACGGCGACTATAAGCTTGACGAAAAGGGCAACCACGCATATCTTTCCGAAGAAGGCTTGGAAAAGGCCGAAAAATACTTTAATATGAGCTCTCTCAGCGAAGCTGATTCCGCTCAACTCGGCACTCGTATCAATACTGCACTCCGTGCAAACTATCTAATGCACGCTAACAAGGATTATATCATCGAAAACGGCGAAATCGTTATCGTTGACGAGTTTACGGGCCGTAAGATGATAGGCAGACGTTACTCCGAGGGTTTGCACCAAGCTATCGAAGCAAAGGAAAACGTTCGCATAAAGAAAGAAAGCGTTACCATTGCAACCATCACCTTCCAAAACTACTTCCGTATGTACAAAAAGCTCTCCGGTATGACCGGTACCGCCGTTACGGAAGAAGCTGAATTTAGGGGCATTTATAATCTTGACGTCGTTCCAATTCCGTCAAATCGTCCCGTCGTTCGCATAGACGAGGCCGACAAGGTATACGCTAAGCGCGAAGATAAAATCGAAGCCGTTATAGAAGATATCGTAGAGTGCTACGAGTTTGGTCAACCCGTACTCGTTGGTACGACGTCAGTCCAAGCATCGGAAGAGCTTAGCGCAAAACTACGCAAAATCGGTGTAAAACACAACGTTTTGAACGCAAAGCTACACGCAGAAGAAGCCGAAATCATTGCTCAAGCAGGTAGAATCAAGGCCGTTACCATTGCAACCAATATGGCAGGTCGTGGTACGGACATTTTGCTTGGCGGTAACCCCGAGTTTATTGCTCGTTCCCAAATGAAGAAAGAGGGCTTTGAGCCCGAGCTTATCGAAGTTGCAACGGCTTTCAACGCCCTAACCGATGAAGCCGAGCTAAACGCAAGGGCAAGATACAACGAGCTACTCAAAATTGCAAAAGAGCAAACTTCCAAGGAAAAGGAAGAAGTATTGGAAAAGGGTGGCCTTCGCGTAATCGGAACCGAGCGCCACGAGGCTCGTCGTATTGATAATCAGCTCCGTGGTCGTAGCGGTCGTCAAGGGGACAAGGGCAGCAGCTGCTTCTATCTCTCGTGCGAAGACGATATTGCTCGTTTGTTTGGCGGCGACAAGCTAAAGGCAACGGTAGAACTTGGCGGCGGAAATATCCAAATGGGATTGCTATCCAAGCTCATCGAAACGGCTCAAAAGCGTTGTGAAGAAAACAACTACGCTATCCGTAAGCGCGTGCTTGAGTACGATGACGTTATGAACAAGCAACGTCAACTCGTATACGCCGAACGTAACCAAGTACTTGAAGGCAAGGACGTACACGAGCAAATACTAAAGTATTTTGACCCTATCGTAAAGGAAATCGTATACAAGTATCTTGATGCAGAAGGCGAAATGGACGAATCCAGAATCGCTGCATTCAACAACGAGCTCGAAAACAAACTTCTCCCCAAGGGCACAAACCTAATCACTCAAGACGTTATCTACGATAAGAGTGACGAAAAAGTCGAAGAATACGTATACGACACACTCGTCGAGCAATACGAAAACAAGATTAAGCGCGCCGAAGAAGAGCAAATCAACTTCAAAGAAACCGAGCGCAATCTACTACTCCGTCAAGTTGATAGACATTGGATGGAGCATATCGCTGCAATGGACCAACTCAAAAAGGGTATTGGCCTAAGGGGACTTGGACAACGCGACCCCGTTATGGAATATAGACGTGAAGGTTTTGATATGTTTGACGCTATGGTCGATAGCATCCAAAACACCACGGCGATAACTCTTGCTAAAATTGATATCGAAGCAGTTATCGAAAGAAAGAATATGTATATTCAAGAAAAGCTCCGTCACGTAACGGTACGTAACACCGACGAAAACAAGAGTGTTGGTCGTAACGATCCTTGCCCTTGCGGAAGTGGTAGAAAGTACAAAAATTGTTGCGGAAAATAGGCTATGATTGAGTTTTATAACGAAAAACTTAAACTCGAAGAGCTGTTGGAGTCTATCAAAACGAGTGTCGACGCCATCAACCTTCCCGCCCTTCAAGGCGAACTTATAGAGCTACGCAAAAAGCAGGAAGAAGAAGGCTTTTGGCTGGACGTTGAGCGCGCCAAGGTGGTAAACGTTAGGATTTCCGAAATCGAGCGCAAGGCGGAAACGGTTGCAAAGCTCAAGCAAGAAGCCGAAAGCTGTCTTGAGCTTATGGAAATGGCCGAAGAAATGCAAGAAGAAGGCGCCGTTGAAGACGTACGCAATATGCTTAAGGAGCTTGAGACGGAAACGGAAAAGCTGTTCCTTGAAAGTCTTATGAAGGGCAAGTACGACGCTAACAACGCACTTCTTACCTTGCACGCAGGTGCAGGCGGAACGGAAGCGCAGGATTGGGCGGATATGCTTTATAGAATGTATACTCGCTACGCCGAGCGTGCCGGATACTCCGTCAGCGAGCTTGACTACCAAGCAGGCGACGAAGCAGGCATCAAGAGTGTAACCTTCAAATTGGAAGGAAGCAACGCCTATGGTTTCCTAAAAGCAGAAAAGGGAGTACACAGACTCGTTAGAATAAGCCCGTTTGACGCCAACAAGCGCAGACACACGAGCTTCGCAAGCTTGGAAGTTATGCCCGAGATAATCAACGACGACGAAATCAAAATCAAGCCCGAAGAGCTCAAGATTGATACTTGCCGTTCGTCGGGGGCAGGTGGACAACACGTCAACAAGACGGAGAGTGCCGTACGCATTACGCACTTACCTACGGGCATAGTTACTTGGTGCCAAAGCGAAAGGAGCCAAGTGCAAAACAAGGAAACGGCTATGCGTATGCTATACAGCAAGCTTGCCGAACTAAAGGAACGCGAGCAGATGGAAGAAGCTCTTTCCATCAAGGGCGAAATCAAAAAAATCGAGTGGGGCTCGCAAATACGCTCGTACGTATTTTGTCCTTATACACTCGTCAAGGACCATCGCACGGGATATGAAAACACCAACGTTGGTGCAGTAATGGACGGCGATATCGAAGGGTTCATATACGATTACTTAGTAAAAAGCAACCAATAGGTTGAAAGCAATAGAATTAACTCACGGAGGCAATATATGTTAGATCTGAATCTTATCAGAAACGATGCACAAAAGGTATCGGAAGCTCTTGCTAAAAAGGGCTACGAAGTAGATTTTACCGAGCTACTAAGCTGGGATGCAGACAGAAAGGCATCTAAGCAAAACGTAGAATCGCTAAAGGCTCAAAGAAACAAGGTTTCAGCCGAAATTCCAAAGCTCAAAAAGGCAGGACAACCCGTTGAGCACATTTTCGAAGAAATGAGAAACCTTGGCGAAGAAATTTCAGCTTGCGACAAAAAAGTAGCTGAACTTGAAGAAAAAATCAATGATTTTCTTCTTCGTTTACCCAATATGCCCGACCCCGATTTGGTAGGTGGCGAAAAGGAAAACAACGTAGTAATCAAGATGGTTGGCGAAAAGCCCAACTTTGATTTCAAGGCAAAGAACCACGTTGACCTTTGTACTTCACTCGGCCTTATCGACTACGAAAGAGGCGTAAAACTCAGCGGCGGCGGCTTCTGGCTATATCGTGGTGTTGGCGCACGTCTTGAGTGGGCACTACTCAACTTCTTCATCGACGAACACCTAAATGACGGATACGAATTTATCCTACCCCCACACCAACTTGGCTACAACTGTGGTCTTGGCGCAGGACAATTCCCCAAGTTCAGTGAAGAAGTATATTGGCTTGACGGCGAAGAAGACAGAAAGAAGAATAGATTTATGCTTCCTACCGCAGAAACTGCACTTGTAAACGTATACGCTGGCGAAATTATGGACGAAGCAATGTTACCCCTAAAGATATTTGCATACACTCCTTGCTATCGTAAGGAAGCAGGTTCATATAGAAGTGAAGAGCGCGGTATGATTCGTGGTCACCAATTCAACAAGGTTGAAATGGTACAATACGCAAAGCCCGAAGAAAGTATGGTAGCGTTTGAAGAGCTACTAAACAAGGCGGCAAGTTTGGTTGAAAAACTTGGTTTGCACTTTAGAATATCCAAGCTTGCAGCAGGCGACTGCTCTGCAAGTATGGCACGTACCTACGACATCGAAGTATGGATTCCATCTATGGGTATCTATAAGGAAGTTTCAAGCGTATCCAACGCAAACGACTACCAAGCACGTCGTAACAACACCCGTTATCGTGACTCCAAGACGGGCAAGCCCCAATACGTTCACACTTTGAACGGCAGCGGTCTTGCAACCAGCCGTGTTATTCCTGCAATCGTCGAGCAATATCAAAACGCTGACGGCTCAGTTACCGTTCCCGAAGTATTACGCAAGTACCTTGGCGGCTTGGAAGTTATCAAATAATAGTATATGGTACCGGTAGCGGCAGGCGTAATAAGTGGTATTTTGAAAGGTCTTTTCAAAATCATAATAGGCATATGTAAGATATTCTCACTTGCGATACTTTACGCAATAGTGGGAGTAGTGCTTTATGCTATATGGGGCTTTAACCCCTTTGACGGCAGTCTTTACGCCATTCTATATCTCGTAGGGTTTGGTTTTAGCGTGCTACTTTCGTTGTTGCTTGCTTTCCGTGACAAGGGCAAAAAGAGCAAGAAGACCGAACCCACTTGGAGATGGGGAAAGAAGATGGAAGAAGACGAGCCTAAGAAGGGCTTCTTTGAAACGTTAAAGGAGAAAAAACGCCTTAAAGCAGAGCGCCAAAAGGAAGAACGCGAAGAGCAAGAAAGACTCTTGCGCGAAGAAGAACTACGCGCACAAGAGCGTAGGCTCGAGGAGCTACGTGCCGAGCGTTTAAGAGAGGAAATCGCACGTGAAGAGCGACTCATAGACGAGTATCGCCACGAGGCGGCAAACCACGCTTTGCATAGGTACGAAGAAGTGGTTAGCGCACATCCTTTGCCAACGGAGCCTGCCAAGAGCCGCTACGACGAAATCAATTATTTTAGTGGTGATTGGGGACAAAGCGTAGAGCAAAAGCCGGCCATCAAAAACGCTTACGCCACTCCCGTAAGCCCACTTAGACGAGAAACTCCCGTCTCTCCAAAATTTGACGAAACAAACTATTTTAGTGCACTAAATAATCCATATATGGAAACCAAACCGAGCTACGAGCAACCAACGGTTGAAAGTTATCCATACGGATACGGCGCTAAAAAGCAAGCAGAAGAACCAAAAATTTATCTTTCGGCAATAGAGCCTAATACGCTGATACACGAGTACTCCGATAGGTTTGAAGTTTACGATTTGAACGGTGGCGAAAAGACGCTCAAGACCATCGTAAACAAAGGAGAGTAGGATGGCAAAGGTGGCAAGGATAGGCAAAAAGAAGGGCGCACGCGCTTGGGAGCTTGATGCTCTAAGGGGACTTGCAATACTTAGCGTAGTGTGGGACCACTTTATGTACGACCTTGCCTATATGTTCTACTACGAGTGGCAAGCACTTGGTGCAGACGGACTACTTAAAGCAAGCGAATTTGCGCGCACCTACCACGACGGATTTTTGCGTGTAATAGGCTGGCCCTTTTTCGTATTCATATTCTTTTTCGTGTCGGGCACGTGTACGACTTTTTCAAGGAACAACTTCTTCCGTGGCTTGAAGCTCGCGCTCGTTGCAGTTGCCGTTTCCGTCGTTACCTATTTGCTCGACGAGTATATGGGATTTTCGGGAAGCTTTATATTGTTTGGCGTGTTGCATTGCTTAGCGCTTTGCATTTTGCTGTATTCACTCGTTGAATTCTTAACCAAGATAGCTTTCCAAAAATTCAAGCATTATAGATTTATTAAGGCAGGCGTTTACTTTGCTATTGCCGTTGCACTCCTTATAGTCAACTATACCACCAACGTTACCCTTTACGACGTTAACGTGCACAACGCAACCGTCCAAGCTGATTGGGACTTTGCAGGTATGTTTATATTCGTAAGGAATTGGTGGACGGCAGACTACTTCCCGTTGTTGCCTTTCTTCGGCTTCTTTATGCTTGGCGCGGCTATTTCTCCCTTACTATATCCCAATAAGGAAAGCCTACTTCCAAAGCTCGACGGCAAGTGGAACAAGTTCCTTACCATTCCCGGCAGATACTCTTTGTACGTTTATTTAGGACTGCAAGTAGTAGCAGTCATCCTTTTGTGCCTTGTTACTTGGATCGCAACGGGCAGTATTCCTTTTATTTAGTATGAAATGCAATCTTTGTCCAAACGAATGTAACGTAGACCGAAGCGTTAAGCTCGGCGCTTGCTTGTGCGGAGAAGATATGGTAATAAATCGCATTGCGCCACACTACTATGAAGAGCCCCCGATAAGTGGCACGCGTGGTAGTGGTACGGTGTTCTTTGGTGGTTGCGTAATGAGATGCGACTTCTGCCAAAACGCCGTTATAAGCCGTGCGCCACGTGGCAAGAAGTACACCCCAAAGGAGCTTGCTGACGAGCTAAAAAGATTGGAAGAGAGTGGCGTCCACAATATAAATTTCGTCACTCCCACTCAGTGGAGCGACCAAATAAAGAGAGCACTTGACGTTTATCGTCCAAGCATACCGATAGTCTATAACACGTCGGGATACGAGCATATTGACGTCTTAAAAAGCCTAATGCCATACGTTGATATTTTTCTCCCCGATTACAAGTATAGCGACCCCATTCTTGCAAAAAGGCTATCCAAACGTGGCGATTATCCAAAGATTGCCCTTGATGCAATCGAGCTAATGGTAAAGGAAAAGCCTATGCTATATTCGGGCGATATGCTAAAGCAAGGGGTAATAGTAAGGCACCTTATTCTGCCCGGCTATCTTGACAACTCCAAGCGCGCGTTAGACGATTTAGTAGGGCGCGTAGGTGGTGATATCACCATTAGCCTAATGTCGCAGTTTACCCCTATGAAAAACTGCTCCGACCCGGGCAGAAGGCTCAAGCCCATCGAATACAAAATGATAATCAGCCACGCCCTAAAGCTTGGTCTAAAAAACATCTTCACCCAAGAAATATCTTCTGCTGAAGAAGAATATATCCCCGATTTTAAGTTAAACGAATAAAAAAAGAGCAAGAAGTGCTTGCTCTTTTTTTTATGGTAAACGTAGTAAGAATTATCCTCTTTCAATAATGTTGTTCAAGCAATCTTGAACGAGGCAGAAGGTCACGATTCCAAGGCCGAAAACTTCAAGTAGAAGATAAAGTAGGGCACGTGATTCGTGTTTGTCTTCATATCTATCGAGCTTTTCACCCATTTTATATGCCCAATAGAAACCGTATAAACCAAAGGTGATAAAAGTTAAGAATAGTGCCATACCGCCACTTGTGTCATTTTTATTTTCAGTAATGGTATTGACCTCGTTTGTCATTTTAACAAACCAAATTAAATCATAGATACCAAACGTCACAATAGATAAAATTATTGCAACCGCAATATTTCTTTTTTCAGGCATAGTTTTTTCCTCCCATGGCTATATACATATTGTAATCCTTTAGTTTAAGAATGTCAACGGACACTGTTTATGATAGAAGTATACGATGAAGTATATTTTTCCAAGATTTTAAGGTTAAACTTGGAATAGGCTAGACGAGATACCAACAAATCAACCAACCCCCAAAGAGCCACCACACCAAGGGTGATGAAAGACCAAATATCATAGGGAGTAAGAATGACCCACGTTAACGATAATGAGAAACTTGTTAATAAACAAAGCCCTATAAATATATTCTTAATGCGAAAGCGGTTTATTCCTAAAAGAGAAAATAGCAAGCCGGGGACAATGTAGTATATTAACAAGAGAGGACCAAGCGTATATGATTTCAACTTAAGTTTTTCACAAGTTGCCAGTCCAACCACGTAGGCGTAAGGAGCAAGAGCAAGGGCTTGCTCACGATCTTTTTTTACGAAAAAACGAGGAAGATTGTTTACAAATACGGACGGAGCCGTGCCGGTATATTTACCAATCAACCCACGCTTGTGCTCATTCAATTCCTCCAAGTATAGCTGTTTTGCAAGCATTAGCCAATTCTCCAAACAAATTCAGGTTTCGTATTGATATTTTCACTTCTTAGTTTGAGGATTTGAGCATTTTTTTGTTTTGTATTAATAGCAGTATTCTTTAGATTAATGCAAAGAACGATAATATAGACGATGGACAATAAAGCTGAAATTGAAATGGTAGTATATTGAATCATTTCAGCAGTAACGACAAAAACATCTTTACCCAAAGAAATGTTAAAAACATTGCCTGAAAGAGTTGTAAAGAAGTAAAATGAAACTATGTACAGCGCAATGCTAACTATAGTTGTTATTATTCTACCAACGCCTTTCCACGTGTTTTCAAGGTAAAAACAATCTATTCCCAACCAACCAAAAAAGGTTGCAAGAAAAGATGTGACGACAGGGGATTTGGTTTTCTTGCCAAGGACACTAACAAGAGTTTTTGAAGAAGAACTTTTGAGTGCTTTTTCTGCGTTATATAAATCTTCGGCAGTTAATCTATCTTTATTTTGTTCAAGAAACATACCTAATTGAACTTTATTCATTTTTGTTCCTCCGCTTTAAATGAAATCTTTTAATGAGTCGCGAATTTTAATAAAATTTTCTTCTTGGCATAAACGATAGGTTATAAAAATATCGACAAGGGGCCATATTCCTAAGGTAAGAATGCTGAAAAGAAGTTTTTGAATGCCATAAGAAACGTCGCCAATATAAAATCTGTCAATACCCAAGAAGCCCAAAGTAATAGCATATAAACGTGTAAGTTTTGGAGACTTAAGAGTAACCTTCTTTAGATTTTCATATTGTTCGTCGTTTGTGCGCTCGAAAAGGAACGCAAGGTCGTCAAGCTTATCATTAGGAACTTGATTTTTAAAAAACAAGAGAAGGTCGTTAACTTTTTCAGCTTGCATAGAAATCCCCTCCATACTATCTAATGTATACATTATATAATGCGCGTGTCTATTTGTCAAGGGGATAAAAACATTATAATGTTTGCATTATATAATGTAGAGGTAATATAATGCGTTTAAGGATACTTGAGATATTGGAGCAAAAGGGTAAAACTAAGTATTGGTTATATATGCAAATGGGGTTAAGCTATCAAAATTTCAACAATTTGGTAAATAATAAGACGTCGGCTATCAAGTTTGATAATCTTAAAGCCCTTTGCGATATTTTGGAATGTACACCAAACGATTTGTTTGATGATTATAGTAAATAAAAAGCGCTCGTTACGAGCGCTTTTATTTTGTGATTAGCAATTATTCGTTGTCTTGGTTGTCGGTGTTGTCGGGTTCAGTTTTTTCGGGCTCGGTGGTGTCTTCTTCGTTACCACCGAGAATGATGGGCTCGCTTACCGTGATGGTTGGCTCTTCGGAAACTATGAAATCCTTTGGATTGCCAAGGGGATTTTGAGCACGTTTTGCTTCTTCGGCTTTAGCCTTAGCTTCAGCTTCGCGCTTTGCCTTTTTGTCTTCGATATAAGCAGTGATTTCGTCTGCACTCTTGCCT
>JAFTZC010000021.1 GCA_017461065.1 Clostridia bacterium | reverse complement strand
GATTTAAAGGTGCGTTTAGATACTATCGTTTTGCGACAGCTTACATATAATACCACCTAATCATTTTGTTGTCAAACTTTTTTAGCAAATTTTTTAAAATTTTTTATGATTTTTTTTGAGCGCTTTTTTATTGCTGAAATTTGCTTATTTTTTGACTTTTTAAAACGCCAAAACGTAGGTCTTTTTAATTAAAAAGAGCACTTCCAAGAAGTGCCCTTGTATTATATTTATTACTAAATACTATTCTACAAGATCCTTTTGGAGTCTTTCGGCGGCGAGGCATATCATAAATACGTAGAAAAGATTGCCCTTTTCGTGAATTTTTACTTGATATACTTCTTCGTCTTGTGGGAAAGGAATTACGTTAGCAATAAGGTCTGAGCCGTCGTAAATATCGTAACCATACTCGCTTGGCTTGCCCCAAATGCTAAAGTTGTAACTTTGCTTACCCTTTACGTTTTGGATAAATTGATCGTCACCCTTTTCGATTACGTTGGCATAGAATGAGAAGTTGTCCTTGCCGTTCATAACCATTCTAACTGCGCCGGGGTAAACGGGATTGGGGGTAGCAATGGCCATAGTTGCAACGTTGCCTTCGAATGAAAGTTGTGCTACTTGGTCGCCAAACTTATTATAGATATAGTATCCCGAGCTCAAATATGCAGCTTTGCAAATCATATCGCCGAGTTCACTACGGAGTGCGAAGTCCCCTGCTCTACCATAAAGCTTCTTCAAAATTCTGAATATCATAATTACTACCTCTCTACCTGCCATTTTACAATAAAACTCAATGTATGTCAAGACTAAATGAAATTTAAACTATCAATTTGTGCCCATATATTATATTATGATACGCGTGCGCGCGTACTGCGTAAGAATCACCCTATTTTAGGTACAAAAAAGAGAACCCAAACGGGTTCTCTTTATATCTTTTGCGAAATGGATTATTTCATTTTGTTACGAGCGTGTAGAGCAGTCACAACGGTTCTTTCGTAGTTGTTCAAGCCCTTAACGTTGATTGGCTCGTCGTCATCGTCGTCGTCAGCAACAAGTTCTTCCTTTTTGCCACCGTATTGCTTTACGCGGAGAGCTGCAACTGCAACTGAGCTGAAGATTACAACTGCGCCCCAGATGTATAGCCATTGACGTGCGGGGAAGATGGAGATAACTGCGAACAATAGGTTGTTGCTGTTGAGCCAAGCAGAGTTTTGATAACCGTGCATACCACGACTTTCAGCAGCGGGAGTAAGCATAATTTGGAAGCTGTCGTCTCTTAGATCGATACCGATATAAAGTTCTGCGCCTGCAAGAGCGGGATCAGCAATAGCTTCGTTAACGGTTTCAAGGATAGATGAAACGGGCTTTTCAAGAGTGCCGCCAAGGAGAGTGCCAAGGTCAATACCAAGACCGCTTAGAGCACCTGAAAGGTCAATATTCATTGAAGTGCCTTGCATATCAAGGATGGTCCAGTGGAGAACGGTTTCTACTTCCTTGTTTGCAACGGGCTTCTTATAAACATCGTCACCGTCTTCGTCGGTTACGATTTGCTTGGGTTCAAGGGTTGCTGCAAGGTAATAGGTAACTTCTTCGTCAACTTCTCTTTCGTTTAGAACAAGGTGTACGAGTACGGGAATGGTTAGACGGTTGTTGTTAGCCATATTTAGCCAAGGTCCGTTAGTGGTAAAGGTCTTGTAACCGTTAACGTCCATTGACTTGAAGTTTTGAGCAAGGAGCTCTTGAACTTCAGGTGATCTATAACCTGCTTCTACCCAATCATCTTCGGTGAAATCGTCAGAAACTGGAAGGTTGCCGTTAGCGCAGTTCATACGGATATAGTCTTCAAGGAGTTGGCCGTGAACTTCTGCTTGAGCCTTGTAATCTTCTTGCATATGCTTGAACAAACGAGTGCCATCGGTTGCATCCTTAAGAATGCCGGGGAGAGCGATATCAACTACCAACCAAATGCCAGAAGTAAGAACGAATGCCATAACTACGAGAGTAGCAACGCTCTTCATAACCTTTTTGTGGTTACCCTTATTCTTTTTGGAGTTTTTACCGGTTACGATAAATACGATGGTGTAAACGATAAGGCAAAGGCCTGCGATAATTAGACCAACGAAGGGCCAGAAACCATAGGTACCGCCTTCTTCGTAGATAATAAGACTGTTATAAGCAACGAGTGCAACGAGTGCAGGGAAGCCTATAATATATAATATAGTTTTAAGAACGTTTTTCATTATACTTTCCCTCCCCTATTATTTCTTAGCAAGCTTAAGCTTAGCGTATTGTTCGTCGATCTTAGATGTGAACCAGTAAGCTGCAAGGATGCAGAATACGATAGATGCACTCATCTTAAGAGCGGTGTTGCGAACTGCGATCATTGGATAGATATTGTTGATGATTTCGGTTTGAGCATCCCAATAATCAAACATATCGAGTAGACCTTGAGTGCTATATGGGTTTGGAGTACCGGCCATATTGTCAAGGTTCATAAGACCTACGTTTTCGCCAACGAGAACGGAACCAACCTTACCACCGTGAATGGTTGCATAGTAGTTAGCGTATGCATATTCTTGGAGAGCTTCGTCTTCAAGGAAGTAGAAGATAGGATAGGTTGATGGTGATTGATAGTTTGAATATCCGCTAAGGAGATTCATAAGATCGTCCTTGGTGATATTTTCTGCATCGGAGCCCATTAGGCCTGCAAGAGTCTTACCAAGACCAAGACCATTGATAACGTCAATAAGTTGATCAACGGTTAGGTCTTCAGTTAGTAGGCTGTTGATATCAAGACCTTCGGGTAGTTCTATAGGAAGCATGTCAATTATGGAAAGAAGTGAACCTACATCAGGGTTTGCACCAAGTTTGCCACCTATAACTGATGCGATAGCATCGAGTCTGTCGTCGGTTACGTAGAACTTCTTAGCATAGCCGTCTTCGCCGTATGCGAGTTCATATTCGTCTTCGGAAGCGATATATTCAAAGCCTTCCTTGTCGAATGAAGATGCGCTTGCACCACTCTTATACTTGTTCCAATCGGAGCTCTTGTCGTTTTCAAGCGCTAAGAGAGCTGCTGCGAGTTCAGCATCAATATCCTTGCCTTCTGCTTCATAAGCGAGCTTGTTTTCATAATATGCTCTTTGAACTGCGATAGCTTGCTTCAAGCTGAAGAGATAGCCGTCACTGAACATGCCGTTGGGGCTGTAGTATGCTTGCGCTTCTTCGTCATAAGTAACTTCTGAGCCGTCACCGTTGTTACCAAAGTTGTTGCCGGTGAGAGCATCCATGTCAAGGTTATATACTGCTACATAATTTTTGATTTCGGCATTAAGGTTTGCAAGGGATTCCTCAAAGACTTCAGGTGTGATAGCCTTTTCGTAGTTGTAGAATTTGCTTTCACTTAGGCCTTCTTCAACGTACTTATCTACGATAGCATCGTATTCGCCCTTGAGCATAAAGTCTGAGTAGAGCACGGGAGCAAGGGTGATAACTGCAGCAAATAGTGCAACCCAAACAGCTCTGGCCATACGATTCTTTCTGCAGATAGCCTTAAACAATAATTGGATTAGAATAACGACTACCCAAAGTACTGCAGCGATGATGATTGCCATATAAGCGGTCATATTGCCAGCGAGATATGAATCTGCGATGGGCTTATTAGCAAGCATTACAAGGTGCACGAAGAGTGGGAAGCCGAGTGCGTAAAATACGACTTGTAATACGCGTAAAATGGTTATTTTTCTTCTGACTTTTTCCATTTCGCAATCTCCTTCTTGTATTTTGTGTAAGTTACGCAAAAATATTGCGTTTATACTATTTTATTATATATAAAATATGCGCGCGTGTCAATACTGTAATTTTATAAATTTATTTATGGATTAGATATACCTTATAAAATAAAAATCCCGTCCGGCTGCTAAAACGCCAAACGGGATTATATCGTTTTTGCGGTACTATTCTTTGAATGCCTTTTCCAATGAGTTAACGGCCTTGTTGAAGAGTCGCTTGCCTATCAATCTTCTGCCGATATAAAGTAAGCTACCCTTTCTCCAACGGGTGCAGGGTTCGACGGACATAATCAAGCCGAGATACATACGTAGTAGGTCTGCACGTATCATAACCGACTCGGTAATCTCAAACGGAGTTACGCTGTTGTATCCCTTGATTAGATACTCGTTGCGTGCAAAGTTGTGGAAAAGATTGAGCGAAATAAAATCGCCAACGGGATCGCCCCACATAGCTCTTTCCCAATCGATTAAACCTTGGAAGTTGTGGGTCTTAGAAACAAAGATGTTGCCTACCCAAACGTCAAAGTGAACGAGTGAAGGCTCGGTTACCTCTTCAAGATACTTGTCGGCACGCTCCAAAACGTTGTTGATGCGATAGGTATCGAGTTTAACGTCCAAAACGGTTGCGTCGGCGATGATATTATTAACCATCTTTTTGTAAGCGTCTTTCCAAGTCGACTCCAAACCGCATTGTGGATAGCCAAAGCCTTCGCCCTTTATCTTGTGAAGCTCTGCAAGGTTTGCACCAAGTTGATAGCTAAATCTCTTGCGTTGCTTGGTGGATGGGAAGGTGTATCCGAGTAGCGGCACGTTGAGTGCGTCCATAATAAAATAATCAACGGGAACCTTGGTGCGAGTGGTATCGCTAAACAATAGGTTGGGACGCTTTACGGCAGTTCCTTCAAGTTTCTTATAAAAACCGATTTCGGTATTTAGAATGTCTTTTTCGTAGCTCAAAACTTTAACTTCGGGACTGGAACCGAATTTGATGAAGTAACGATCGTTTCCACTTTTAATTTGGAAAATCGTGTTAAATTCACCCGCTTCCACTTCCTTAATGTTGTCAGCAATACCTACGCCCGACTCGTCAAAAATCTTTTTGGCGTCGTACTTGCTGATATTGGTTTTAGTATAGCTTTCCATAATCTCTCCAACAAAAATGAAAAAGTTTATATATAAATTATAGTTTGTTTACGCAAAAAATACAAGTGTTTTTGAAATTAAAATTCCAAAATACCCACTTTTATACCCCTTTTTCGCCATTTACGGACGATTTTTGGTGCGCTTTGGGAGCTATCTCATCTCTAAGGTGCAAGATAAAGGGAGCTTTTTTGAGCGCAAAAATCATTATACCGCCAACGATTATGGCAACTGCAGGCTGGATAAATTGCATCGGAAGATTGGCTATTGCCGGCGCCCAGCCGTACACGAAGCCTTCGAATACGAAATAACTTAGCACCATCACCACGGACGAAACCAAAGCTCCGAGCAAAAATCTTGGTAAGGTATTCTTCTTATAAAAAATAACGCTTACGATTAAGGCCATAACTCCTTTTGCAAAAAAAGTGATGGGCATATAAATTACGAAGCCTGCAAGTAAATCGGCAAACATACTGCCTATCGCCGCTGCAATTACGGCGTAAAAAGGCGGTAGCATAAAGCTTGCAAGCATAATAAAAACGTCGCCAAGATGCACGTATCCAAACGCGATTGGGAATTTGATAAATGACGTTGTTATAAAAATAACTGCCGTAAATAACGCAGTTATCGTTATTCGTTTGACGTTGGAATTGCGTTTCATCATAAGCACTCCTTCGCATAAATCTTAAGAGCAATCTTAATGCCGTCAACGGCGCTCGACGTTATACCGCCTGCATACCCTGCGCCTTCACCGCAAGGATATATACCACCGATATTACTTTGACCGTTATCTCCCCTTTCCATTCTAATAGGAGAAGACGAATGTGTTTCGGGAGCAATAAAAAGTGCACTATCTCCGTCGAAACCCTTGATTTTTCGACCAAAAGCAGCCATACCTTCCTTGATGCTATCCGTTACGTAGCGTGGTAACAGCTCGCATAGGTTTTCACCGCTTACAGAAGGTAGATACGAGCAGTCTATTGCGCCCGAAGTAGCCTTGTTTTTAATAAAATCTTTGTAATATTGGGCAGGTGCCTTGTATCCACCGCCCGTCATATCGTAAGCTTTGCGCTCAATGGCCTTTCTTGCCTTGAAACCGCCAAACAGCGTGCCGTCAAAATCGTTGGGCGTAACGGAAACGAGCACGGCCGAGTTTGCAAAACGACTATCGCGAGCCCTATTTGACATACCGTTTGTAATTACGGTGCCGTCTTCAAAAGACGAGCATACCACTTCGCCGCCCGGGCACATACAAAAAGTATATACTCCCCTACCGTTTGAAACGTGAGTGCTTAGCTTATAGTCCGCAGGGGGTAGTAAACTTGCCGACTCTCCGTACTGAGCATAGTTGATGAGCTCTTGCGGATGCTCCACCCTAACGCCAAGCGAAAAGGGTTTTGGCGTCATAATCACGCCCCTGTCGTGGAGCACTTGAACGGTATCTTCGGCACTCTGTCCTATGGCAAGCACCAAATAATCAACCCTTTCTTTTCGGTTTCCGTTTATAGTAATCTCGGTTACCCTATTATCCTCAACCCTAATATCGGTAAGCTGAGCGTGAGTGAGCAAAGTAGCGCCCAAAGAAGATAGTATTCCACGCATATTTTTAACGACTTTGCGTAGCTCGTCCGTGCCGATATGCGGGGCCGACTCGTATGCGATATCATCGGGTGCGCCTGCTTTTATAAGCTCGCCAAATACGACTGCCGTGTAGTCTTTGGATATGCCGCTATTAAGCTTGCCGTCCGAAAAAGTACCTGCTCCGCCTTCACCAAATTGAACGTTAGTGGCGGTGTCCAAAACACCGCTTGAGCGAAGTAGCTCTATCTTTTCGACACGCTCTTCCACGCTGCCGCCGCGCTCGATAATAAGGGGCTTGAAGCCAAGCTCTGCAAGAGTAAGTCCGGCAAAAAGTCCGGCAGGACCCGAGCCTACTACGACTACCTTTTTATCGGTAACGATAGGCTTGTAGCCAAGTTCTTTTATGGAAGTGGGTGGCAAAACGTACTCTTCCGCCTTGATTCCCTTTGACGATTTTAGCGTAACGGCAACGCTAAGCACGTACAAAATATTATGCTTGTAGCGCGCGTCGATAGCTCTCGATAGCACTTTTATGCTAACGAGATTATGCTTGTAGGTATTTAATTTTTTCAAGACCGCCTTTTGTAAATCTTCGTCGGTATATCCGACGGGCAATCTTATGCCGGTTAGTCTATACATTTTCACCTACTGCCATTCCGCTTGCGACCGCCCACATAATATTGTAGCCGCCACACTCCCCGTCCACGTCAAGGACTTCGCCGCTTGCATACAAACCCTTTTGAAGCTTTGATTCTAAAGTCAAGTTATCAAAGTCGGTCGTAACCAATCCGCCACTCGTAACCTGAGCAAGCTCCATCGAGCCTAAACGAGCGTTATCAAGTTGATAGTTCTTTATGGTGCGCGCCATATCGTCTATGCCGTCGCTCTTTCTCAAAATATTGTTTACGATTTCCTTGTGGAAAAGATTATCTATTCCGCCAAGCTTCTTGATAATCTCCCTTACTTCGTCGTAGTTATACTCGGGCATAAGGTCAAGGCTTAGATATGCGTACCTTGCGTTTAGACGTGCAAGCAACAAGGATAAATTGAATATCGCAGTTCCGCTTACGCCGTTATCTTTGAAGATTACTTCGTCACGGCACTCGGCTACGTACTTGCCGTCTGCAAATAATTTTACCAAAGCTTTTAGCCTTACTCCCCTTAGTCCTTTTAGGTTGTTGGGAGCAGTTAGCATTGGCACGAGAGCGGGGCGCAAATCGGTACATTGGTGACCGAATTTTTCATATAAGTGTGCCGAATGTTCGCCAAAAGTGGCTTTTGAGCCCGTAGCAAGCAGTACTGACTTTGCCTTGTAACCACCTACGTTAAAAGCCAAGTCTATCCTTGTTACGCATTCTCCAACCACCACTCTTACGCCTAAGTTATCAAGCTCTTTCCTAAGTGCGTTAAGCACGCTTGACGCTTGCTCGGAATAGGGATAAATTCTGCCTTCTACTTCCTTTGTCAACACGCCGATAGAGTGGAAGAAGTTACGCTGTAAGTCCAAATCGTACTTTTCAAGCATGGGATAAGCAAAGTCGTTATTATACTTGTTTGCTATCCCGGCCGTATTTGCCATATTACATTTACCGTTACCGGTTGCAAGCAGCTTCTTGCCCACCTTTTCGGCGCGCTCCAAAATAAGGACGGACTTGCCCCTTCTTGCTGCGGTTACGGCTGCAACCATACCGCTTACTCCACCACCGATAATCAGTAAATCGTACATATAGCTCCTTAAAATAAAACCCGTTTTGAGCGGGTTTTGGTTTGTTATTTTGAGTTAAGCATTGCTTCTATCAAGGGAAGCCTTTTGCCACTTAGGAATCTTACCATTGCTCCGCCTGCCGTGCATACGTAATTGACGTCCTTTAAGTCAATAAACTTACTTGCCGCAGTAACGGTATCGCCTCCGCCAATTACGGAATAAGCGCTACTCTTTGCAATAGCGTTCCATATTTTATCCGTGCCGTAACTGAATAGCTCGTTTTCATATACGCCTGCAGGACCATTGACGAAAATAGTGCCTGCACTGCCGAGCACTTCTTCAAAAATGGATACCGACTTAGCACCTACGTCAAGGAGCATTGCATCGTCGTGGGGCAAATCTTCAAGTGAAATTTCCTTGCGAACACCACCTTCTTCGTAAGCAAAGTCTACGGGCAAAACGAACCTATCACCGTATTCCTTTAACAACTCCTTTGCCGGCTCTACAAATGCCATTAGGTCGCGGTCACGAAGCCAATTTTCGTATTTAGCACCAATCTTTTTGCCTTGTGCCAAGCGCATAACGACACCAGTTACGCCACAAGCGATTATCTTGTCGGCAACGCCGTCCTTGAGCACTTTGCCCATCATTCCAAAAGCATCGCTTATCTTTGCCCCGCCAAGGACGAAGACGAGTGGTTTAGCAGCAGAAGTCATAACCTTATGGAGTGCTTCGTACTCCTTGAAGAACAAAGGGCCTGCGTAAGAAGGCATAAGTAGCTCGAAAGCAACCATACTCGGTGCGTTGCGGTGAGCTGCGCTGAAAGCATCGTTTACGTATATGTCGCAAAGGGGTGCAAGTCGTCTTACGAGATAGGTCGAAAGCATATCTTCCGCCTTGAGCTTGACGTCTTTTTCAAAGGTGGAAACTTCTTCGGTAAGATACCTAAGGTTGCCAAGAAGTACTACTTCCCCTTCCTTTAGCTCCCTTACTCTTTGTAGAGCATACTCGCCGCAAACGTCGTCTATATAATCCACTTTTATGCCGCTAAGCTCGGTTAATCTTTCGGCGTGTGGTGCCATAGACATAAGGTTTTGGTAATCCAAAGTGTCGCCTTGGTGCGCTATAACCGCCACTTTTGCACCACCATCCACCAAATACTTAAGAGTTGGAATGGTTGCGTTCAAACGGTTGTCGTTGACGATTTTGCCTCCCTTTACGGGCGAGTTGATGTCAGGGCGAAACAAAACCGTTTTGCCCTTGACGTCTACCCCTATTATAGATTTGATTTTTACTTCTTCCATTTTCCGATACCAAGATATTCGTTGGTCTTTTCAGTTGCTTCTTGGCTGGTTGCTTGCATTCCCATAACTGCACGGATACCATCCATAGTTTCGGGAATGGTAACTGCCTCTTGTGGAATGTTGATAGCGTACATAATGCTGTCGCCGGACTCAACTATGCTATCTTCCCATAGTGCGATTTCGTACATATCGCCTCTTGGGTTGCCAAGGTCACGGGCATATCTAAACAAGCTTGCGTTGCCCAAGAAGCCATCCTTAATAGAAACGATTCTGATTCTCGGGTGCTTGCTGAATGCTTCAAGTGCCATTTCCTTGGTAATCTTTTGCTTACCTGTTGCAACTACGGTGATGATATGACCGTGAGTGATTGGAGTATGTACCAAAATACCCGTTGCTTCAACGTGTGGCATAATGGTCATAAGGTCAACAGCTTGGTGTGACGGAGCCTTGTCAATTTGGAGAGCGTTGGTCAAACCTCTATGATAGTCACCCGGGTCTGCTACTCTACGGATAATGGTGATGGCAACTCTATCGATACCATAGGCTCTATCAAGGCAGTCAACGCTGCGGATAAGGCCGGTAGTGTTGCAGCTGGTGAGCTTAAGGAAGTCCTTGTTAAGACCCTTTTCGTAGTTTGCGTATCCGTGGAAGAATACGTCGGCGACTGAGTTCTTTTCGCCACCTTGGAAAATTGCCTTTTTGCCAAGACGTTCATAGAGCTCCTTATTCTTTGCACCGATACCGCCGGGTGATGAGTCAAGTACGACGTCACAAGCCTTAACCATATCTTCCATAGTTCCGCTTACGGGAATACCAAGTGCATCAAACTCTGCTCTCCTATCTTCGGATGCAAGATAGAGATTGTAGGGCATACCCTTTTCGTATAGTGCTCTTACTGCAAGAGTAGGTGCAACGTCTGCTACGCCTACAAGCTCCATATCGCCTTGTAGAGCAACACCGTCTGCAAGTCTTTGACCAATTACGCCATAGCCAGCTACGCCAACTTTAATTTTAGCCATAATTCTCTCCTCAAATATTTAGTTTTTACTTTAGATTTTAGTGCTTTTTGTGATATAGGAAGTCGAGTATAACGGCAAGAGCAACTACGAATGAGTCCTTAGCCGCAATAACGTCGATATCATAGGTATCAGCTATCTTGAAGATATGCTTTTCGATAGTTGCAACGATTTCACCGTTCTTGTCACCTTCGTGTAGGAAGAAGCTCCAATTAGAACCGATACGACCTGTGATAACGTAGTCACCAAAGGTTTCGCTCTTAACCTTAATCTTCTTGCCGATGAATGAATATGCTACTTTTACGGTTGCAAGCAAGCCTTCCTTTTTGTTTTCGCCCTTATATATCTTGAATACGGGATAGCCAAGCCAGTGAATCATCTTTTTGCGTACAAAATACAAGGGTTTGCCACTTGCCGTTTCAATCCAAAACTTCTTTGGTATGGAAATCATCTTGCTTCTGCAAGTATAACGAGCTGCACCGCTACTGTCGGTGATGTCGAATGAATCGTTGAGAGCAAAATACTTTTGTCTAATTTGATAACGTGCCATAGTGAATCTCCTTTTATTCGTAAAATTTGATTATTTTATATAATATCACACACGCGCGCAAATTGCAATAGCAATTTTATGCGTTTTGGTCGTGCAGCTTTTTGTACTTTCCGCCAAGAGCAAGCAACTCGTAGTGAGTGCCGCGCTCAACCACACGTCCGTCCTCGATAAGCAAAATTTGGTCGGCATTCCTAATTGTAGAAAGCCTATGCGCAATGGCAATTACCGTATGATTACCACACAAACTGTTGATTGCGTTTTGTATTTGCTTTTCGGTGGTGCTGTCAACCGATGCAGTTGCTTCGTCCAAAATTATAATAGGTGCTTCCCTTAGCATAGCGCGAGCAATAGCAAGCCTTTGCTTTTGTCCGCCGCTTAGCTTTAGGCCACGCTCTCCAACCTTGCTTTCATAGCCATCAGGCATTTGCAATATTTCGTCATTTATCTGCGCTTTGGTAGCCGAAGCTACAATCTCCGCCATATTTGCGGACGGCTTGGCGTACTTGATATTTTCCGCAACGGTGCCGTTAAACAAGAAGGTATCTTGTAAAACGGGTGCAATATTCGACCTAAGACACTTGAGCGTTAGGTCCTTTATATTATGTCCGTCAATCAAGATTTCGCCGCTATCGGGCTCGTAAAATCTTGGTATAAGCTGGGTAATGGTCGTCTTACCTGCACCCGTTGCGCCAACGAGTGCAATCGTTTGTCCTGCCTTGCAAGTAAACGATACGTCCTTTAGCACGGGGACGTCATCAAGGTAACCGAAGGATACGTTTTTAAATTCGATATCTCCCTTAACCCTACCGATATCAACGGCGTTTTCGCTATCTTTGATTTCGATGGGAGTATCCAATATTTCAAGTATTCTTTCACCCGAGGCAAGCGACGTTTGTGCGCTTTCGGCAAGTCTTCCAAGACCTTCGACGGGAGCAAACAAAAGGGAAAGATAAAGCAAGAATGCAACCACCGACTCTACGTCAATGGAGTTTTTGTAAGCAAGGTAGCCGCCAACGCCAACGACCATAACGGTTGCAAGTGACGAGCCAAACTCGATTAGCGGATGGAAGAATCCCGATATCTTTAGTGCGTTAATGATTGCAACGCTGTGCTTATCGGTTGCTCTCTTGACGTCGTCGTGCTCGTGCTCCTCTTGTCCAAAGGCTTGGATTTCGTGTATGCCGGAGAAGTTATCTTGCATCTCGGCTGAAATCTCGCCCGTAACCTTTTGGGCTTTGCGGAAATTAGGGCGTACCTTTTTGCTATAGTACATTACTGCTGCCGCAACGAAAGGCACTATCAAAAGTGCAAGAAGGGCAAGGCGCCAATTTATCGTAAGAAGCATAACCAATACGCCGATAAACGTCATAACGTTGGTGATGGTCTCGGGGATAACGTGAGCGTAAAGCAATTCGAAGTTGGCGGTATCGTTTACGACACGCGAAAGAAGGTCGCCCGTCTGTTTATCGCTAAAGTAGCTCATAGACGACGACTGGATATGGTCGTAAACCTTAACTCTCATATTGTTTACAAGACGCCAAGCGGCAATATGCAACAAGTAGGTTGACAAAAATCTCGTAACCAACTTAGTAGCATACAAACCTAAAATCGATACTGCAAGCACGAGTATCCTATTTAAACCTTCTTCCGTAACGCCACTTGACACGATACCCGTCATTGCCGAAAGGAGTTTAGGCGCAGTTAGGTTTACCGCAGAAGTAATAATTACCGCGACAATGCCGACGATATAATACTTCATATATTTTTTTGCTTCTTTACCAATTCTAATCAGTACTTTCATAATACCTAAATTATACCACTTGCCTTAAAAAGTGCCAAACATTTTGCGCCTGCGCGCGCAAATAATTTAATAATATTATACTATTATTTGACTAACGCTTTTTAATATGATATATTAAAATCACTATTTGTATCCATAAAGGAGAACACCGATGGCAACCAATTTAGTGGAGATTTTTGGCACCAAAGTCTTCAGTGACAAGGTTATGAAGGAAAGACTTAGCGCCGAAACCTACGAAGCGTTACACCTTACGATAGAAGAAGGCAAGCCGCTCACCATAGAAATCGCAAACGAAGTCGCAAGCGCTATGAAAGATTGGGCGCTTGAAAACGGCGCAACCCACTATACCCATTGGTTCCAACCTATGACGGGCATCACCGCCGAAAAGCACGATAGCTTCCTTGACCTAAATCGTCAAGGCGAAGTGATAACCAAATTCAACGGCAAAACGCTAATCAAGGGCGAACCCGACGCAAGCAGCTTCCCAAGCGGCGGACTACGCGCAACCTTTGAAGCTCGCGGATACACCGCGTGGGACCCATCATCCTATGCTTTCATCAAAGACGGCAGCCTTTGTATTCCTACCGCTTTCTGCTCTTATGGTGGCGAGATACTTGACAAAAAGACTCCATTACTCCGCAGTATGGAAGCCTTAAACAAGCAATCTTTGCGTATCTTGAGATTGTTTGGCAATACCAAAACAACCAAAGTAAACGCAACCGTCGGTGCCGAGCAAGAATACTTTTTGATTGACAAAAAGGTGGGCGAAACTCGCCTTGATATCGTACACACCGGCAGGACTCTATTTGGCGCAAAGCCACCAAAGGGTCAAGAAATGGAAGACCACTACTTTGGCGCTATCAAGCATAGAGTATCCAATTTTATGAAGGACCTTGACGACAAGCTATGGCGTCTTGGCGTACTTTCTAAAACCAAACATAACGAAGCAGCACCCGCTCAACACGAGCTTGCTCCTTTGTTTACGACCGTAAATATCGCAACCGACCAAAACCAAATTACGATGGAGCTTATGAAGAGCCTTGCAGGAAAGCACAATATGCTATGCCTTCTCCACGAAAAGCCATTCGCTGCAGTAAACGGCAGCGGTAAGCACAACAACTGGTCGCTTTCAACCGATAACGGCATCAACCTATTAGAACCGGGCGAAACTCCCTATGAAAACGCTCAGTTCCTACTATTCCTAACCGCCGTTATCAAGGGCGTAGACGAGTATCAAGATTTACTTCGCCTAAGTGCTGCAAGTGCCGGCAACGATTTACGTCTTGGCGCAAATGAAGCACCGCCTGCAATAATCTCGATATTCCTTGGCGACGAGCTAACTGAAATCTTAGAAGCAGTTCAACATAACGCCACGTATAAGGGCAAGAAAAAGTCAACTATGCAAATCGGCGTATCTATGCTGCCTGCATTCCCACGCGACACCACGGACAGAAATCGTACTTCTCCACTTGCCTTTACCGGCAATAAGTTCGAGTTCCGTATGCTCGGCTCAAGCTTCAGCATAGCTTGCACCAACTATATTATAAACACAATCGTCGCAGAGTCTCTTGCACAATTTGCCGACACGCTCGAAAAAGCCGACGACTTCCATAAGGCGCTTACCGAGCTCATCGCAAAGAGCTACAAAAAGCACAAGAGAATTATTTATAACGGCAACTCCTACTCTCAAGAGTGGGTTGAAGAAGCGGAAAGAAGGGGCCTATCCAATCACGCCTCTACCGTCGACGCAATACCTTGCTTTGCAAGCGAAAAGAACGTCAAACTCCTTGAAAAACACGGCGTACTATCAAGAAGTGAAATAAACTCTCGTATGGAAATTCTCCTTGAGATTTATTCCAAAACCATTAATATCGAAGCACTCACTATGCTCGAAATGGCTAAAAAGCAAATTCTACCATCCGTGCTCGCTTACGAAAGGAAAATCGTCGAAATGGCACTCAACAAAAAGTTGCTCGACGAAAATTTTGATAGAAGCGTTGAAACCGACCTTATCAATTCACTTTCCGCCCTAACCAAGAAACTTTATGAAAATATTCATAAACTCGAAAGTCACACTTCAAACGCAAACAAGGGTGACGACGCGCTCGAAAAGGCAAGATTCTATCACGAATACGTCTTTAGCGATATGACGTCGCTAAGGGAAGTTTGCGACAAGTTAGAAGGACTCGTTGACAAAAACGACTGGCCCTTCCCCACCTACTCCGATTTACTTTACTCAATCAAATAAGGGGCGGCGCTATGGATTACGTTCAAAAATCAAAAGAGCTATTCTTGCAAGGATATAACTGCGCTCAGTCGGTAGCTATGGCACTTGCTGACAAAGTCAGTGCAACGGAAGAAGATATGCAAGCAATCGCAAACCCATTCGGCGGTGGCTTTTGTAGACTAAGAGAAGTTTGCGGCGCAGTCAGCGGAATGCTTATGATTATAGGTCTAAAAAACAAGGGTATGGATAAAGTAGAAATGTATGCCCTTGGCAGAAAGGCTATCGAAGACTTTGAGCAAGCTTGCGGCTCCTATATTTGCCGCGACCTTATCAAAGCCGACGCAAACGACACCTCTCCCGTACCAAGCAAAAGAACGGATGCATACTATGCAAAGCGCCCTTGTTTGGAGCTCGTCCAAATCGCAACCGAGATAACACTCAAATACATCGAAGACTAACTTTATCAAAAAGGAAGGAATAACTATGACCAGATTTATTGCACACCGTGGTTTATCAAACGTTTACTACCAAAACAGTGAAAAGTCCTTTAAGGCAGCTGCTGAAAGCTCCTTCTTCTGGGGAATCGAAACCGACGTGTGGTTTACGTCCGACCAAAAATGGGTATGTTGCCACGACAACAATCCTTTTGCTGATGAAGGCGTTTCAGTTTCCAAAATAACGCTTGAAGAAGCCCTAAAGCTCCCAATGAACCTAAATAAGATTGGTAGCGCGAAAATTGAAGGTCAAAGCTATATTTGCACTTTTGAGAAATATCTACAAATTTGCAAGAGCGGTGACAAGGTTCCGGTCATAGAACTAAAGTGCATCCCCAGCCGTAATCAACTCAAGGACCTAATTAGGATAGTAGAAGAAATCATCGGCATCGAAAACGTAGTGTTTATTTCATTCCACTATATGAATATGGCGCGTTTGCGTTCCATCAATAAAAAGATTCGTTTGCAAGTTCTCGGTAGATATCCCGCAAGCGGCAGAGCCTTCCTAAAGAAGGGCTACGACATCGACTTAATGTATATCTTCTGCCCCGGATACCTTATCCGCAAGGCACACAAGATGGGTCATGAAGTAAACATTTGGACCGTAAACAGCCTTGCCGTCGTACGCCACTTTATGTTCCTTGGCGTCGACTACATCACCACCGACTGCGACTTCGGCGGAAAAATTTAAAAACTGAAGCCACCTTACGGGTGGCTTTTATAATACGTATTTGATAAAAAAGCGAGAGCAATAGCTCTCGCTTAGTTTTGGTTTCTTTTGCTTATTTCTTTTTGCCCCAGCCTGAATAGTCGAAGCCGGTTGCTTGGGGATTGGGCTTAATCTTGAGTTGGAGTCCACCATTTTCGTCAGCGGTAAAGCTCATAGTGGGATTAAGTTGGAACTTTGGAATGGGCATTTGTATAGGGCAACTGAATGCTTGGCTTGATGAAAGACGATACTTTTTACCAGCGTACTCTATTACTTGACCATCTAATGAATTATGTTCTGGAGCTTTGTAGTTTGCCATATCACACCTCTTACACAAATATATGCTTATTTTATCATAAACAATATGATATTTCAAGACCTAATCGGTGATTTTTTTGATTTTTTTTAGTCGTTGGTATAAGTTTCCAATTTTATATCGGCTGCACCGTACTTTTTGAGATATCTTTTGAATAGCCTAACAGGATTGAGATACCATCTGTTCATATGCTCTTTGGAGGTGCACAACACCAACGTATCCGCACCAAGCTCCTTTGCCTTTGGGCAAGAAAACTCTGCGTTTTGTTTGGTCGTGAGCGACTTATCTTCCTTGATAATAACTTCGGTGGGCACTCCGCTTGCCAAGAGATACTCCTCCATCTTGTCAGCTTCGGCAACGCCTGCAACGGGATTTGCAATACCGCCCGAAACTATGACGTAGTCGGGCTTATTCTCAAAATAATATTTGACGGCAAGCTCAAGTCTTAGCTTCATCAAATCAGACAAGCTGCCGTCGTCTTTCATACGATTTCCAAGTAATACGAATATCTTCATAACTTTAGTAGGTTTAAGCCTATCTCCTCATCAAATTCTCTTTCTACAACAGAGTCTATTACGTCAATGATTATCTCTGCTGTGGCGCTTATATAACACTCGTTAATATGTCCGCCGTAAACTTTTTCAAGCGAAGCGAACGCACCGTGAACGTGAACGTACGGGGCGCCGTCTTTGCGCGTCAAGTTGCCCGAAAGTGACAATATCTCCATATCTTCGAGCACTCTGTTTTTGGTGTAAACCTTGGTTTTGGGATTGAATACGCCTACGACGATATTGTCGGTTGCACCTATACCGGATACGCTTGCGCACTTTATATCAAGCTCTCCAATTAAGAGCGAAAGGGAAGAAATTACTTCTTCCCCCTTTTGTAGTTTTAGAACGATTTTTCCCTTACTCTTTAGATATTCCATTATACCATTTCCTTTAGTAGCTCAATTACGATAGTGAGCATTCTTAGCACGTGGAAAGGTCCTTTATAGGTGTGGCCCTTGCAAGGTGGCTCGGTGGGTAGTCCGTCGCGACGGAGATAGCCGTACCACTCGCCGTACTTGAAATCACTAAAGTGTTTGAATGCATAGTCCACTACACGCTCGAACACTTGGAAGTACTTATCGTTGTTCGTTTCCTTGTAGAGCTTCAACGATGCGATGATGGCTTCATTGTGTGGCCACCATAGCTTCATATCGTGCTCGTATGCTTCAACGGGGTAGCCTTCCAAATCCTTGAAGTAAAGTATGCCGCCGTAACACTCGTCCCAGCCAAAGTCAAATGCGGTGTCGAATACGTTCTGTGCAAACGCCTTTAGCTCGTCGTCGCCTTCGTAGATAGCTTGGTCAAGCAAGAACCAGCTAAGCTCTATGGAGTGACCGGGGTTAACCACTCTTGCCCCTGCGCTTTCCTTAAAGTACTCGCCGTTTACGCCAAGACCTTCGAGCATAAAGCCCGTGCCGCTTAAGTTAAACTTCTTGATATCGCAAACGAGCTCGCTTGCAACCTTGTCATAGTAAGCCTTTTGCTCCTTGTCGCAATCTCTTAGAACGCAAGTTACGTTTAGGAGTATCATAGGAAGGTTGAGTGCCTTCATATCACGAGTGCCGGGTACGCTCTTGGGAGTGATTTTATAGGGGTCACTTTCGGGGTCGCGATACATCGACAAGCAAAAATCGTAGTACTTCCTTGCGTTTAAAAGACATTCTTTATCGCCCGTTGCCTTGTAATACTCGGCGCAAGCAATAATGTAGAAGGTCTCGGAGAACATATATCTTCTCTTGCGAAGGGGTTTGCCGTCGGCTGTAACGGTAAAATACATTCTGCCATCGCTATCTATGCAGTGTGCGTTTAGAAAATCAATGCAAGACTTTGCAACCGGTAGCAACTCTTGCATACCAAAAGCGTTTGCCATACGCGAAAACATATAGCCTGCTCTACCTTGCATCCATACGCTCTTATCCGTCGAATAGATTCTTCCTTCCCTATCAAGGCTCGTGTACATACCGCCGTTTACGGTATCAAATCCGTTTTTGAGCCAGAAAGGAATACAACTTTCAAACAACTCTCTTTCAAATAATTGTAAATAGTCTTTCTTTTCCATTAGGGCTATTATACTACAAAGATAATTACATTTCAATAACTAATTTTATTTATATAGTGCACCTAATTGACAAAATGCCAAAGTTTTGGTATTATCTAAAACAATTAATTTTCAAGGAGGTATACCAATGACGAAGCAACCAATTCCAACAAAAATCTATTTGAACGAAGACGAGATGCCAAAAGCTTGGTACAATCTCCGTGCAGATATGGAAAAACTTCCACCTTTGCTCAACCCTGAAACTCGTAAGCCTTGCACGAGAGAAGAACTTGAAAAAATCTTCTGCAAAGGTTGCGTTGAGCAAGAACTAAACGACACCGATAGATACATCGCAATCCCCGACGAAGTTAGGGAGTTCTACAAAATGTATCGTCCATCCCCACTCGTTCGCGCTTATTGGTTGGAAAAAGCTCTCGGCACCCCTGCTGAAATCTACTATAAGTACGAAGGCAACAACACCTCCGGCTCACATAAGCTCAACAGCGCGGTAGCTCAAGCTTATTACGCCAAGCAAGAAGGTATCACTTCACTAACCACCGAAACGGGCGCAGGTCAATGGGGTACGGCACTATCAATGGCTTCGGCTTTCTACGGCTTGGACTTGACGGTTTATATGGTAAAGGTATCCGCTGAACAAAAGCCTTTTAGACGCGAAGTAATGCGTACCTACGGCGCAAACGTCATCCCATCCCCTTCCGAAACTACCGAAGTGGGTAGAAAAATACTTGAAAAGCACCCCGGCACCGGCGGCTCGCTCGGTTGCGCTATCTCCGAAGCTGTCGAAAAAGCAACCACCACTCCAAACTGCAGATACGGTCTTGGTAGCGTACTAAACCACGTGCTTTTGCACCAATCGGTAATCGGCCTTGAAAGCAAAATTGCACTTGAAAAATACGGCGTTAAGCCCGATATCATCATTGGTTGCGCAGGCGGTGGCTCAAACCTTGGCGGCCTTATCGCACCGTTTATGGGCGAAAAGCTAAGGGGCGAAGCCGATTATAGATTTATAGCCGTAGAGCCTAAATCTTGTCCCTCACTCACTCGCGGCAAATACGTATACGACTTCGGCGACACGGGTAGGATTACTCCCCTAATGAAGATGTATACGCTGGGTCACGACTATATCCCTGCATCCACTCACGCAGGCGGACTTAGATATCACGGCATGAACACCGTCGTAAGCGCGCTATACGACCAAGGATATATGGAAGCAACTTCCGTAGAGCAAACCAAGGTCTTCGAAGCCGCAACCATCTTTGCCAAGACCGAAGGTATTCTCCCTGCTCCCGAATCAAGCCACGCCATAAGAGTTGCAATAGACGAAGCACTAAAGTGCAAGGAAAGCGGTGAAAAGAAGGTCATTCTCTTTGGACTAACGGGCACGGGCTACTTCGATTTGTTCGCTTACAAACGCTTCAACGACGGCGAAATGGTAGACTACGTACCAAGCGACGAAGAAATCGAAAACGCACTCAAGAACCTATAAGACAAAAAGCACTCGAAGGAGTGCTTTTTAAATGCGAAGTGCGAAATGCGAAATTAACTTTGCTACGCTCCGCTGCGCAAACAATGATTAGAAAATTATATTAAAATTGCTCTTATCTATAAAAACGCGATTATTTAGATGAGATACAAGCAAAACAAAATCCCCCAAGGGCGAGCGTACTTGGCGTACGTGACCCGAAGGGGGATTGTAGTTTTGTGAAGTAGGTCGCTAAAGAATCGTGTTTTTACTTGCGTTTGAGCATCATAAGATACCCGTGCGGATTATTTGGGATTGGCTCTTTGTGTTCAACGTACTCGGGTAGATATGGTAGTATCTTTGCCATAAGCTGAGATATCTTTTTGCAGTCGTAATTTGCGGGTATAAAGTCGGCAAATTGTGACTTCATACGATTACCTATGCTGCTATAGTAAGCGACGGATTCGTCACTTGACTCGATGTCGTTTTCAATAATCTTTTTGAGAGCGTTGAGCTTTTCTTGTCCAAGGAAACACTCGTCCTTTTTGGCATTCTTTTTCTTGGAGTTTTTCTTTTTAGATTTGCTTGATTTTTGTGGGGTTGGATTATCTTCAGCCTTATCTTTGGTAACCTTTTCTACCTTGATTTCTTCTTGAACGGGCTCTTGAACAAGGTCGAGATTTTCTTCTTCGATACTCTCGCCAAGATAGATAAACTCGGAGAAGGCGTTGACGAATTCTTGTATTGCGCGGCTACGCTCGCCCATACCGATTACTTCCTTGTTTTGCTCCCTAAGCTCTTGGGCAAGACGGGTGAAGTCGGAGTCGTTGGAAACCAAGCAGAAGGTGGTAATATAGGGCTTTTCATAGAGTATCTTCATAGCTTGGATGGTGAGTGCTATGTCGGACGTGTTTTTACCTACTACGTAGCTGAATTGTTGCACCGCAGTCATCGAGTGGCGACTTGCTTCGGTACGCCAGCCATCAATTTGCTTGGTGCGATAGACGTACTTGCCATTTGTTTTGGTTTGTGAGCCTGTGATTTTCGTCCAATCGGCAACCACCATTTTGACAAGAATTTTGCCCTTTTGCTCCATCGTTTCGATGATTTGTTGAGTATTCTTATACGATATATTTTCTGCATCTATTAAGATTGCAATTTTTGAGTTATTTTCAAAGTTTTCCATAATTTTTCCTTTATTAAAATTTAGTTGGTGGGATAAATAGTTTATCCCGACGTTTACAAAACGTGTTAGTTTGGATGCAAGCCGACGCAAAAGATAAAAGAACGCGAAGGAACTTTACTAAGCGTGTTGCACCCCTGTCTTGTTTGCACTCTAAAGTTTATTCAGCCATATAAACGAATTAGATGCGAGCTCTACGCGAAAAGCGGAAAATACAAAGGGTTGCTGTACTTGGCGTACTGCTCCCTGCAGTATTTTTTGCTTGACAAAGTAGAGCGAAGTATATAATTCGTTTATTGGGCGCGGAGCGCGTCAATGGGGTTCAACTTTGCTGCTTTGCGCGCGGGCAAAATACCAAAGATAAGACCTACGGTGACTGAAAATCCTACGGCAAGAAGGACGGTGGTTGCTTGGAAAGTAAAGGTGTAGCCAATGAGAATGGAAGCTACGTAGGCTATGGCTGCGCCAAGCGCAACCCCTAAAACGCCACCAAGCAAGCTGATAATAACTGCTTCAACTAAAAATTGTATAAGGATGGTAGACGGCTTTGCGCCGAGTGCCTTTCTAAGTCCAATTTCCATAGTGCGCTCTGTAACCGACACGAGCATCATATTCATAATACCTATGCCACCTACGAGTAGTGCTATAGCGGCAATACCGCCAAGCATACCAAGGATTAGGTCGGTTATGGTTACGACGATATCCATTACTTCTTGTTGATTGAATACGCTGTAACCTTTGGTTGAGCCCATAATTTCGGAGCATCTATCGTCCATTTGAGATACGACTATACCCATGTCGCTATTATCGTTTACGACGGCGTCAAAGGTCTTGACCAAGCCCATTTGAAGGTCGCGCATAGCGGTGGTGTATGGCACTATCAAGGAATAGTTGCCAGCCGTATCAAGTCCAACGAGCTCGTTCATAACACCCACGATTACGAAATCCATATTGTAAATTTTGATGGTTTCGCCAATGGGGTTATAGTTGCCGTATAAGTTCTTCCATATACCGTGACCAAGAACACATACGTGAGTTGCGTTTTTGATATCGTCATCGGTTATGGAGCGCCCTGCCTTGATTGTGTCGTTTGCAACGAGCTCGAAGTAGTAGTTGTTTACACCCATTACACGCGTGGCGGATGTGTAAACGTAATTGCGATTGGAGTTGGTTTCGCCGGGAACGAGCGTGTAGACCAAATTCTTCCTTACCGTTGGAGATACGCCGTCTACTCCTTCTATTTCCAAGAAGGATTCCATCTCTGCATCGGTAAAGCCTTTTTTGACTTGGGTGTTAGTGATTTCTACCGTAACACGATTGCCGCCAAGTCCCGAAAGTTGCTCGATAACCGAGCTGGTTACGCCCTGCCCGATAGTGATGAGCGCAATGATAGAAGTTATGCCGATTATGATACCAAGCGTCGTCAAAAAGGTACGCATTTTGTTCATAACGAGATTTTTGAAGGACATTTTAATGATATCTTTAAACATTACCTGTCCTCCTTCTTCTACGCTCGCGCAAAGTGGGCTCGTGCTCCACGTCATCGCGCTTTGCGCCGTCTTCGTTATAAAGGGTTTCGTACTCGTCTTGGGAATAAATTCTACCGTCCAAGATGTGCACGATGCGCTGTGCTTGACGGGCAATTTTGGGGTCGTGGGTAATCATAATTATGGTTTTGCCCTCGCGGTTTAGCTCCTTGAAAAGCTCCATAATTTGTGCACCCGTTGCTTGGTCAAGCGCGCCCGTCGGCTCGTCGGCGAGAATGATTGATGGGTTTGTTACCATCGCGCGTGCAATCGCAACACGCTGTTGCTGACCACCAGACAGTTGCTTGGGGTTGTTTTGCATCTTGTCGCCAAGGCCTACTTTGTTTAGAAGCATCATAGCGCGATTCTTCCTTTCCTTTGACGATACCCTTGCATAGATAAGGGGCAAGATGACGTTGTCAAGTGCACTCATTCTACTTAGAAGTTGGAAGTTTTGAAATACAAAACCTATGTCCTGATTCCTAACCGCCGCCAACTCTTTGTCCTTGAGCTTGCTTATATCCTGTCCGTTTAGGATATAAGAGCCACTTGAAGCCACGTCAAGACAGCCTATGATGTTCATAAGCGTGCTTTTGCCACTTCCCGATGGTCCTAAAACTGCCACAAATTCCTTTTGGTAAACTTCAAAGTTGACGTCAAAAAGCACTTGTAGCTCGTCATCGCCCATTGGATAGGACTTGTTTATACCTTTCATAGAAAGGATAAGTTTGCGTGAGTTAAACATAGGCTATCCAAGTATTGAGCTGATGAGTGATGAGTCGGCTTGGTAGATAATCTTATCCCCTTCGGCAAGTGCGCCGTCTTGCTTGGCATCCTTGACTTCAACGGCAGCTTCCGAGCCCGTTGAAAGAAGTACTTTGACGTAAACCCTGACTTCCTTGTTGTCGCGAGTTACGAGTACGTAAGGATTTTTGGCATCGTCGTAGAAGATGCACTTGGTGGGAATGATAAGCTTGTCGATAACAGCCGTCTTTTGCACCCTGATGGCAACGGAATAGTTTTCAAGGACTTCTTCGCGCTCAACCCTATCGGTGATATCAACGCCAAGTGCTTCGACTACTTCGGGGGTGAGATAGGAGTCGTAGTAGCTGAAGTCGGCGTAGGAAAGCGACTTGTGTCCTTTAGAAAGCGCAACTTGTGCCGCAGACGATAGTAGATTTTCTTCGTCGGTTAGGTCAAGATTTGCTTCAAGACCGAAAACTATCTTTGCCTTTACTGCATAATACGCTATACCCGAGCTATAACTACCCTTGATAATCTCTTGGATTTCGGCAATCACCTTGCGTCCACCAAGGGCGTTGACGGTTACGCCTGCATACACCTTTTCGCCACCGCGAAGTTTAGCGTCGATATCGGCAACGTCATACTCAGTTACGGTAAAACTGGTATAAAGTTGGGATAAAGCAAGCTTGAATACGTTTTGGTCAACGGTAATGCTATCCCCTTCCTTAACCTTAAGATTGGATATGCTATACTCCAAAGAATTCATTTCTTCTGTGGCTGCGACCTTTTCGATGATGCTTACGAGATAATCGGTATCAATGCTGACTTTGTCGTCGGCGTTGGTAGATATCCTAAGATACTCGCTTGGAATGTAAAGCGGATTGTCCTTTTCACTTAGTAGGAGCATAAAAAGGAAGTCCGAAGTGGTAGAGCCTTCTTTGAGCTGTCCATTCAAAATAGCGTTATCCTTAGCATCTTCAAGCTTAGACCAATCAAGATAGTAAGGCATAACTTCCATAATAACGACGTTTTCGTCGGTGGTACGGAAGATGCTCTTTACGTTCCTAAGGTCAGCGTTGACGTAGGTAACTTCGTAGACGATTGGTGCCGTGGATGAGTTGATAATTGCATAATTCCAACTAAAATCATCGGCAGTATAATCGGTTATAGTTTCGTAATCGGTGATATTATTTACGCACGCAAACAAAGGAATACTCTCGTTGATACCGGCAGTAGTAACCACACCGCTTGCACTAATTGACGTAGAAAGCGAACCGCGAGTAACGGATGCTTCGGCAGTTTTGACTTCCTTGTTTTCAAGCGAAATCACAACGATTGCCACTATGAGCGCGATGACGACGAGTGATACTATCACGGTTATGATTATATTCTTTTTATTCCAAAACTTTTTTTGCATACCTAAATCACCTTTTCGGATTGATAACTTATAATATCATAAACGTATTTATTATAATAGTATATTTATAACACTTTTGAATTTATTTTTCTATTTTTTTACCCTGGTTAGTAAAAAATAAAAGCACATAAGGTGCTTTTACTCACGCTATTGCCTTTAATTAGCTTTAACGCTAAAGCTTTTTGATTTGATTGCCTTCGATAACTTCGTATCCGGCAATATAGCCTGCCTTTATCATTCCACCTAAATCACGCATAAACTCATACTTGTTTTTACGCTTGAGCTTTAACATTAACTCGTCGACGGTTTTGCATTCGCCAGAGTCAAGGAGTGCTTTTATCTTTTTAGCATCTAAAACGTGCTTGAGCATTGCGTAGCCTGCAAGGAAAGCAAGAACTGCACAAATTATACCCGGCATCTTGTACCCTTCAAGTAGAAACGCAATAAGAACTGCGCCTACGCCAAGCGCAATAAAAATGCCGCCGTATACGTAGCCCATAGTGAGCGGTTTTTCCTTGTCGTTAGCCTTGATGTTGCCACTCGACACGCCGCTTGAAATTTCCTTTTTAACTTCCTTGTCAGAAACTTCTTCAACACTAAAATTTGGAGTTTTTTCTTCCACAACTTCGATACTTGCCTTTACGACCTTTTCTTGTTGAACATCTTCTTCGATAGGTGTGAGCTCGAATTTTACTTTGTCATCCATATTAATCGTTATCCTTTATTAGTTTTTGTGCCATTCTTTCCACGTAGCCCTTTATTACGCGCATAACGCCGTTGTAACTCTCTTGGTTGGGTGCAAGGAATGGGTCGGGAATTGCTTTGTAGTTACCACCTGCCGCTTCGCTAAGATTGACGTACTTGGAACGCAAATCCTTTGGTAAACACCACTTGTGCCATCTCGTCATACCTATTATAAGGTCGCTTGATTGAAATAAGCTTAAATCGTCCTTAATAAACGTAGGCTTGTGTGCGTCGATATAACTCTCGTCAAAGCCGTCTGCAAGCAATGCCTTTTTAGCCTTGCCGTGTATCTTGGCGGAACGATTGAATACCGCTCCCGAGCGACACTCGCTTACTTTTGCGCTGAGCCTATCGTCACTCTCCATCAGCCTTTTGAAATGATACTCGCAGTAGGGACTTCTACATACGTTTGAACTGCATACGAATAGTATTTTCATAGCTCTATATCGTTTTCTCCTTCTCTTAGTACAACGCTACTGCCACCGTAATTTAGCGTAACCTTAGCCCCCTTTGGAACGATGACTTTAAGACGTCTTCCGTCCCTTATGGTTTCCACTCTGCCCACCACGCTATCGTAATAGGCACGTACCTTTTCCAAGCCCTTTGGAATACAATGCGTAATTACGATTTCGCTTGGGTCGGTTAAGTTTGGATTTACCCTAATTCCACCCAAATGGCATATCATAAACGCACTTATATCACCCCAAAAGTGGTGGTTTAGCGAAAACTCGTATAGCGAGTTAAGGTCCTTTTTGCTAACGGGAGCAGCAGCGTTTTGGGTGTGGGTAAAGTCTTCCTTTAGCGCCGTACAACCGGTAGTAATCCAATGGGCAAATGACGGATATTTATCTTGGGTAATAAGCTTCAAAGCAAGGTCTACGTCACCCATATCGGCAAGCAACCTAAAGAGTACGCGGTTGCCAAGCACGCCTATACGCATTGCGCTTCCGTCGCGCTCTACGTACCTAAGCAAATGGGCGTAGGCCTTGAGCTTATCGCTACCACTAAACAAGCCGTAGTGTATTGCCATAGCCTGCCCCGTTTGGGCCTTTCCGTTCACTTCAAGGTCGTCGCTGACAAGGTGCTCCAAAAAGCCCTTTCTGAGAGTGGCGTTCAACTCGCGCGCAAGGGTAGCGCCGCAGCTCTCTCCAATTAGGCTTAGCATAAACTCCGCTTTGCGAGTAAGCTCTATGCAACAAAGGGTATCCGTCACTTCAACCGGTGTGTCGAATGCGCGATGCTTTACTCCTATTTGACACCAATCGCCTAAGCCGTACTCAACCGTGCCGTTTGCTCTAATCTTGGACTTAAGATAGCTTAGGTATTTGACCATAGCTCCACTACACTCCTTGATTGCACTCAAGTCGCCGTAGTAGCGGTATAGCACGTATGGAAGCTCGAATAGCGCGTTATCCCAATTAGGTCCGCTACCCCAATCGTAACCCCAATCCGAAGTAGGCACGATGCCGGGGAGCTGCCCGTTTTCCTTTTGAGCGTGCACCACGGCGCGTAGCCAATTTACAAAAGCATCGCGCGTGTCGTGGTTCAAGGTGAACTGCTCGGCGCTAAGAGCGGCATCCCCCGTCCAACCGTTCTTTTCCCTATGCGGACAATCGGTTGGGAAGTGGTAGTAGTTGGCTTTGTTAGAGCGCACGGTGTACTCCTGCAATTTGTTGAGCACTGCAGAGTCACTTTCAAAACCGCCCTTGTTTTTCATATCGGTGTTCATAACCAAAAAGGTCAACGTGTCTTCGCTTACTTGGTGTGGGAGCAGTCCCTTTACCGTTACGTACCTGCCGCCAAAGTAAGTGAATGACGGAGTATATTCTTCGGCGCCACCGCCTGAAATATACTTTACGGCTTGGAAGTGGTACTTGGGCAGCACGTTCCACCTAAAGGTAATATTGCGCTGTGACACCCTACCTTTATATGCCACTTCGCCCACTTGCATAACGAGTTTTTGACCCTTTATGCCCTTGAGCTTTAATTCGATTATGCCGGCGGTGTTTACACCAAAATCAAACGTATGGTATCCTATACCACGATATATCTTGATTGGCTTTAGCCTTTCCGTAACTTGAATGGGTGGGATTATACTTAAAACCTTATCCCCTTTTGGAGTGCTTGCAGGGGTGCAGTTTTGCCAATCGCTATCGTCGTAGCCGTAAAGGGAAAACCCATCTTTTTTTAGGCGTGCGTCGTACCACTCGCCACCGCGAAGGTCGTCAAAGGTTATTGGGGACGGTTCCCACTTGAAACGCTCGTCGCACTCCATATAAAGGACTCCGTCAAGCTCCAACGCAAGCGCAGTTTTAGGCGCGCTTCTAAAGGGAGCTTTGTCGAAATCCCACACTCTGAAATCGGTGTTTTGCATACCGTTGCCGAGCATAAGGGCAAGACAGTTGCCACCCTTTTTTAAGTGTGGAGTAACGTCGTAGCGGTCGTAATATATAAGCTGGTCGGGGTTGGTAATACCGGGAGAAAGAAGCCCACGCGTTAGCCTTTGCCCGTTGAGATATAGCTCGTAAAAACCAAGTGCCGTAATAGTAAGCTCGGCGCACTTTGGCACCGCGTCAAGATAAAACTCACGGCGAATAAGGGGCGCATTTACGTGTGCCCTAAAAGAATTCATTTTTCCGCTTGCCGTAATGAATTTATCCGAAAATATCATATTAGTGTATATTGCTATATAGCTTGATTTCTTCCCCTATTACGGCGATAATTCCGTTATAGTTGGCAGTGCCGTATTGTGACGAGCGGCTGTTGAGAGTTAGGCGCATCCTAACCGTTATAGTGGAATCAGCTCGGTCGTTGGTAAGTATAGCAATCTTTGGTTGGGTACGGGTTAAAAATGGCGTGCCCGTCGAGTAGCCGTAGCCGTGGTGACCTACTTTTAGCAGGTCAACTTTGCCGATTTCCTTGCTGATAGCTTGCTCGTCGCCGTCAAGATAGTTGACGTCTGCCATTAGCAAAATCTTTTTGTCGCCGTCTTCAACGTAAAGTGCTACGGCGTTTTCGTTTTCGCCAAGATCCTTTTCGGTTGGCTCAAGGGTGTTAAGGAAACGAAGCTTAAAAGTGCCAAGATAAAAACTCTCGGTGGGGATATCTTGTATTAGCTCGATGCCCCTTGCGTTTACCGCGCCCACCATTTGGTCGTAGACTTCTTGGTTATCCCATTCAACCACTTCTTGCTCCTTGATATTTTCTTCGTGGTAGCGCTTTAGATAGGCCTTTTCCACCAAAATGTCTTGGTCTTGGAGAAGGGTGTCAAATCCACCGATATGGTCGGAGTGTGAGTGCGTGCCAAGTATAAAATCAAAACGCACCTTTCCATCTGCGCCCCTGAAGTTGTCCTTGACGTACTTCAATACCCTTTGCTCGTATCCTTCGAGCTCAAGCTCGGCAAATCCCCTGGGATTATCGGTGTCTTCAGCGCAGTCTATCATTGCAAGGTGGCCATTTGACTCCAAAATAATACAATCGCTACTGCCCGTGTTTAGGAAGTGGATTTTGTTGCCGCTTGCTACGTTACCGCTTGCAACGGCTTCTTTATAGTCCATTGGCTTGTTGATTGCTACGGTAACTCCGTAAATAATACCGTACGATGCACATAGCAGCACGAGCGCCGCAGCAAGAAGCATCCCTATGAATGCAAGAAGTATCTTCTTCTTTTTGGGGCGTGGACTTTGCTTGTAGTAATCGATTGCACTTAACGTTTGTTGAGCCATATTTACTCCTTACTTATATGGTTAGCACTTCGAAAGATGCTCGTAATATGCTTTTTTGACTTCTTCGGGCGCAACTATCTTGATGCGACCGCCGCTCGTTGCACACCATCCGAAAAAGGTGGGGCTGACTTGAACTTTAACCTTAACGCGGAATTTGGTGTCGCTCAGCTTGAGCATACTTACGTTTTCGGAAAACTTGTCTACAATGCCATCAACTGCAGTGCTATCGCACTCGAGAGAGACTTCGGTAAGCTCCCCTTTGAACATCGAAAAAGCTTGTTTCGTGTAGGCGTTTAGGTCAAAATCTTTTAAAAACTCGGCTTTGCTGATACTTTCCGCTTCGGGCATAACCTTATCCATACGGTCTACGCGATAAGGCACCACGTTTTGATACTTGTCGCCGTAAGCGAGTAGGTAATAGTTATCTTCCATCGCAACGAGTGCAAGCGGATTTACGATATATCTTTTGCGTTCCTTGCGATATAGCCTTGCGCCTTCAACGTCGTAGTCGAAATATAGGAAGGAGCACTTTAGCTCGCTACGGATACATTGGTCGATGGTAGCAACGGCGTTGAAAATACTCTCGTTGGTGTGCTTGGTACCCTTAAAAGAACTGTGCTTCTTAAAACTTTCCGCCCTATGCTCACCTGCAAGGCGCGCAAGCTTAGCTACGAGCTCCGTCGTCTTCTTTTCGGTTATAAAGCTCGATGCTTCTACCGCGTCTATCAAAATCCTAAGCTCGGCATCGCTGAATATCTTGTTGCTGATGTAATAAAGGTCTTCGCCCGGCACTTCGCTTACGCCAAATCCCCAAACCTTTAGGAGCTTGACGTCGTCTTTGACGTCCTTAATGCTACTTGGCAAACCTTCTAAATTAAGCGTGTTGGCAATCTCAAACGAGCCAAGAGCCACCGAACTGTCGGTGTGATTTTTAAGTAGCTGATATATGGCAAGCGGCCTTATCTTTTGCTCGTCTTTCATTATTCACCAAGATACTCGAGTGCTTCACGATAGCCAAGGAAACCTTTGCCGACGATAACTTTTTCGGCGTAAAGGGAAATATACGAGAACTTCCTAAACTCGTCACGCGCGTTGATGTCGCTGAGATGAACTTCAACGGTAGGTATTGATACTGCCTTTAGGGCGTCAAGGATAGCAACCGACGTGTGCGTGTATGCACCTGCGTTGATGACTATGCCGTCGTATACGCCAAGCGCGTTTTGAATTAGCGTTACGAGTTCGCCTTCATAATTGCTTTGCTTGACGGTTACGTCAAGGCCCAATTCCTTAGCAGAGCTTAAAACGTATTCAACGAGTGCGTTGTAATTTTGGCTTCCGTAAATTTGCGGCTCACGAATGCCAAGCATATTTAGGTTTGGTCCGTTTAGTACGAGTATTTTTTTCATAGTAAGTATCCTTCCAAATCGGCAAGTGCCATTTTTTGAACTTTGCAATCGCCGTATCCTTGCATAATAACCAAATTTATGTCCGTGTTTTCGGCCTTTTTGTCCACCTTTGCCACTTCGCAAATGCTTTCAATCGAGTAGCCGATAGCGTATTCCAATCCGTAGAAATCGTATAGCGCTTTTAGCCTATCGTAATCGGCGTCGCTTAGGTTGCCAAGCTTGTTTTCGGCCTTTGCAATAGCCATTATGCCACAAGCCACGGCTTTGCCGTGAGTATAGGTGTAGTGCGAAAGCTTCTCGATGCCGTGCGCAACGGTGTGCCCAAGGTTAAGGAGCCTTCTAACGCCACTCTCGCGCTCGTCTTCGGTGACGATATCGCGCTTATACGATACAGCAAGCTCCACCACCCTTTCAAGGCTACTTTCAAAGCCACGTTCTACAAGGGTCAGTATCTCGCCACCCATCAAGCAAGCGTACTTGATAAGCTCGCCAAGTCCGTTTTCGATTTCCTTGTGGGGGAGCGTGCTAAGGGTGTTTACGTCTGCAACCACAAGGCTGGGTTGCCAAAACGCACCAACCAAGTTTTTGCCGGCTTCAAGGTCGATTGCCGTCTTGCCACCAACGCTACTATCAATTTGAGCAAGGAGCGTAGTGGGAATTTGTACGAACGGAATACCCCTAAGGTAGCTTGCCGCAACGAAGCCTGCAAGGTCGCCGACCACTCCGCCACCAAGCGCTACGATACCGTCTTTACGAGTATAGTTTCCGTCGGCAAGATAGTTGAGTATCGCGCCGTATACGGACAAGCACTTGCTTTGCTCGCCGTTTTCAATTACGAAAAACTCCACTTCATAGCCGACTTTTGCAAGCGACTCGGCAACGATGCCACCATATAGTGGATTTACGATATCGTCGGTTATAATCAGTAGTCTTTTAGCACTAAGCACTTCCTTGACAAGGGAGCCTACTTCGCCCAAAATACCACTTCCAATCAAAACCTTATAGGGTCTACCCGTGTTTACGTCAACAACTTTCATACGATAAATTTTACACTCCAAAAGTATGTAAATATATTACTATCACGCGCGTGATTTGTCAATAGTAATCTAAAAGCAAAGGAGTCTTTTTGCCTATCCCCCATTGAAAGACGCTTTCCGATATGCTACAATATTCATATTAGAATTTAGGAGCACAAAATGGATAGACCAATTACCACGCTATTTATGCTTACGTCCGTCGACGGAAAAATCAGCACGGGCGCGAGCGATAACCTTGACGTTGACAAAGACTTCCCCACGATTACGGGAGTCAAAGAAGGCTTACACCAATACTACGAAATTGAGCAAACCACCGACTTGTGGTCACTTGGCTCTGGTCGTACGCAAGCAAAAATCGGCGCAAATAGTAGGCCTATGCCGTCAAAATCCCCCGTTTCATTCGTCCTAATAGACAACAAAAACCTAAACGAGCAAGGCGTAAGATACTTTACGGCCCTTTCGGACAAGTTCGTTTTGGTTACCACCAACGAAAACCACCCTGCATTCTCGGTTGAAGCCGATAACTTGCATATAATACTGCAAAGCGAGCTTGACCTTGCAGGGGCGCTAACGGAACTCAAAACCAAATTCGGTTGCGAACGCATTACCGTGCAAACGGGTGGCACGCTCAACGGAAAAATGCTACGAGAAAAGCTACTCGACTACGTTGACGTGGTGGTGGCACCCGTTTTAGTGGGTGGCAAGGATACGCCTACGCTAATCGACGGAAAATCGCTATACGATAGCTGCGAGCTAAAAGACCTTGGCGTACTTGAGCTAATAGAGTGCGTACCCCTTGAAAACTCCTATCTCAGACTGCGCTACAAGGTTATCGGTTAAATCATATTCCAACACAAGGAAAGCCCACCCTCACCTAAGTGAAAGTGGGCTTCCTTTTTGATATTTAGGAAAGGATATAGGATTATTTGTTGAAATATCTCTTAAGGAGACCTTCGAATGCTTTGCCGTGACGAGCTTCGTCGCGTGCCATTTCGTGTACGGTGTCGTGGATAGCGTCAAGGTTGAGTTCCTTTGCGCGCTTTGCAAGGTCAAACTTGCCTGCGGTTGCGCCGTTTTCAGCATCAACACGGAGCTCAAGGTTCTTTTTGGTTGAGTTGGTTACAACTTCGCCAAGTAGTTCAGCAAACTTTGCTGCGTGTTCAGCTTCTTCCCAAGCTGCCTTTTCGTAGTAGAGACCTACTTCGGGATAACCTTCGCGATGAGCAACGCGTGCCATTGCAAGATACATACCTACTTCACAGCATTCGCCTTCGAAGTTAGCGCGTAAATCCATAATGATATCTTCTCTTGCGCCTTGAGCTACGCCAACAACGTGCTCAGCTGCCCAAGTAAGTTCGCCTGCTTGCTTGGTGAACTTTTCAGCGGGTGCTCTGCAGATGGGGCAAGCAGCCGGAGCTGCATCGCCTTCGTGAGTATAACCACAAACGTTACATACGTATTTTGCCATAATTGAATTCTCCTTTTTACGTCGATTTTTTGTATTTAGCTTATTTATTATTCTTCGGATTTGGGATACTGCACGATTGATTTTTATTTCCCTATCCGATTATAACCATTAGTTTGCCTTGCACTTGTCACATAGGCCTACGAACAATACTTCCGTGCCGTCAATTTGAAAACCGGTGTTGGATTCCACGCTCTTTTCAAGCGTCTCCAAGTCGTTCGCCGGGACGTCCAAAACACATCCACAACGTTTGCAACGAAAATGAGCGTGTAGTCCAATCGTCTTGTCGTATCTGTCGCCTGCGTTCAAGATTGATACTTCCCTAATCTTGCCAAGCTCTGCCAAAACCTTAAGGTTCCTATAAACCGTGCCAAGGCTGATTTCGGGCATTATCTCGCGACAGCGAAGATAAATAGTTTCAGCAGTTGGGTGGTCGCAAGAGGCTTCAACAACCTTGAGCACCGTATCTCTTTGAGCTGTATTTCTCATTTTGCAACCTCCCTTTGCTTATCACTATTAGTAACTATTACTAGTAAATCACAACTCAAATCATTTGTCAATAGATTTTATGAAAAAAATTCAAAAATTTTCCAAATTAAATTTTGGCTTGATTTAGCCTTAATGGGCAAAAAAAACGAGCCTTTCGGCTCTACGTAATTTCCCCTAAATTTTATTACCGATTTCGTCCTCAAGACCAAGCAAAAAATCGGCGCTGACGGCAAAAAACCGTGCCATTTTTGCTATATAATTGGCTTTTGGCTCATAGATATCCCGTTCCCAATAGGAAATTGAGCTGACGTCCACCCCTATTGCGTTTGCGATTTCCTTTTGAGAAACCCCTTTTGCTATTCTTAGTTCCTT
>JAFTZC010000020.1 GCA_017461065.1 Clostridia bacterium | reverse complement strand
GTTCTTCTTCATAGATATATCCTCCAAATGTGTTTTGGTTTCGACTGGCAGGTCTAAACCATTGTATCACATTTGGAGGATTCTTCTCATCGGTTAACCTCTACTGAACCACGCGACTATCGCGTGGTTTTCTTTATACAAAAAAAGGAGCTTAAATGCTCCTTTTATTCTGTTTTTATATCTTCCTTTTCTTCCAATTTTTCCGTCTTTTCTTCTTGTGGCACACTATCTTTAGCTAAAACCGATTCAGGCTCAATTTCGTTCACGGCTTCTTCCGCTTTGTTCTCATCATTAGATTGCTGTTTTTTAAGCTTAACAAAGAATAAAAAATATACGATATGGAACAACCATACGGCGCCCAAAATACCACAAGGAATATAAAGATCTTTTCTGAACATCATAAAGAAACCAAACGCCATAAGTAAAGTTACCGTTACCATAACCTTAATTTTAGTCGCCCAAGTCATACCTTGTCCTTTAACGTAAGATTCAAGGTTATTCTTATAAAGCTTTGTACCTATAAACCACTTGTGAAGTCTTTCGGAGCTTTTACCAAAGCTAAACGCAGCTAATAATAAAAACGGAAAAGCCGGCAACATCGGTAGTACGGCTCCTACTGCGCCCACTCCGAGTCCAATACAGCCGAGCACTATCCAAAATGCTCTACCCAACTTGAACTTCGAGTTCTTGGGTTGATTATCGTTATGCACAATAGCCTTTTGTTCATTATTTGATTTCATAAATTTTTCCCCCGTCAATCTTGTAAATTCTATCGGCAATCGCCATCGTTGACTCTCTATGCGAAACCAGAATTATGCTCTTTTTGTTCTTCTGCTCTCTTAGGGCTTTTAATATAATTCCTTCGTTAATACTATCTACGTTGCTCGTAGGCTCGTCGAGAAGGATAAGTTCACTTCCTTTTAGGAAAGCTCGCGCAAGCCCTATCCTTTGCTTTTCTCCGGCTGACAAATTATCTCCAAGAGCCCCCACCTTCGTCTTATATCCATCAGGGAGCGACGTAATAAAATCGTGAACTGAGGCCATCTTGCAAGCTGACTCCAGCTCGTCCTGCGTCGCCTTAGGGTTAGCAATCCTAAGGTTATCTTCGATGGTTTCGTCAAAAAGATAGGTGCTTTGCGATACCATTGTGACGTTGTCAAGCAAATCGTCCGTATCAATGCTATCAACGTCAATGCCATTAAAGTTAATTTCGCCACTATTTTTTGCCCAAAAACGCAGTAGCATTTTGAGTAACGTAGATTTTCCTGAGCCTGAATGACCTACGATACCTATAATTTCGCCTTTGTTAGCATACATACTTATATCTTTAAGAACGTCGGTTTCGCCATCGTAAGAAAACGTTAAGTTTTTGACTTCAAGGTTTTGATAGTCTATCCTTTTACCGTTTTCTACCAGCTTTACTGCAGGCTCTTCACTGAGAAGATTTAATACCCTATCCCCACTTGCAAACGTTTGCGTCAAGTTACCGGGCAATGCTGAAATTGCAATAACAGGTCCAAAACTACCAAATACGGCAACGACCCCAATAATCATTCTTCCAATTGTCAACAAATCGTTGTATACCAGCACTATACCTATTGCAAGCGTAATCAAAATAAATAAAGATACGCTTAACTCTGTAAGAGCGCTTGCCTTCGTTGTGTCGCGCTTCATCTTTTTTGTTTCTCTAAGTAGAATATCCGAGCGATTATTAACTTCTGTTTCGCGCGCCTTTCCTGCATTATTGAGTACGATATCTTTTATCCCTTTGATACTGTCCAAAAAATAGGCATTAAAAGATGAAAATTCACCACGATACCTTACGCCGGATGCTTTCAGTTTTGCACTTGAAACCATCGGTACGACAATGCCAATAACCAAATATGCTACGAATGCAACGAGCGCGAGATACCAATTTACTACGAAGCCTACAAAGAGTATTACAGCCAATGAAACTATAAACGCAATACATATAGGAGATATGGTATGCGCATAAAAAACTTCGAGGGTTTCGATATCCGAAGTTATCATAGCAATTATGCTTCCCTTTTGCTTACTTTCAAGCTTAGCAGGACAAAGCAAACGCAATGCTCCAAAAATCTTATCTCTTAAAACGGCAAGTAGCTTAAAAGCAATATAATGGTTGCTATACTGTTCAAAGTAACGAAGCACACCACGAAGAACACCGCATCCTATTGTAAATCCAATGATTGCGCCATAGGATAAAGCAACCGTATCCCCTATTGCCTTTGCAATTCCGACAGCACCAAATAAGGTTACGCCCATAGCACAAACAAAACCAAGGCTACCATTGATAACTGCAAGAAGCATAATATACGCAAGGGATCCAAGCAAAAGGATAAGACTTGCCATTATCTTAGCACCACTTCTGCGCAAATTTTGTTTTCTCATAATGACACCTCCACGTATCCTTCTTCAAGACTTTTTTGCATAGAGTATAACTTTTGGTATCCACCCTTTTGTGCCATTAATTCCTCGTGAGTGCCCTTTCCCATTAGCAAACCACTTTCAAGATAATAGATGTTATCAGCGTTTACTACGTTTGCAAGACGGTGTGATATTACTATTACGCTTTTTTCCTTAGAAAGTGTTTTAACGTTGCTCATTATAATGGCTTCACTTTCTACGTCGATGTTACTTGTTGCTTCGTCAAAAATATAAATATCCTTGTTCGCAACAAGATTTACAGCAAGAGCCAAACGTTGTTTTTGTCCACCGGAAATATTGTTTGCGTCTTCGGTAATTATCTTATCAAGTCCACCACTTGCTCTTACAAAATCGGAAAGATTGACCTTATCAAGTGCAGAGTAGATTTCTTGATCGGTAGCGTTTTTATTAGCAAGCATAAAATTCGCTCTGATCGTTTCGTTAAAAATATAAGTATTGTAGCTAACTACGGAAAGACGTGAGTAGTAGCTTTCACGCGATAAGGTGTTGATGGGCTTGTTTCCTATTGTAATCTTTCCATCGTTTGGCCTGAGTGCGCCAATAAGTAAATTTACTATCGTCGACTTACCACATCCACTTTCGCCGACGATTGCAGTAAAGCCCGTTTTCGGAAACACCATATCAATATTTTTTAATACGTCTCTTTTGCCATCATAGGAAAACGTAAGATTGCCGACGTAGATGTCGGTGCTTGCAACCTCGTCTTTTCCCCAATCCGGGTCCGGTTGAGAAAGAAGAGAGATTATCTTTCTTCCTGCGCTTGCGCCGTTCATTGCAACGTGGAACGCGCTACCAAAAGCACGGAGTGGTAAAAAGAAATCAACGGCCACAAGGATAAGAAATAATGCCGAAATCGGGCTAAGTCCCCACTTTACGGCTCCAAGCACGGCAAGAGCAATACCCACGCCGGCACCTGCGTATGCAACAAGATCCATTATCGTAGTGCTTGCAAGTTGCATAACGAGAACCTTCATAGTGATCTTACGAAAGTCCTCGGAGCTTTCATTCATTTTTATATGCTGTGCCATATCCGCCTTGAATATCTTGAGCTCCTTTAGACCCTGTACACTATCAAGGAATTTGTCGCCCATAGACGTATATTTGCCCCAATATTTTGCAAAAATCTTCTTTGCATACTTGGATACTGCGACTATTGATATAGGAATCAACGGTACGCACGCAAGCAACACAAGTGCAACACGCCAATCAATCCAAAACGTAACGCCAAAAAGTATTATAGGTGCAAGCATTGCATAAAAAAATTGTGGAATATATGATGAATAGTATAAATCAAGTTGCTCCACACCTTCCATTGCAACCTGCGTTAGCCCTGCCATGCTCATACCGTCAGTTGAACGCACGTCAAGCTTGACTATCTTATTGTACGTTTTTTCCCTTAGCTCCTTTTTTACGCGCCTTCCAAGAACGTCTTTAAGATCGCCAGTAAGCCTACTTGCCGTATATCGTACGGCGATACCTACAACGGCACAAACTGCAGGATAAATATAACTAATTACTTTAGCACTATTCACTCCAAGCCATATAGTCTGACAAATGCTTGCCGTAATCATAAGACTTGCAAACAAACCAAGCACCATCAATGCAACGGTGTAGAAAACGTATTTCATGTTGTTGCCAAGCAACTTGAATAATTCTTTATCTATCATTATTTATTTGCTTCCTTTTCCATTCTCTTTCTTTCGCACCTGCTTTCGACAAGATGCCTAAATGCTATTATAGGGTGATTTAATACAATGCGTGGACCTGAATATCTCATTACTTCACGTATTTTTTCTCTCATACTCGGCTTGTAGCAATGTATCTTACAATTTGAACAAAAAGGCTTGTTGTCGCCAAACGGACATCTGTCCCTACGTTCCTTAACGTAATCAAGGAGTTGCTGACACTCTAAACAAAGCTCTCCCCTTTTTGGATGGTGCTTACACCTACAATATCTTTTGATCATCAAGGTTACAACTTCGATTTCTTTGAGTTTGTTCATATTTTTCCCCGTGTTAGCCATTGCTAACATTGATACTAAAAAAATCGGAGTACTTCAACTCCGATTAAAATTATAAATATTAAATTGCCGTTTGTCAACTTTTGTAAGCAGTTGCTAACAATTATTTTTCCAATGTTTTAATTTATCTATAAGCTCATCGGTAATAACGTGTTCTATACGGCAAGCATTCTCTTCAGCAATGGTTTTTTCCACACCGATGCTCATAATCGCCTTTGTAATCAACTCGTGTAGTTCATATACTTCGCTTGCCCTTTTTGTTCCCGATTCGGTAAGCGATATTTCCCCAGATCCCTTGATTTCTATGTATCCACGTTCTTTTAGAAGTCCCATTGCACGAGATACGCTCGCCCTTGAATAATTGAGCTCGTTTGCGATGTCAATTGATCTTAAAGTGGGCTTCTTTTTCTTAAGCAATAGAATTGTTTCAAGATAGGTTTCTTCGGATTCACGATATTTCATAATCATTTTCTCCAATTATATTTTTAGCCACATCGCAGGTCTTATGCCTACTTCGTAATCTAAGTTAACCGAGCACTCGGTGTTTCTGCCGATTACTCCACTAAAGGTTACACGGTTGCCCATATTCGTATGAGAGCCACTCGTACGTAGCCACCAGTCGGAATAGTAGTTGTTTTCAATTCTCGTGGCAGCCATTCCCTTTGCAACGTTATAGTCGCTAATGAGAGTTGCCATAAGGAAATCTTCTTCGACCACAAGGTTATATTCATCCTTGGTTGCTTCCCAATAAGATAACACGAAGAGCTTGTCATTCGAGCTGGTCATAAGGCCTTGGGTTTCTACGTAAGCACTCTCGCCCGGTCTGTTTAGTACGTTGGTTTCAAGGATAGATTGCTTTTCGCGTAGCGTAAATATATCGTTATATAAGGTATCGTTTATATAGGTACGCAAAGCACTCTCGGCGTAGTCGTGGGACCTATATTGCGTGCCCACCAAATAGCCAAGCGAATTATATGAGCCCGTAGGGTTAAAGCAATACTTATCTATTACCGTGTCACATAGTAAAAATGCTGCTCCGTCCTTTTCTTCAAGCACTCTCCAACGAAGCTTTTCGGTGGTGAAAAAGTAGTTTTTGTCCTTTTCAATGGTTAGACCGTTTGAAAGTCTTCTACCTTCGGTACTATCCGTACCGCTCACCATAACGTAGTCAACGTCTGCGTAGGTGTAGTACCCCTTTTCGTTTGGAGCAAGTTGTGAAGTAGCAACGAGATTTTGTAGTACGTTGGTGATTTCGGTGCTTGCTGCCTTTTGGGGCATAGCTCCGTAATAGATATACTTTACGCCGTCAATGGTTTCTTGGGTGTACTCTGCTCGTGGAATAACGATTTCGATTGGCTCGTCGCTTACGTCATCGTCGTTACCACCGTCGTCAGTTGAAGGTGGCGTTTGAGTGACGTCGTTTGCACCGTCGTCGCTATCAACGTCTTCTACGTCGTTGCACGCAAGAAGCCCACCTACTACGGTGAAACAAAGCGCAAATATTAGAAGGTAAGTAAAAATCTTTTTCATATTTATATGATACCACAAATATACTACTAATTCAATGAACTTTGGGTGTTTTTATCGCGTTTGTTTAATCGCCTAAAAAATATGGGTATTGACATAAACCTAATTATATGATAAATTAACATTCTATAATAGATATTTTGGTATATGCTTGTAATAAGGGCAAGCGTTTCTACAAACCACCGATAATGGTTGTCTACCGAGGATATATCCCGTAGGCTACCGTTATTTTTTTGTAACGATGAACTAATTTCAAAAAGCCTTGGATATATTAATATAACGCTTATAGAGGTAAAAATGAAACTTATAATCGATGGAAATCCCATAGTTGCCAAACCCGACCAATCGTTACTTGATATGATTAGCGAGCTTGGACTATGCTCCGAAAAGTTTTCCGCTAGTCCCATAGCAGCAAAAATAGCCGGTCGCGTATTCACCTTGAATTACGTTCCACTCCGCCAAAAAGATATAGGTGCCGAGCGCTCGTCCATTAGAAAAGCAATGGGCGCAAGTGACGGCGTAGTAAGGCTTTTGAGATATTGTGACCCCGTAGGTCGCGACGTTTATACGCGCACGGCTCAGTTCGTTTTGCTATATGCTTTACGCCGTTTGTGGCCAAACGCAAAAGCAAAAACCAACTGCACGGTTGGCACGGGAATGTATATAAAGGTCAGTGGCGCCGATGATTTTTCAGCAGCCACGCTAAAGCGCGAAGTACAAAAGGTGGTGGACGAAAATATCCCCTTGCTCCGTCGTCGTATCCCGACTACGGAAGCTATCGCCTACTACGAAAGCATTGGCCAGCACGACAAGGCTCGCCTACTGAAATATAGGCAAAAATCCACGGTGGATATTTACGTTCAAGGTGACTTTACGGACTACTTTTACGGCGAAATGGCACCCTCAACTGGCTATTTGCGTTCTTGGGACATCCTAAGCGCACCTAACGGATTCGTGTTCGTTTTCCCCGACGTCCACTATCCCGATCGCGTATCCGTCTATCGCGAGATGCCCAACTTTTTTAACGTTTACACCGAAGGCAAGACCTGGGGTGAGCTAATGAACTGCGAAACGGTATCAGACCTAAACGAGCTCGTAGAAGATGGTGGCATACGCGAACTGATACGTGTAAACGAAGCGCTACACGAAAAGAGATTTTCTCAAATTGCCGATATGATATGCTCACGTGGTGCAAAAGCCGTTATGCTTGCAGGCCCGTCGTCATCGGGCAAAACGACGTCGGCAAATCGCTTGGCAACTCAACTACGCGTTCACGGCAAGCAACCCATACTAATGAGCCTTGACGACTACTATATCGATAGGGATAAGATTGCGCCCGGGCCCGACGGAAAACTTGATTTAGAGCATATCAACACCATTGATACCGAGCTATTCAGCACCCATCTCAAAGCGCTCTTAAAGGGTGAAACGGTAGAGCTACCCACGTTCAACTTCAAAACGGCAAAGCGCGAGTGGAACGGCCACAAACTAAGTCTAAATGACAACACCGTCATAATTATTGAAGGACTGCACGCCTTGAACCCCGTGCTTCTCCCCGAAGATCTTGATTCTTCTTTGGTATTCAAAATCTATATCAGTCCCCTACTGCCACTCAACTTGGACTATCACAACCGTATTCCAAGCAGTTATCTTCGTTTGTTACGCCGTACCGTACGCGACTACGAAACAAGGGGTGCATCGGTACAAAAAACGCTATCTATGTGGGATTCGGTACGCCGTGGCGAAGAAAGATGGATATTCCCCTTCCAAGAAAACGCAGACGTTATATTCAACAGCTCCACCCTATACGAGCTTGCCGTGCTCAAAAAGCATATCTTCCCATTGCTCCTTGACATTACCCCTGCCGACGACTGCTACGACCAAGCAAGATATATGGTCAAGTTCCTAAACTTCGTCCACGTAGCCGACGTCGACGACGAAATCCCACCAACGAGCATCGTCAGAGAATTTATCGGTGGCAATAGCTTTTATAGGAAATAACCCTAAACAAACGAAAAGGACGAACTTAAATTCGTCCTTTCTATTTAATATCAACTATAGTAACGTTTACTCCAAGATATTGGTCGTGATATAATCAACACCCATTTTTACAAGGCGCTCTGCCTCGGCTTTGCCGTCTACCGTCCAGCAGTTTACCTTGAGCCCTAAAGAATGGAACTCGTCAACTGCCTTTTTGCTCAAAGCTTTGTGGTTGACGGCTACGTCAATCTTGTCACGAGCAAGTTTTGCCGTAGTTTCATCAGTTATTTCCGAGAAAAGATACATTGCAGATTGGTTGGGACGATACTTCCTAACGTAAGTGAGATTGTCATAGTCAAAGGATATAAAAGTTACTCTGTGGATATAGTTTCCACTTGCGATAACGGCTATAATACCACCTATTTCAGCTTCGGTAAAATCCGACTTCAACTCAAGGATGGCTTGCTTATCGTACTCCTTACAAATGGCAATATAGCGTCCAAGAGTGGTTAGGCGTTCTTCCCCTATTTCGCCGTCTTTATCATATAGTGGCACGCTCAAAAGCTCGTCAAGTGGAGTGTTTTCAACGGCTATTTCTTGCCCCGATATTCTCGTTAGCGTTTCATCGTGACACATAACAAACTGCCCGTCACCCGTCTTTCTAACGTCAGCCTCGATGCCGTAATAGGAGTGTTTACCTGCTTCTATGAAAGCCGACTCGGTATTTTCCACCTCCAATCCCGACAAGCCCCTATGTGCAATGATTTTTGTGTCCTTTTGATCAAATTCAATGGTATTATCGTAGCTTTTTTGAGCGCAAGCAACCACCGATAGCACCATAACGAGCAACAACGCACAAACTAATATTTTCTTCACGGTCCACTCCCAAAAACTTCTTTAGCATTATTATACCATTTACAACTCTCCATTGCAATAGCGTTTCATTGAATAAGTTTTAACCACTTAATCACAAATCATTGACAAAACAGCTTGGGTTATATTACAATAATTGAGCCTTGGGGGCATAGCTCAGTTGGTAGAGCGCTTGAATGGCATT
>JAFTZC010000019.1 GCA_017461065.1 Clostridia bacterium | reverse complement strand
GGGTGCCGTCACTATCCATAATTATTTTGCCGTATACGTAAAGGTATAGCGAGCCACTATCCCACTTAAACCTATCAATTATGCTCTTATAGGTATTGTAGTGGGTTTCAATCGGAACGCCGTCTCTAACTTCTTCTACTACCCTATTTTCGGGATATATTACGATGATATCAAGGTCGGAGTACTCCGTCTCCGTTCCCCTTGCCATCGAGCCGGTCAAGAATATCCCCTGTACCAACGGGTCGCACGTAAACTCAGCTATTTTATTTTCAAATATAGTATGGATTTTCACTTCTCACTCCTCATTCTTCATTCCTCATTCTTCATTCAATAAAGCGCAATCATTTATAATGCGAAATGCGAAATGCGAAATTGGCTTCGGTTTCGCTTACGCTTCACTCACATGGATATTTTCATTCCTAACTCATCACTCCTAATTCTACATTCTTTAAAGCGCGATTATTTAGATGAAAGACGAAGGAAAAGATAAAACCCAAGGGGTTGCTGTACTTGGCGTACTGCGCCCCGAAGGGTTCTATTGTTTTTCAAAGTATTTCGCTAAAGAATCGCGTTTTAGTATACGCGTTCGATGTAATCTATTAGCACCTCTCTCAACAATACGTCGGTTTGAGTATAGGTGCAGCCCTCAAACTGATAGTATCTCGTACCTTCAAACACGTAGTCGATTACTGCGAGCTGATAGGTCGTGTTATCACTAAGGTTGGTATAGTCGCCGACTGAACTCTTTACGCTATAATAGAAGTAGCTTTCGTTGGTGCCGATTAGCGATTTAAGGAGTTTTCCGCTCATATTTACAATCACGACTGCATTGTTAAACGGGAATACTTCAAAGACGTCGGCGCGAGTGATATTGCCCCTATCAATGGTAGCTCTGACGCCACCGGTGTTGATGATTGCGGCGTCAATATCGCCGTAGGTGTTTTCGGTGTAGGCGTAGCTAAGTAGCTCGCTTGCGGCACTTCTGCCGAGCGTGCCCTTATTTAGATAGTCGCTCGTAGTGCCGAGCACTTCGTTAGCTTCGTCAATGAGATACTGATACTTGGTGATAACGGACTGCACTCTCTCGGTGATATCGTTATCGTAAGGCTCGTGCTTTTCAATGAGCGCGGATAGATATTGTTTATTGCCGTCAAGCTCCAAAATGACTTCGGCGACGGTGTTGTTTTTGTGATAGCATTGGGCGACGGGTATTTGTTTAAGGTCGGCTCTCGTCTCAAATTCGTCGATATTTTGGTGGGTATGACCACAGAATATAGCGTCAATCCTATATTGACCACTTAGCTTAGCAATATTTTCGTTGAGACTCTCGTCGTAATCGTGGGTAGATACCACTACGACGTCGCATTTTAGCGTATCTCTAAGGTATTTTGCATTGGATTCGATTAGTGGGAGTGGCTCGGCAAAGTCGTACGGAGCGGCGTAGCGAGTAAGGATACTCGACTCTTGACCGTAACCGATAACTCCTATTATACCCACTTTAACGCCGTCCTGCTCGACTATGGTATAAGGCTCAATCCAATCGGGACGAGTGGTGGTGCCTGCGTAGTAGATATTTGCGCCAAGGAATGGGAAGTCTGCTTCGCCGTTAGAGCTATCGCCGTCGGCAAAGCGAGCAATTTTATCAAGTCCCCAATCGAACTCGTGGTTGCCTATGACGAAGCAGTCGAGCTCCATTGCGTTAAGGGCTTCAAGCATAGTTAAGCCGTAGGTTTCGCCCGACACGTAGGAGCCTTGGAAAGCGTCGCCGTTTTGGATGAAGATTTGCTCACCCTTTTCTTCCGTTAGCTCTTGGATAAGACCGTCCACTCTACCGATAGAGTAGCCTGCACTCGAGTCGGTAAAGGCGCCGTGGGTGTCGTTTATCATAACGAAGTTAAGGTCAATGGCGGAGTTAGGATTGGGACTACCGCCCGTGCTTCCGCCTGAGCTTCCGCCCGAAGAACTACCGCCCGAGCCGTTGCCACTGCCCGAACCACTATTTGGGTCATAGTAGCTTACGAGATTACTCCACTCGCTTGTGAGATGGTTTACGTTATCTCCCACCGCCCTAACCTTTAGCGTTTGACCGCTCGTGAGAGCGCGCGAAGTGGTGGTGTTAGGCACGCTTATTAGGCTGCCGTTTAGACTAAGCTCAAACTTAGTAGCGTTAGTATCTTCGCCCCAAATTGCGACGTTGCCACTCATCCAAACGATGGGCGCGTCAAGTTGCTTGGAGCTTCCATCAATGCAGCCGACAAGGCCGCTAAGACTAAGGGCAAGGATGCAAACTACGATTACTAATACAACCGATTTTTTCATAAGCAAATAAAGGTTTATACTTCGTCAATGGGCGTGATTTTGATAGCGTCAATGCCGCTCTTTTTGGGTTGAGCGGGTTGGGGAATGGGTGCGCCCTTTTGGACGGGAGCGCCTTCAAAATCAATTAGTGGTAGCACGTACGGTGGAATGCCGCTAAGCGCGGTATAAGTTGATATATACGCCCTAACGTACGGGAACAACACGCGCGAAGACTCTATACGCATTTTGTTGATATCAAGGCTATCTTGAACGATGTCAAACGTACCCGTAATTTTTGCAAAAAGGTCGAAAGGAGAAGGTTTTTCTTCGCTTCCCACAACGCTGACCGAAATTGCAAGAACCAACCTTTTGGGGTCCTTTTTTATATCCATTTGGATATTTGGATTGACACTAAAGTTAACCGTACCCTTTGGGATGTCGTTAACTTTTAGACTTGATTCATTAACTTTGTAACCTAAAAATTTTAATTGCATAATGCTCCTTTTAGTAAATGCGAAATGCATGAATTTTTATGAAATGCTGGCTTCGCCACATGATATGCCACTCGCCTTGCGAGTGCATGAAATGTCCTTCGCTTGCGCTCGGCATGAAATGACAAGCTTACGCTTGCGAAAAGGATTAAGCATATACCGAGCTCCAAAAGAAACTTCCCACTCTAAAATATACTTAAATACCTTTTTGTTTGCCGCAAGGCAAAGCATTTCGTGTAAAACGCAACGCGTTTTAGCATTTCACGTGCAAGGCTTGCCCTTGCAGCATTTCATGTTGCCGTCAGGCAAGCATATCATGACACGTGGTCTAATTAATTACCTGACCTAAACAACCCATTAACTTCCTTCGCTTTCGTGATGTATATAAACGCCTTTGGGTCGATTTCTTTTAGTAGTTTCTTAAAGGCGGTGGTTTGCTTTTTACGGACTACGCAAACAATCATATTATGATTGTCGCCGGTATAAACGCCTTGAATGCTGACGATGGATGCGCCACGGCGAATTTTGTGGATGATTGCGTCACTGACTTCTTCTTTTTTGTCAGTGATGATGTTGAATACGACGCTTGACTGCACGCCGTTAGTGATGATTTCCGCAACTTGAGCGGTAATATATAAGGTTATAAATGAGTAAAGTACGGGGGTAGCTATACTGACGAAGACGGCGTTAGAGTCGGTGCCTTCGGCGGTGATATAACCGAGCACGCCCGATAGTAGCACGATTATGCTATCGACGACAAAGAGCTGCCATTGGAGATTGACGTCGGGTTTAGCTTCGTAGCTGATTTTAGCGATGATTTCTGTACCGCCACAGCTGGTGCCGAGCAGTATCATACCACCAAACGATGCGCCCCCTATTACGCCTGCTGCGATTGAAGCAAGGACGGTTACGCCGCTATCGAGCCCACTACCTTGGAATGTGGGGAAGTTTACAAGACTAAACAATCCCATAAACAGCGAAGTGACGGCAACGCAAACGCAAGTTGAGAAAGCGTAACGCTTGTCGAGTTTGACGAAGGCGGCGATGATTAGCGGCGCGTTCATAACAAAGGACGTAATGGACGCGTCAAACCAAGAGTTCGCAAGCGCCAAATCGTAGTACGCCACAAAGTTATAGATTATGGAGCTAAGGCCGCCTACTCCACCCGGTGCAAAGGCGTTAGGAACGATGAACACGTAGTTCGCGATAGCCCTAAGGAACGCCGTCACAATCAAGGCGGAGTAATAGCCAAGCTCTTTTAGAATGGTTTTTTTGGTGAATTTCATAATTTTTGTATAATGCGAAATGCAAGCTTTCGCTGGTGAAGTTGCTACGCAGTGAAGTTACTACGCAGTGAAGTTACTTCGTAGTGAAGTTTGAGCAAGGCTCAAGTGAAGTTTTTAGCTAAAGCTAAAAGTTGTGGATTTAAAATTATATCCTTGTTTGCGAAGCAAAGCCAAATCATTCGCAGTTACTTTAGATGTTAACCATAAAAAGTGGCTATCACTAAGTATTGTAATTAAACGGCTTTTCGTTTTACTCATCAGGTTTGCTACGCAAACTAGCGCACTTCGCATTTCGCATTGTCTAAAACGCGATTATTTAGATGAGATACAAGCAAATAACAATTCCCCAAAGGGTTGCTGTACTTGGCGTACTGCGCCCTGCAGGGGTATTGTTAATTTGTGAAGTAGGTCGCTAAATAATCGCGTTTTAACGCGTTTTATTTGGTGCCAAATAGTCGGTCCCCCGCATCCCCCAGCCCCGGTAGAATATATCCGTTCTCGTTGAGTTGACGGTCAAGGCAAGCAATAAAGACCTTTACGTCGGGGTGAGCTGTTGCAACGGTTTCGACGCCAACGGGAGCTGCGATTATGTTCATAAGACGTATGTCGCTTACACCTTGCTTCTTTAGTAGGTCGATTGCTGCAACTGCGCTACCGCCGGTTGCGAGCATTGGGTCAAGTATGATTGCGATTTTATCTTCGATGCCGTCGGGGAGCTTGCAGTAGTATTCTTTGGGCTCAAGCGTTTCTTCGTCGCGGTACATACCGATGTGGCCTACCTTTGCGGTGGGGAATAGCATATGAACGCCGTTTACCATACCAAGACCTGCACGAAGTACGGGAATAACTGCTACGGAGTTTTCGATAACGATGGTTTGCTCGGTGCGCTCAAGGGGCGTGGTTACCATAACTTGACGGGTGGGCACGTCCTTTAGGCACTCAAAGGTCATAAGAGCGGTGATTTCTTCGATTAGCTCTCTAAAATCTTTCATACCCGTATCTTTGCTACGGAGCATAGCGATTTTGTGTTGGATGAGTGGATGGTTGAAGATGGTTACGTTTTCGTAATTTTTCATATTTTTCTCCTTTACTCAACCCCTATCGCTTAGGCGCAGGGGCAGAGCATAGATAGTTTTAGCTTATTTAAGAGATTTTAGTGGATAACCGTTAAGGATTATTCAGCGGTTTCTTCGGTTACTTCTTCGGTTACTTCTTCAGCGGTTGCTTCTTCGGTAGCAACTTCTTCGGTAGCTTCTTCGCTTACGACCTTGGATACTTCTGCGTATGCTGCAGGAGCGCTATCCTTAGCTTCTTCTTGCTTGTTGAAGAATACGTTGGTTAGGATACCGATGATAAGAGCGGTTGCGATAGAGCTTATGGTAATGACGGGGCTGCCGTCGGCGTTGGTGCCGAAGTTAAGTGACAAGCCACCGATACCTGCGATAAGGATTGAGCAAACTACGAATAGGTTTTTGCTTTCGCCAAGGTCGATGCCGCGTAGCATATTGAGACCGCTAACTGCGATAAAGCCGTATAGAGCCAAGCAAACGCCGCCCATTACGCAACTTGGAATGGTGTTGATTAGCGCGATGATTGGGCTAACGAAAGCGAGCACGATAGCAAGAACTGCTGCGCCGAGGATGGAAAGAACGCTTGCGTTCTTAGTGATAGCAACGCAACCAACGGATTCGCCGTAGGTGGTATTTGGAATACCGCCGAAAACTGCGCCAACGATAGAGCCTACGCCGTCACCGAGAAGGGTTCTATGTAGACCGGGGTCGGTGATGAGATCTTTTTCAATGATAGAGCTGATGTTTTTGTGGTCAGCGATGTGCTCTGCAAATACGACGAAAGCAACGGGGATATAAAGCAAAGCGATATTGGCAACTGCGGTACCGGTAAGAGGTTGAATGCCGTTACCCGAAGTATTAAGGAAGGTAAATTTTGGGTAGTTAAGGAAAGACGTAAACTTAACGGGGCTAAAGTTAGCGATAAGAGCGTCGTAGTTAACAATCTTTAGGTACTCAACGTTAGCGGCGTAGCCGATGATTGAGAACAAGGAAGCAAGCACGTAGCCAACGCCGATACCGATAAGGAATGGGATGAGCTTCATCGTCTTGTTGCCCTTTACTGAGCAGTAAACGATGGTAAAGAAGGTTACGAGACCGCAAAGGAGAGCGACCAAGTTATAGCTCATATCAGCGCCGGGAGCCTTGGTGATATCGCCCATAGCGGAGCCTGCAAGGGATAGACCGATGAGAGCGACGGTGGGTCCGATAACGACGGGTGGCATAAGCTTATGAACCCATTTGGAGCCTGCGAACTTGATAGCGATAGCGATTAGGACGTAGACGCCACCTGCGAGAGCAGCACCGATGAGAACGCCGAAGTAGCCGAACATCGAAGCCCCTATTAGCGGACTGATAAATGCAAAGGAGCTACCCAAGAACACCGGGCTCTTGAACTTAGTAAACAAGAGATAGGTGATGGTACCAAAGCCTGCACCAACGAGAGCGGCGGCGGAGTCGAGAACGGTTAGACCGTTAGCGCCGTTTACGATAACGGGCACGACGATGGTAGCGGTGATGATAGCGAGAAACTGTTGAAGTGAGAAAACTATAAGTTTTCCGATTGGCGGTCTGTCGCTTACGTCGTAAATCATTTTCATAATTTCTTTCTCCTTCTTATGAATTTTGTTGATATATTCCGTACTTACCCTAAGGTAATGGGGAACAAAATTAATGATGAATGATGAATGAAGAGTGAGGAATGGACTTCATTCCGCTTCGCTTCACTCACAAGGACTCCCTTTAGATGATGAATGAGGAGTGAGGAATGGACTTCATTCCGCTTCGCTTCACTCACAAGGACTCCCTTTAGATGATGAATGAGGAGTGAGGAATGGACTTCATTCCGCTTCGCTTCACTCACAAGTGTTTATTAGCGCCCTATTTAGTTAGGCTTTTTTGGTTATTGCAACCAAAATGCTTATTAGTTCATCAGCATCATTAAATAAGGTGCTAAATTTTTCATCGTCAATATACCCCGTTTTGTTCAACAATCTAAGCCAATAACTTGTTTCATTTGCTTCTTTCAAAGCTATAAACATTTTTGCCTTAAAATCTGCTTTTGTCTGTGCCTTTTCAGCTTCGGCAACGTTTGCTCCAATGCTTGTACCACATCTCAAAAGTTGTTTTGACAAAACGTGTTCTTGTTTTTGTTTTACTATATTTTGATATACTTCTATGATTTTTACTGCAAAATCATAGCTTTTAATTTCTATAATATTGTCCATCATTCCTCACTCCTCATTTTCTCCCTTGTTTGCGGAGTGCAACGTAGCAAAGCCACTCATCATTCCTCACTCCTCATTCTCTTCCTTGTTTGCGGAGTGCAACGTAGCAAAGCCACTCATCATTCCTCACTCCTCATTCTCTTCCTTGTTTGCGGAGTGCAACGTAGCAAAGCCACTCATCATTCCTCACTCCTCATTCTCTTC
>JAFTZC010000018.1 GCA_017461065.1 Clostridia bacterium | reverse complement strand
CCAAAATATTTGGTACAGCTTAGACTCTTTTGACAACACCGTTACCGGCAAGCAAGATTGCGCTATCAAGATATACGTTGATGTACAAACGCTTTCGGGCGAAAGTGCAACGATAAGCCAAGTTGCCGTATGGGATTTGTACATTGAAGCTTACGGCTTCCAAAGTGCAAGCTCGGTTCAAATCAAGTCGGGCGCAAGGACGGAATACGCTTACGGCGAAATCATCAACGGCAACGCCGACAATTTAGACGTTTATATAGAAGTTACCTATACAAGCGGCGAAAAACAATACGTAGAGCCGATGGAACTCCGTTATGACAGCGAACTAATCGGTACGCAAACTCTTAGCGTACGTTATCTTGATAGATGGCTCACTCTCGAAATCAACGTATACGACTACGTCGTATCACTAAGCCAAGTGCCAGATATAACTATCTTGTGGGGCGAAGAAATAGCTTTTGAAGTTTACGGAGTATACGCACGACAAGGCGCTAAGTTGCTTGATGAAAGCGAATATAGCGTATCGGCGTACACCAACCAAGTGGTAGGGGAGCAAATCGTTACGATTACTTATATCAAGGACCCCAAGATAACCACCGACTTTAAGATTAACGTAGGAGACGCCTTTAAGGATATCGCTCTTAAGACGGCGCCCAAGACTCAATACTCAAGAGGGGACAAGTTCGACCCAACGTCCACCTACGTTATCACTATGATAAGCGGAGCAACAAGGGAAATCGAATATAACGACGTTGATTTCTACTACACTCCCGAGCTCAACTCTACCGAAGAAAAGATAGGATATTTTCAACCAATCAGCATTTATTATAGGGGAGATGGCGTATCTAATCCCAAGCAAGTATGGAGCGGCAGTTGTTTGATACCAAACTACGTATCTCTTCTTGAAGTTCTTACCGCAGGCACTAAGACAGAGTATAAGTACGGCGAAGAACTAAGCATAGTAGTGCGTGCAACCTACGCAAACGGCACCGTTACTACTCTTGATAAAAAGAGTTACGGCACCACCTTTAACAACAAAGTTATCGGCGAGCAAAAAGTAACCGTCAACTACGTTTATAGCGGCGTAAGTTATACTGCAAGCTTAGTAGTTTACGTAAGTGACACCGTTAGCGACCTATCTATCAAGTCTACGCCCAATCTCGTGTCCTACGGATATGGTGACGTTATAAATTGGACGGGCGCCAAAGTCGTCGTAACCTATTCGGCGGCGGGTCAAGTGCTATATCAAGGGGATGAAATCAAAAAGCTTAACGTTAGCTACACCACACTTCTTGCAGGCTCGCAAAAGGTTACCGTTGAAAGCGGTGGGCTAAGCGCCTTCTTCAACATAACCGTCAGCAAGGAAACCCTTGCTTGTCAAGAAAAGAGTAGCGAAAACGTAAAAGCAAGCCTTGCAAAGCGACAAATTGCAGTAGGTTTGCCCACAACCGTCAGCGAAGTATACGCATCCGTAAAGGTTAGCCCATACCTAAGCGCAAAGTATCAAAGCATAACGCTCGGTATGCTCGACCCACTTTCAAGCTCAGGCAAGAAGGTTGCAACGGGCGACAAACTCATCTTCGTCAACAAAGAAGGGGTTGAAGTATTCGTATTCAAGGTTTATCTTAACGGCGACACCAACGGCGACGGCGTAATTAACAGTGACGACGTATCCGGTATGGCGGATATGCTTGCAAACGGCACGGCTAAGAGCGAAGTTATGGACCACAACGGCGACGGCAAAGCAAACCTAACTGACCTTGTCGGTTACGCTCGTCAAACGGGCGGCGGCGCACCAAGGAACGTTCCGCTAACCGATACGGCAAGGAGCTTTATCACCACTCCGGTAAGGCTAAAGAATAAGGAGGAAAACTAATATGAGTAAGAGAGTTTTAAAAGCACTAATACTAACGTTACTTATATGCGTTTTCTCTTTATGTGCACTTGCATCTTGCGTAAGTAGTGAAAAGCAAGTATCGTCCATTCAAATAGTACAGGGCTCGTTTAAAGAAAGCTACAACCTTGACGAAGGGCTCAACCTAACTAACGCAAAGATACTCGTTACCTACTTAGACGGCACGAGCGAAAACGTTAGCGTCACCCAAGGAATGGTGTCGGGTTTTGATACTTCCAAGACCACCACGGGCGCAACTCTAACCATAACCTATCGCGAAGTGAGCGTCAACTTCATATATAAAGTGGCGAATGCGGTTTCAATCGATACGTCGTTCCGCTACCAATTTGAAGTAACGGACGGCGGAGCGTCTTCTTTGGACGTAGCGGTCAAAGCAATAAACGCATCCAAGGTAGAAGGCGGCGTATACGCAATGCGCTTTACCGTGTCTACAACGGGCGGCATAGCGCTAAGCGATTTTAAGGTTATAAACGATAAGTTCAGTATGGAGTACTACCAATCTTCCGTTAGTTCGGTCGTGTTCGTAGTATACTCGATAGACGGCTACGAGCCCGTTGTCGACAATTCCACGATTATAACGCTAAAGGCAACCAAGCCAAGTGTGTTGGGTACACTTAACGTGCAAAACGCATCAATTTCGGACGGAGAGCAAGACTTTGTAGTTCCTGCTATTACCTACACTTACGGAGGTTAAAATGTTACCGATTATTCCTAAGCCACAAGAGCAAAAAATACTATCCGATAAGACCTATACTTACACGCTCGCCGACGTGCGTGAGGTGCGCGACGATAGCCTACCAAAGAGTGGATACGCGCTTACGATAGACGACGGTGGAATACGCGTTAAGGCATCGGACGACGACGGCTTCTATTACGCCAAGGTGACCATACAAAACTTAATGGAGCTTGGCGAACTACCTAATGTAGAAGTGTGCGACTATCCGAGATACGCATATCGCGGATATATGCTTGATTGCGCAAGGCACTACCACTCGCTTGACGCTATCAAGAAGATTATCGACGCGGTTGCAAGGTTCAAAATCAACGTTTTCCATTGGCATCTTACCGATGACCAAGGCTGGAGAGTACAAATCGACAAGTATCCGCTCCTAACTGAGCTCGCTTCCTATCGCGACGGCACGCGCGGAGACGGCAAGCCCGTCCACGGCTACTATACTAAGGACGAGATGAGCGAGATAGTGGAGTATTGCAAGCAGTATCATATGGACGTGCTTCCCGAGTTTGACGTACCCGGGCATACTGCGGCTGCCATCAGCGTATATCCCGAGCTCGATTGCTTTGGCTCCAAAATAGAAGTTAAAGATAGTTTTGGCATACATCCCGAAGTACTTTGTGCCGGCAAGGAACGCAGCGTAGAGTTCTGCAAGGACGTACTCAAGGAAATGTTTGAGATATTCCCATTCCATCTTATACACTTGGGCGGAGACGAAGCGCTAAGACTCCATTGGCTTGATTGTCCCGATTGCCAACGTGAAATGGCTGAAAACGGACTCAAAAATGAAGACGAACTCCAAGCGCATTTTATGGCTAAACTTGCACGTTTCTGCTTAGAAAACGGCAAAACGGTAATAAATTGGAACGACGGAATGGTTGGCGAAAACGTCGACGACAGCATAGTAGTGCATTATTGGCAGAGCGCACCCGTCAACAAGGTTGCTGCAATTCGCGAGATAAATCGTGGCAAAAAAGGCATAATCAGCCCATTCTTTAGCTATTATTTAGATTATCCATACGGAATGACCCCTTTGAAAAAGACCTTTGCATTCAATCCTGAAATCGAAGGAGTCGAGAAAACCGAAAATATTTTGGGCGTAGAAGCTCCCCTTTGGTCGGAGTACGTCAAGAGTGAAGAAGATATACACCGCCAAACCTTCCCGAGAATTCTTGCCGTTGCCGAGCGCGGTTGGAGTGCGTATCACGACGACTACAAAGATTTCCTTGCGCGCGTTAAATATAATTATAAGATTATTGACAATGTGGGTATTAGGTGTGTTACAATAAATGATACCGACCCTAATCCAATCAAAAAGGTGGTAAGCCTACTCAAATTCTTTGGTAACGCTTGGGATAAAACGCAAATTCTAAACAGACTTAACGTGACCGAAAACAAGATAAGGCTCAGAAAAAAATACGGAAAATAAAACAAAAAATAAATTGTGAGGTATAAGGAATGAAACAATTCTACACCAGCGAAGTGGAAGAAGTTTTGGCTGAAGTGCAGTCTACCGCTAAGGGATTAACTACGGCTGAAGCAAAAGCCCGCCTTGAAAAGAACGGCAAAAACGCTCTTGACGAGGCTAAAAAACGCCCGATGATTTTAAGATTCTTTGACCAATTCAAAGACCTTATGATTATCGTATTGTTGGTTGCAGCGCTCGTATCTGCAGCGCTATCAATCTATCAAGGCGAGTATAGCGAGCTTATCGATAGCGGTCTTATCCTTTTGATTGTTGTCGTAAACGCAATTATCGGACTTGTACAAGAGGGCAAAGCAGAAAAATCGCTTGAAGCGCTCAAAAATATGAATAAGCCTTTTGCAAAGGTTATTCGTGACGGCAATCTCGAAAAAATTGCTTCCGAAGAACTCGTAGTAGGCGACGTCGTAGTTTTGGAAGCAGGCGATATGGTTCCTGCAGATATGCGTCTTATCCAATGCTCTTCACTACAAATTGAAGAAGCAGCTCTCACCGGCGAATCCGTACCTGTAAACAAGCACACCAACGCTCTTGATAACGAAGAAGCACCCCTTGGTGACCGCGCTTGTATGGCATTTAGCAGTGGTACCGTTAGCTTTGGTAGAGGTGAAGGCGTTGTTACCGCAGTTGGTATGAATACCGAAGTTGGTAAAATCGCAAAGATGCTTAACGAAGATACCAACACCACCACTCCCCTTCAAAAGCAACTTGCTAAGACGGCAAAATTCCTTTCAGTCGCAGTTCTTGCAATCGCAGCAGTTATCTTTGTTGCATCGGTTATTCTTGGCGTAACCAGCGGTACCGATAGCATCCTTGATACCATCATCGACGGCTTTATGACCGCAGTTGCTATTGCAGTTGCAGCTATCCCCGAAGGTCTACCTGCAGTAGTTACCATCGTTCTTGCAATCGGTGTTCAAAGAATGAGCGAAAGAAACGCTATCGTCAAGAACCTTCCCGCAGTTGAAACCCTTGGTTGCTGTGAAATCATTTGCTCGGATAAGACCGGTACCATTACCCTTAACCAAATGACCGTTAAGGAAATTTACACCACCGAAAAGGGCATCAAGAGTGATAGTGACGAAGTAAGCGGCGACGAAGTTACCCTTATCCGCGTTATGACTCTATGTAACGACACTCAAGAGAGTGAAGGCAAGCTTCTCGGCGACCCCACCGAAACGGCACTTATCGCATACGCCAAGAAGAAAGAACTCGGCGATATGAGTGCAAAATACGTTCGCGTAGACGAAATCCCATTCGACAGCAAACGTAAGCTAATGAGCACCGTAAACGACGTTGACGGCCAAAAGATTATCCACGTTAAGGGCGCTCCCGACATTCTACTCGATAGATGTTCATCAATTATGGTAGGCGGCGAAGTTCGTGCTATCACCGATGCTGACAAGGAAGCTATCCTAAAGGCAAACGGCGATATGGCCGAAAAAGCACTCCGCGTACTTGCATACGCAATCAAGACTAACGAAGAAGACAGGGAAAAGTTTGAAGAAGAACTCACTTTCGTAGGTCTAACCGGTATGATAGACCCCGCTCGTGACGAAGTTAAGGAAGCAGTTGCAATTTGTAAGAGAGCAGGTATTCGTGCAATTATGATTACCGGCGACCACGCAAAGACCGCTGCTGCTATTGCTCGCGAAGTAGGCATCATTGATAGCCCCGACCAAGAAGTTCTCACCGGCGCTGAACTCGACAAGATGAGCGACGAAGAATATCTTGCTAACATCGAAAAATATCGCGTATACGCACGTGTTTCTCCCGAAAACAAGGTTAGAATCGTTACCGCATACCGTTCACTCGACAAGGTAGTTGCTATGACCGGTGACGGCGTAAACGACGCTCCTTCAATCAAGAAAGCAGACATCGGTATCGGTATGGGTATCACCGGCACCGACGTAAGTAAGGGCGCAAGCGATATGGTTCTTGCAGACGACAACTTTGCAACCATCGTATCGGCAGTTGAAGAAGGCCGTAAGGTATATGCTAACATCAAGAAGGCAGTTCAATACTTGCTTTCAGCAAACATCGCAGAAGTTCTCTGCTTGTTCATCAGCGTTATCATCATCAGCTCTATCGTTGGCGAAAACGTAGTATTCCTAACCCCCGTTATGATTTTGTGGGTTAATATGGTTACCGACTCCTTGCCGGCTCTTGCTCTTGGTACCGAGCGCGCAGAAGCTAACGTTATGGATTACCCACCGAGAAAGACGGGCTCGAGCTTGTTTGCAGGCAAAACCGGTATTGATATTATCATCCAAGGTATTATGCAAACGGCACTCGTTATGGCATCCTTCTTGGTTGGTTATCTCTACTTCGAAAAGGTTGGCGCAAGCCACGCTGTAAGTGAAACTATGGCTTTCGTAACCCTTTGCTTCATCCAACTATTCCACAGCTACAACCTAAAGAGCCAAACCTTGTCCATCTTCAACAAGGGCATCTTCAACAACAAGTTCCTAAACCTTTCGTTTATCGTTGGTTTGGTAATGGTTGTTGCAGTAGTTGCTATCCCAGGCGTTGGTAGCACCTTGTTTGGTACTCAACCTCTTGATTGGGCACAATGGCTAATCGCAATCGGCGCATCATTCCTAATCGTTCCTATGGTTGAACTTCAAAAGTTCATCGAACGTAAAATGGAGAAGAGATAGTAAATGGATTATAAAGTAATGGTGCCTGCTCAAATTTGGCAGGGTTATAACGCGGCTCAAGAGCCACTAAATAATCTCAAAACCGATTTCGTCGGTACGCTTTCCGATGGAATAACGGAGGAGAGGCACCACTTTACTGCTCTGAGAAAAGAGGACGGCGACGTTATCGTTGCCGTCCGCGTCATATCTAAAGGGGACGTCGAAAGAGATAACCCCGTAATCGTTATGGTAGGCGAGTATTATCGCCCACCCGAAGAAAAGCTCGTAATCGAGCTTGCAAAGGCGGGATACACCATAGTTATCCCCGATCTAAGCGGAGTAGGTGAGTTTAAAACCACCTTCCCCGAATCCTTGGAGTACGGCGAGTATCAAAAGGCAGGCGATCATATAAAAAAGGTTATGCCCACGGCTAAAGAAACCTGCCAATACTTGTACTCTATTATCGTAAAACGCACTATAATCTTCGTAAAACGCCTAATAAGTGACGGCGCACTCGTTCTTATGGGGCTCGGAGATGCGGTTGAAGTTGCAATGCAAGTTGCCGCTACCGAGCAGCTTTCCGTAGGTGGGCTATGTTGCCTAAACGGCGCCGGATACCGCGAGTATATCAAGCAAAATCGCTACGGCGAGCAACGCGAGCTTGCTCTTGACGAAGAAAGAATGTGTTGGCTAACGGGCGTTGCATCGGTTGCATACGCGCGCCACGTCAAAGCACCTACCTTTATAGCTATCGGCTCGAACGCTCACTCAAGCGACGTAGATAGGCTATCCAATTTGGTTGCACTAATGGGTATAGATGACGTACATCTTTCCATTAGCCCAAGAGCAACCGACTTTATGCTCCCCGAAGCATACAATACCCTTCTCGTATGGCTACGTGCCGTGGTAGAGAATAGGGTGGATGAAATTCCTTCCACCCCCAGCCTTGCCATAAGGCTTAGCGACGACGGAGTACCCACTTTTAACGTAGACTGTGACCCTCAGTCTATGATAAAGAAAGTGACGGTGTATTACGCCAAGGGCGAATACCACCACGAAATCCGCGACTACTTCGAAGAAGAAGGACTTTCTATCTCTTACAACGAATATATCGCAGAGGCAAAGGAATATGATGAAAAGGAAGCTCTGTTTGCCTATGCCGTAGTAGAATATGAAAACGGACTATCCCTTTCGTCGCTCGTAGAGTACGTTGACCTAAAGGGTCTACCCGCTCGCCCCGCCGAAAAGAAAGCAGGTGGCAAGCTACGCGTCATCTACCAAGCAGGAGAAGAAGAAAGCGGATTTGTTGAAGATTGTTCGGGCACCGTGCTATTTGAAAAATCGTTGCGCGTTGCCGAAACTCCACTTGGAATGGTAGGCCTAACCAGCGACTCCGATGGGCTCACGACCTATCGTTTCGACCCACCGCAAAACACCGAAGACTCTCGCATTTTGCAACTTGAACTCTACGCCGAAAACCAAACCGAAGTAGACGTAGTGTTGCTTGGCAGAGCGGACGGCATCAGTAAGACTTATACCGCAAAAATAGTCGTTCAAGGTACAAAAGGTTTGTTTATGGGAACTCGACTCAAACTTATCGACTTCAAAGACGAACGTTTTATGCCACTAACTTCTTGGATTGGAATCAAAGCTCTTTCCATTAGGGGCAAACGTATTATAGTAGGAAATATTTTGTTTATATAATATGAGTAAACCGGTTAAAATCATAATAGATATACTTCTTGTAATCGTGTGCGTGGTAGGTGCATACTTCTTTTCAAATTGGATGTTTGACACCATTCCCGTATCAGGCCCGTCAATGGAAACGACCATACACGACCAAGATAACGTTATCTTGTTCAAGCAGGGCAAGTATAAGCGTGGTGATATAGTCGTATTCAACACTCACATCGAGTCGTCAAGCGGCGAAGTATACTACATCAAGCGCATAATAGGACTGCCGGGCGATACCGTCGAAATCAAAAAGGACGGCGCCGGATACTTCATCTTCGTCAACGGCGAAAAGCAAGAAGAAAACTACCTTGGCTCTATGCTTCGTGCAAGAGAAAGCGACGCGCACGGACCGATAGTCGTGCCCGAAGGCAAGTTCTATTTCTGTGGGGACAATAGGCAAAACTCATCCGACTCGCGTGCAAGCTTCCTTGGAGAAATGGATGCAATCCTTGGCAGAGTAATCCTAAAATACGATGCCGACGACGGATTTTTGGACGAACTTGAAATCGTCAAAAGGGCAAATGCCTGAAATGATAGTTTAACGACAAAACAAGCCAAATTATACGGCTTGTTTTCTTTTATGATGTCGGTATGAAAACCGATATTATAAAATATATTTTATACGCTATAATTTTTGCCTTTCTTGGTTTTATAGAGTGGAAGGTCGGCATTGCCTTTTTGACGATACCATTTTTCTATTCATTAGTGCTCAACAAACAAAACGTATTGATAATCGCACCCCTTTATTTTGGGGCAGGACTTATTTTTGATTTTAGCTTACTTGGGTTGGCTTATCTTGCTTCACCAATAGTTGTAACGCTTATAGCAATGCTTATCCATTATAAGATAGGGGTCAAGTTGAACGTGCTGTACGTTACGATATACTGCTTGCTATCATATGCGCCGCGCGTGGTGACAAGGAGTATCTTGATAGGGGCGCTCGTTCACGAAGTAGCAGGAGTGAGCCTTGGCGTGGTGGCGCTGTTTGCTTTTATCAGCGTGGGCTACGCCGTCCTAAAAAAGAAGTTGAATTATCCCTTATCCGGATACGAGAAGCTTTCTTTTATGGCAGTGCTTGCGGTTGTTGGGTTAGGCTTCGGGTATTTCAACGTTTACTTTTTTAGCTTTTACGACCTTATTTCTTTGACGTTAATCCTATGCGTTCCCTTTATCGGGTGGCTATCTCCCCTTGCCGTGGCGGTTGGATTAAGCGTGGGGATTGCTTTTCACGGGCTCGAAAGCGTTGTGTTTACACTCGTATATGCAACGCTATGCAGTTTATTCCCCAAAGAGCATAGTTATTTTGGAGGCGTAATAGGGCTTATACTAAAGGTGGCAGCAATGCTCCTTGGCATAATAAACGGTGAGTATCTAAGTTTGGTAGCCCCTTGTGTTGCCACGCTCTTAGTAATTGTGCTGCCTGCAAAAATAAAGCGCAAAGCGTACGCAAGATTTAACGTAGAAAAGGGGGAAATTACGCGTGCGCTTATCAATCAAAACAGACTTGAGCTCAAGGAAAAATTGATGCACCTTGCCGGGGCTTTGTCCGATATCGGCTTGGGGTTAGGTGGAGAATACCATAGGCACGAGTTAAACGCTATGGAGCTATCGCGCGAAGTAGTAGATAAGGTTTGTAAAAAATGCTCACACTATCCTACTTGCAAAAAGTGTCTTGGCGGAAACGGCACGGAAATAGTCATACAAGAGCTTATGGGTTCTGCTATCGAAATGGGCAAAGCGAGCATCTTGGATGCTTCCCCCTTTTTAAGCAGTAGGTGCGTGCGCCTAAACGGGCTGATAATCAAGGCAAACGAAATCCTATTTGAAAAGCAAGAAGAAAGCAAAAAGACGAGTGCTATTGCTGAAAGCAAACGCCTACTCAAAGAGCAAGTAGACGGACTAAGCGAGATTTTGGAGTGCGTTGCAACGGACGCAGGCACACCGCTTCGCTACGCACCGGTGGTGGAAAGTAAGCTAAGAGATGCTTTTAACGAGCAAGGGGTGGGGGTAAGCGAGATTATAGTGTACGACGGCGATAAGATATGCCTTAATATTAGGGAGCAAGACGCGCGTAAAAGCAAAGTTCGGGAAATCGTTTCACGGATAATGGGTCATCCAATGTGGATAGTTGACAGCAAAGACACGGTTGACGGCAACGTAAGCACCTTTTGGGAAAGAGAACCCAAATATAGGGTGGCATACGGCGAAAGGGTGTCGCCGGCAAGCGATTATGGGTCGGGAGACAAGGAAGTCGTCGTTAGGCTCAACTCTCACAAGGTAATGCTTTGCCTATCCGACGGAATGGGGCACGGTGAAGAAGCCGACGAAAACAGCCGCTCGGCAGTTAGTCTTATATCGTCTTTATATAGGGCTGGCTTTGACCACTTAACCGTGCTAAGGAGCGTGGAGTCTTTGCTCAAGGTACGCAACAAGGAAGAATTTAACGCCGTAGACATAGCCGTCATCGACACCGACACGGGCGAAGTCGACACTATAAAGCAAGGCGCAAGGGAAGGCTATATTATAACTCCCGACGGCCTGACGGAGCTTTCGTGCGGAAGCTTGCCGCTTGGTATAGTCGAAGGGATAAGCCCCATTGCCGAAACGCACGTTATGAGTCCGCGCGACTTCATAGTGTTATGCTCCGACGGCGTAATAGACGGATTAGGCAAGGAAAATCTCGAAGCCATCTTATCCAAGGTAGACACGCGCAACCCCGACGAGATATGCTCGGTCGTTATGGAAAATATCGAAAGGCTTTCTCCCGAGCACCGCGACGATTGTTCGATGATATGTGCAAGGCTTTTTTAGTTTAATTTGTCCCATAAACGGGACGTTCTCACCTTTAAAATAAAATACGACTTGAAAAAATCCCATTACTATGATAATGTATTATGTGTACGCCTGTGCGCGCACGTAGAAGGAAAACCTATGATAAAAATTATTACTTCAAACACAACGAACGCCGGGATGAACGCCGTCATAGATAATATCGGTAGGAACGACCACACCAAGGGTCGTCACGTCGTCATCGTTCCCGACGCGCACGCGCTTAGCGCCGAGAAAGTCGTCTTCGAAAGATTGGGGCTAAAAGGCTCTATGAATATCGAAGTCGCTTCCTTTATGCGCTATGCAAAAAAGGTGCTTGATGGCAAAATAGGATATACTCTTAGCAAGCAAGGCGCAGTATTATTCTTTAAAAAGGTTGTTGGGAAGGTGCGTTCCGAGCTCGTCCATTATAATAAGGCTTCCCTTAGCGACGGCTTTGCGGGCGAAATGTACGCGGTAATCGCTTCTATTCGCAACAACGGCGTTACCGTAGAGCAATTTGAAGAAAGTCTTCTAAAACTAAGTGGCACCACGCTCAACAAAGCCAAGGACATCCTATTGCTTTATCGCAATTATTTGGATATGCTAACGGAGTTTAGCGACTCTACTACTCGTCTTGAAACCTTCCAAAACGAGATAGCCGCTTCGTCTAAAATCGCCGAAAGCCATTTTTATATATACGGATTTGATTCTTTGAGCGAAAAGCAAATTGATATCATAGTTGCTTTGGCAAAGTGCTCCAAGGGCGTTACCATTGCCCTTTTGGATACGAACTATGGCGCAAATCGCGACCTTTATCCTACGGATATTATCGAAAGACTAACCTATAAGCTAAAGGAAAGCAAAATAGAAATTGATAGCAATGAAAGTGCCGTCGAAGTAGTAAAGGAGCCTTTTAGCACGCTCCACAAAAATCTATTCGCCGTGTCAAACGCGACCAATAGGTGCGATAGGGGCGCGGTCGTTCTTTTCCGCGAAAGCAGCGTGTACGAGCAATACAACGCCGTCGCAAGGGAGATACTCCGTCTCGTAAGGCGCGAAGGACTTAGGTTTAACGATATATCCGTAATCGATTGTATGGATAGGGCGTCAACCGATTTCAAAGAGATACTTATAAGATACGGCATACCTTTCTTTATGGACGAAAGATACACTCTAACCAAAGCGGTGATTTACAAGTATATCGCTTGTATTTTAGACGTAGTGAGATACGGATATAGGCTCGATAAGGTTAGGACGCTTATAAAAAATCCACTTTTCCTTACCGACTATCAGCTTGCATCGGATTTTGAAAATTACATTTTAAGCCAAAACCTAAGCTACGACGATTATTTGACCCCCATTGAAAATGAAAGCTACGAGCAAGTGCGCTTAAAACTTGTTTCGATATGCGCACCCTTTGAAAAGGAAAAGACGGTTGCGCAGTTTGCCAACGCAATAACGAGCATTGTCGAAAGCTCCGCTCTTGACGAAGCTCTAACTGCCACCCTTGAAGGGCAAGACGCAACTATGATTGCTCTTAACGAGCAAGCAAAGGATAGAATAAAACAAATACTGCAAGAGTACGTCAAGGTGCTCGGCGACGACGTAGAGAGTGCAAGCGGATTTAGGAAGATGCTTTCCGCTTCGGCTGAAGCCGAAGAAATTGCCCTTATACCAAGATATATAGACGCTGTTTTCGTTGGTGCGTTACGCGAAAGTTGCGTGCTAAGGCAACGGGCAATCTTCGTAATAGGCGCAACCGCCGACACACTCCCCACCTTGCACGGCTATCAGGCAATAGTTTCGCCCCTTGATATGGAAAGGCTCGCCGAAAGCGGCGTTAGACTCTATCCCACTCCGCTTGATAGGATAAGGGAAGAGCGTTTTGCGCTCATAGATTTGGTCACAAAGACGGAAAAATTGTATTTTGGTTACCCCGAAATCGGTTTAGGCGCCACCCAAAACAAGCCGTCCGAGGTTATCAAGGACGTTTCAAGGCTACTTGGAAGCAAGTTGAAGCGACTTAGCGACGATTTCAAGATAGGCCCAAGCGCTACTGCGGAAGAAATTGAGAACGCAGTAGGCAGCAGGGAAAACGCCTTCTATACTCTAATGCTAAGCGACCGCTCCAAAATCTCCCGTGAAGCTGTCCAAAGGATATACGCAACGCTCACGGACGAAGAAAAGAGACTCCTTAGCTTGGAGCAAAAGGGCGTAGAACAAGTGCCACTCCTATACACCTTTGGGGATGACTTACACTCCAAAGTAACTCAGCTCGAGCAGTATTTTGCTTGCCCATATAGGCACTATCTCCAATTTGGCTTGAAGCTTCAAGAAAGGCAAGAGGGCGTGTTGCGCGTAGCGGACGTGGGCACGTTCGTACACGAAGTGCTGGAGAGATATTTTAAAAAGACCCTTGGCAAGCTCAGGGATCTTTCGGCTAAGGAGCGCGAAGACTATGCCGACCAAGCGGTCAGCGAAGTGTTCGACTCGGAGAAGCTTGGCTATCTTACAAGAGACCCATCCCTTGCGTATCTCATTAGAAGGCTTAGGCGCGAAACTCGTCAAACGGCGCTTGACCTAACCGAAAACGTACTGAAGGGAAGCTTTGACCCAACCTATATCGAGCTTGAGTTTAGCTCGCGAGAGGGTGCTATCACTCCCGTAAAGTTCCATACTCCATACGGCGACGTCGCATTCCACGGCAAGATAGACAGGGTGGACGTAGCAAAGATTTCGGGCAAAGACGTAGCAATTGCTATCGACTACAAGACGGGCGCGCCCAAGAGCGAAATTCACAAGGTATACTACGGCGAAAAGCTGCAATTATATTTATACCTTTTGGTGCTTAGGGATAGCTTAGGGTTAAAACCCATAGGCTCGTTCTATCTGCCGATAAAGAGTGGCTATTTCTCAAAGGGTAGGAACTATCGTTTTACCGGTCAAATGGTACTAAGTGAGCAAAACGTCAAGGCGCTTGACGGCGAAACCTATATGCAGGCCGTCGAAAACGACAAATGCTATCACAATTCGGACGTTATCCCCATTAACTTTAAGATTAAGGGTGGCGAAGTGTCCTCGATGAGTAGGAAAAACAAGCTGACCGACGACGAAATGACCAAGATTTTGGAGTACGTCCAAAAAATCATTCCCATTGCCATCAAAGAAATCGGCGAAGGGTATATTGAAAAGGTGCCGACCAAGGGTACTTGTGACAATTGTGGATACAAGGCTATATGCGGTGGCGCAAAAGAGGGTATGGAAAGAGAAGTGCTATCTCAAAACACGCCCCTTGCAGTAACGACGGAGGAGGATGAATAATGGCTATTGATTTTGAAAAAAGTGGTCAAGCACCTGCTCTTGAGTTTATAAACAAAGATATGCTGGTGTCGGCAAGTGCCGGCAGCGGTAAAACCACCGTTATGGTGGAAAAAATTATGCGCTACCTAAAAAAGGGGGATATCACTCGTCTAATCGTGCTAACCTTTACCAAGGCAAGTGCCGCCGATATGCGCGAAAAGCTCACCGAAAAGCTATCCGATGCCGTCCGTCTTGGCGACGAGCACGCAGTCCATTACAAAGAACAGTTACGCTTGCTCCCCTTTGCGTTCATAGGTACCATTGACTCCATTTGCGGTCAAATATACAAGCGTTATTTTGAAGAAATAGGCACGAGCCCGGCTTTAGACCTTCTTGACGACGAAGAAGGTAAGGCGCTGAGAAGTCAGGCTATGGACGAGATATTCGTCGAGCTCATCAAGGGTGGCGACGATACCTTCAACGAGCTGGCAACCCTGTACGGCAAGTCCAAAAACTTCGACGGCCTAAAAGAAACCATTAACTTGGTGCTCAACTTCCTGTCCGCGCAAGAGTGCCCGGCTACCTTTATGGCTTTTGCTAAGTTGGAAGCGGAAAAGGATTTTATCGAAAGCAAGGCGGTCAAGGACTTGATAGCGTACTATCGTAAAGCGTTCGGTCTTATGCGCCCAAAGGCGGAGATGATGGTCAAAGCTGCGCTTGAAGTTCAAGATGCAACCGACAAAGAAAGGGCTGCTAACTACGCAAAGGCCACCGAGCTTGACGATATATGCACCGCCATTACATATCAAGACGACTTGGGTTTTGTGGAGTTTGTCGAAAAGATGGGTGCGCTGAGCGCTATGCCCAAAAAGACCAAGACTTCGGATGAAAATCTTAAGTATATTGAAGAACTTGCAGTATTAAACAACAGGGTAAAGGAGCTCGTCACAAAGGCGAAGGAAAATTTCGACAAGGGCATAGATAATCTAAGGCGCGAAGACGACGATAGCAAACGTCTCGTTGCAAAAATTCTTGACGTAGTGGAAAAGGTGCGCCTAAGGTACCAAGAGCTTAAAACGGAAGAAGGCAAGCAAGACTTCGAAGACGTCGAGAGATTTGCTCTAAAGATTTTTGAAAACAAAACCATCACCAAAGAGTTTAGCGAGAGTATAGACTATATTTTCCTTGACGAGTATCAAGACACCAACAAGCTCCAAGAAGCCATTTTCAAAAAGATAGCACGCGGCAACTTGTTTATGGTTGGCGACGTAAAGCAAGCGATATACGGATTTAGAGAAGCCGAGCCGCAAATATTCTTGGACAAGCTCAACCGCTATCAAACGGAAGAAGAAGGTAAAAACGTGCCGCTCAACAAAAACTTCCGCTCGGCGCAAGAAGTGCTTAGCTTTGTAGACAAAGTATTCTCCGAGCTTATGACCTACGACTTCGGCGGTATTGATTATAAGGGTGAATCACTGTTTGGCGAAATGGGTCTTGATAGTGATAGCATTGCATTAGAGCCCTGCGTGGAAGTTGCGGTATTTAGCGACGAGCAAAAGGAAAAGGCGGAAGCCGACGACTTCGTGTACTCCGTAAAGGGTGGCAGAAAGCACGCTAAGGAAGAAGAAATCGAAGACTATTATATCGCAAGCAAGATACAAAGCTTGGTGGGTAGCGAAAAGATTTTTGATAAGTCTATCGGTAGCTATCGTCCGTTGAGATATGGCGATATAGCCGTGCTGTATCGCACCAAGACCCAATCCAAAGGCACGCGCAAGGTGTTTGATAAAATGGGCATACCCTATAGCGCCGAAGGCTTCGACGGCAACGTATCCACCGAAGACATCGATGCAATCAACGGCTATCTTAGGACGATAGATAACTTCAAGCAAGACCAACATCTTGCAGGGGCAATGCTATCTCCCTTTGGCGGCTTTAGCGAAAGTGAGCTATCCGAGATAAGAAAAGCAAGTTACAAACTCAAATTCTTCCACGAGTCCGTTTTGGCTTACGACGGCGCACTTAACGACAAGATAGACGGCTTCTTTAAGCAACTATCAAAATATAAAAAGCTTTCCGCATTGGTCGACGTGCCCACTCTTGTCGGTGCGATTATGACGGATACGGGATATATCACCAAGCTGTTTAGCGAAGGCAGGACGGATAGAATAAATTATTATAACGCCTTTATACAAACGCTTAGGTCCAAAAAGTTTAGCTTAAGTTTGGAGAGCTATCTTGAATTTTTGGATAGTGGCGTGGATTTCAAAATCGAAGAACCGCAAGGCGCGGTTGACGCCGTTTCGATGATGACCGTTCACAAGAGCAAGGGGTTGGAGTTCCCCGTGGTCTTTATGGCGCACTCAGGAACGGAGATGAATAAGAGTGCCGAAAGGCAAACTATAGTAATCGATTCGCGATACGGCATAGGTGTCAACGATTTTGACCACGAAAACGGACAAACGATGAAGCCCACTCGCCGCAAGGCCATAGAAAAGGGTATTTTACAAAAACAAAAGTACGAAGCGTTGCGCCTTATGTACGTTGCCTTTACTCGTGCTAAGTGCAGGCTATACGTTAGCGGCAAGGCTAAATTGGAAGAGGACTGCTTGGAGCTAAAGGGTAGCGCCAAGTACGCCTTGGCGAGCGAGCTTGAAACCTTTATGGATTGGGTAGTGTACGCCGCAATGCATAATCCCGAGATAGAAGTGTTTGTAAATCCCACTTGTACGCTGATTACTTGCGAGCAACAAACCATTTCTAAAGAGCAGTTTACGTCTGCAGCTCCGCTTACCTTTGCTCCTTACGCCTACCAAGAAAGCACCGCCTTGTCCAACAAGTATACGGTTACCGCTCTCAACGCAAAAAACAGGGAAGAAACGGCGTTTGTGCCAAGTTTAGATTCCCAAAACGCCGAGATAGGTATAGATTATCACAAAGTTATGGAGCTAATCGACTTTAATATCGGCTCAGAAAGCGAAATCAAGGACTTCGTTGCAAAGTTAGAGAGCGAAGGTAGGGTTGGTTTAGGTACGGTAGACCCTGCCGTCATCAAAAAGACTTTGTCGCACCCACTCTTTGACGTCGTGCGCAAGGGAGAGTGCAAGCGCGAGCAAGAATTTATCTACTACGCACCGGCGTGCGAAGTGCTTGAGGGCACGAGCGCGACCGACTACACGCTCGTACAAGGCGTAATGGACCTTTTGGTGGAAGGGGAAGAAAATATTCTCATAGATTACAAGGTGTCCGGTGCCCCGATAGAAGTTTTAAGGGGCAGATACGCCCGTCAAATCGCGCTTTACGCTCGCGCCTACGAGGAAATGAGTGGTAAAAAATTATCCCGCAAAGCAGTTTTCGTGCTCAATCGAGGCGAAGTAGTCGAATTTTAACCCCTAAAAATACATATATTTATATATAATATAAAATTTTATAAAAAAAGGGGTTGCAAAATTTGGCGATTGCATTTATAATTATCTTACATACTATTCTTTAGGAGCGGGATATGGAAAAAATTATCGAAAGCATCCAATCTATTATGGGTAAAATTGATTTCCTTAGTCTTGGTGGCACTCTTTCACCCGCCGTTTACATTCTTGCACTCGGCGCTATCTTGGTAATCCTTACCTTCTTCATCGCACTTGCCATCAAGTCAGGTAGCAAAGCTAACAAGCTCAGAAAGCATCTCGACGACACCGTTGCTTACCTAAACGCCAACGGCACCGTTGATGCAGAGAACGTTGACGGACTTAACGCTCGCATCCAAGCAAAAGTTATGCCCGTTGCAGTTGCTCGTGGCTGGGGCGCATTCTTGGAACAACAAACCGGTTATCCCTCGGACTACATCAGCGAAAACGACGTTCTTGGCGCACGCAAGGGCAACCCCAACTACAAGGGTGGCAAAGGCTTCTACAAAGTAGTCAGCTCAATCGTAATCCTTGCTTGCATTCTTCTTTCCGCTATTAGCTGCTACGACGTTGTAAAAGGTATCGACGTTGCTTCCGTAGAAGGAATCAAAGGCATCGTATTGTTGGTTCTCCCCGTACTTGGCACTTTGGTTGTTCCGTGGATCGTATACGTAATCTTCGGCGCATTCCTAAACCTTGCAGGCAAGAATGAATACAAAAAGGTTCAACAATCTTTCCGCAAGTTCCAAGACGCTCTTGATACCAACGTAATCATCTTCCGCGAAACCCAAGATGAATTTATCTCCGAAAACATCGAAGAAATCAACGCTGCTATCGAAGATATCCTTGCTTCAAAACTTGGCGATAGTGAAATTCTTGAAATCGTAACTACCCCCAAAGTAGACGAAAGCCTTGTTATCGAAGAAGAAGCTCCCGTAATCGAACCCGTTAAGGTTGAAGAAGAAGTTGCTGCAGTAGTAGACCAAGCTCCCGCAACTCCCGAAGAAGAGCGTTCAATGCACCTTCTCGAGCTCGTAAACCTAACCGTTAGAGTAGCAGAAGACCCAGCTCTTGACGAAATCACTCTCGTTGAATTTGCAGAGTATCTCGACAGCCAAATCGCTTCCGGCACCTACACCGCTGAAGAAGAAGATTTGTTTGCAGATTGCTTGGCTGTTTGCGCAGGCGTATACGACGACAAGTTCAACAAATAATCAACGAAAAAATTAGCGCATAATAAAAATCTTTGTTATGCGCTAAAACTATATCGACTAAACTAAAAAGGTAAAATAATGGACGACCCTTATAGTAGAAACTTAATAGTCAGATAAGCCATATACCACAACGAAAAGTTGTGGTGCTCCCATTTTACGCTCACAAAAGGGATATGGCTTACATATCCCTTTATTATTGCCGTAAAGGAAGGAGGTGCAATGTGATTCAACTATTTCAAACCGAAAAAAAGCGCATTGTAGAAAAAAGCCCCGAATTTGGTGGCGGACTCAACATCAAGGATAAGTGGATTCACCTTGAGAACCCTACGGACCGTGAAATCGAGCTAATCGAACGCGTAACCGGCGTCAACGAAGATTTGCTCAAAGCAGCCCTTGACGAAGAAGAGCGCGCCCGTATCGAGATTGACGACGGCGACTCGCTCATACTTTTTGACATTCCTATCATTGAAGAAGAAGAGGATTATTATTCCTATTCGACTATGCCTCTTGGCGTGGTGCTAACCAAGTCGACTATCATAACCGTTTGCCTAAGAGAAAACTCGGTTATTCACAGTTTGCTTGCAGGTAGAGCTAAGGGCCTTGATACTTCAAAGAAGGAGTTTTTCCTTTACCAACTTTTGTATTACACCCACGTAAAATATCTACAATACCTACGCCAAATCGATAGGTCTTCTCAACGTATACAAACGGAGCTCCACAGAGCTACCAAGAACAAAGAGCTTATTCAACTCCTTGACCTTGAGAAGTCACTCGTTTATTTTTCGACCTCCCTTCGTGGCAACGGTGTCGTAATCGAAAAGGTTACCAAGATGGCAAAGAAGCTTGACGAAGATTCCGAAGAACTACTTGAAGACGTAGTAATCGAAAACCGTCAGGCTATTGATATGTGTAAAAACTACCAAGACATTTTGGCTTCAACGATGTCAACGTACGCGTCGGTTATTTCAAACAACCAAAACTCCATTATGAAGACGTTGACCATTATGACCGTTATCATCAGCGTCCCTACGCTATTTGCATCGTTTTGGGGAATGAACACGGGCGTACCCTTCGAGGGAAAGAGCTACGGCTTCTGGATAGTAGTTGCAATCTCAACCGTAATTTCTGCGGTCGTAGGCTACTTTATCACTCGCTACAACAACTACAAGAACGCCGGCTGGAAAGAAATGTTTACCTTCCGTCGTAAAAAGAAATAGAACTAAAAAAAGATTTGTACGGGCTACCAAAAACGGCAAAAGACAAACCTTAACTTTAATATTTAACGCATACGCGTAAACAATAATATAAAAGGAATAACTACTATGACTGAAACTAAGTACATTGCAAAACACGAGTACGCATCGTTTACGGTATCTGCATTCGGTAGATCAATGATTTACACGCTTATGTCTACCTTTGCTCTCATTTTCTTTACGGATGCAGTTGGTATCGACCCCATTCAAGCAGGTATTCTCATTTTGATTGCTCGTATCTTCGACGCGTTCAACGATCCCGTTATGGGCATCGTCGTTGACAAGACGCAAACCAAGTGGGGTAAGTTTAGACCATATCTTCTATTCTCACCTGCAATCATTGCCGTTTCCACTTGCTTACTATTCCTATCCCCCAAGTATCTTGGTATAGTGAGTGATGCAGGTAAACTTGTATTCTGCTACTTCACCTATATTCTATGGGGTATGTGCTTTACCATCCAAGACGTTCCTTTCTGGAGCTTGTCAAGCGCAATTTCACCCAATGACGGCGAGCGCTCGGCATTCATTTCTATTGCGCGTATCGGTTCTACCATAGGCGGTATCGCTCCCACTCTCGTAGTTCCTATGATTACCGATTCTCTCGGTCTTGAAAAGGGATATCTCATCGCAGGTATCGTCTTTGGTTGCGTGGGCAGTGCAATAAGCTTGCTTTCTTTCTTCGGCACCAAGGAAAAACTTATTCTTAAGGTTGAGCCTAAGTCCATCAAGGAAATCTTCAAGGGCTTCGTGACCAACAAGCCACTCCTTATCTTTATACTTGCGGCACTTCTTGCTTCAACCGTAGTGATGGCTCAAACTTCGGGTACTTACATTAGTAAATACCTATACGATACCGAAAAGGTCGTAAGCGAAAGCGGTGTTATATCATATTATATTATGTATCCAAATGGTGGCAGATCGTTTATCACCAAAGGTATGTTCCTAACCGTTATGAGCGTTATGATAGGTATCGGTATGGTTCCTGCAATGCTACTCGTTCCGCTTGCAAGAAAGAAGTTTAGCCTAAAGCAAATCTACATTGCAAGTATGCTGTTTGGCGTAGTTGCATCGGTTATTCTTTACTTCGTAGGCTATGATAAGCTCGGTGTAGCATCTATCTTCGTACTACTATTCTTCCTAATCCTAATAGGTATACCACTTGGTGTGTTCAACTGCATTACCTACAACTTCGTTGCGGACTGCACCGACTATGCAGAGTGGAAAAACGGACAACGTATCGAAGGCGTGTCCTTTGCCGCACAAACCCTTATTTCAAAGGCTTCTGCAGGCGTTGCAACTTTGATTACTTCGGTAATGCTAACCATCATTAAGTACCAAGAGCCGATTGAAGTGGACGGCATTTTGGTTGAGCAAGCTCAAAGCGCCGCTACACGTGACGGTATGTTCTTGATGATTACGCTAATACCTGCAGCAGGTATGCTTCTCACTTGCATACCAATCCTATTCTTTGACTACACCGGCAAGAAGAAGGAAAAGATTAGAGCTGAGCTCGAACAAATGAGAGCCGAGCGTATGGCAAAGGCAAGCGCACAAACCGAAGAAATAGCAGTTGAAAGCGAAAGCGTAGAAGCTTAATAAAACTAAACCAAAATTAAAGCCCCGAGTAATCGGGGCTTTTTGTTGTGCTAAAGCGTTGTTATTTGCGTAGTGCAACTCTTCTAATCTTACCATTGGTGGTACGTGGGAGTTCTTTGACGAAGTCGATAACTCTTGGGTACTTGTATGGTGCGGTGTGGGTCTTGACGTAGGTTTGAATATCCTTCTTGAGAGCATCGTTGCCTTCAACGCCGTCCTTTAGTACGATGGTTGCCTTTACGACTTGACCACGGATGGGGTCAGGAACACCGGTGATTGCACATTCTACAACGTAGGGTAGTTCCATAATAACCGATTCGATTTCAAACGGTCCGATACGATAGCCGCTTGACTTGATAACGTCGTCGATACGTGACATATACCAATAGTAGCCTTCTTCGTCGCGCCAAGCCATATCGCCGGTGTGGTATAGGCCGTCTCTAACTGCTTTTGCAGTAGATTCTTCGTTTAGATAGTAGCCTTCGAATAGGCCGAAGGGCTTACCTTCGTCAAGACGGATGACGATTTCGCCGACTTCACCATCTTTGGTGGTGTTGCCGTTTTCGTCTACGATATCAACGTTATATTGTGGGGTGGGCTTACCCATTGAGCCAAGACGAATGTCGTTGTTGACAAGGTTTGCAATGGTAAGGGTGGTTTCGGTTTGACCAAAGCCTTCCTTAATCTTAAGACCGGTGGTCTTGTAGAATTGGTCGAATACTTCGCGGTTGAGTGCTTCGCCTGCGGTGGTAACGTATTTGAGTGAGCTTAGGTCGTACTTGTTGATGTCGGCAAGCAAGAAGAATCTTAGCATTGTGGGCGGAGCACAGAATGTGGTGATATGATATTTTGCAAATAGGGGTAGGATATCTTCAGCTTTGAACTTATCGAAGTCGTAAGTAAATACTGCTGCTTCCGATAGCCATTGTCCGTATAGCTTGCCCCAAACAGATTTGCCCCAACCGGTGTCGGAGATGGTGAAGTGCAAGCCGTTTCTATCTACGTTGTGCCAATACTTTGCAGTTACCAAGTGACCGAGAGCATACTTGTGTGTGTGTGCTGCGATTTTGGGATATCCTGCAGTACCTGAAGTAAAGTACATAAGCATAAGCTCGTTAATATTGGTATCCATTCTTTGAAGTTCGGAAGACTGATTTTCGATTCCTGAGTCAAAGTCCACCCAACCATCACGGGTTACGCCACCAACTTGGATGAGCTTTTCGACGGTGGGAGAAATCTTAAGAGCTTCTTCACACTCGGTTTGCATATGCTCGTCGCCTACCATAACGACAGCCTTGATTTTGGCGGTGTTGAAGCGATAATCGTAGTCGTGTGCGGTAAGTTGGTGAGATGCAGGTACTGCAACGGCGCCCATCTTGTGTAGTGCTACCATAGTGTACCAGAATTGATATCTTCTCTTTAGAACGACCATAACGGTGTCGCCCTTCTTGATGCCTTGCGCCTTGAAGAAGTTGGCGGTTTTGTTGGATTGCTCCTTGATGTCGCGGAATGAGAAGATGCGCTCGTTTTTGTTGTTGTCGAGCCAAACCATTGCGGTCTTGTCGGGAGTCTTGTCGGCGATAGCGTCAACTACGTCGTAGCCGAAGTTAAAGTTATCTTCAGGGTGGAAATCAAGATTGGTAAGTCTGCCCTTTTCGTCAAGAGTGGGGGTAACGAACTTGTGGAAGATCTCTTTGTATTCCTTGTTTTCGATTTCAGCTTCTTCAGCGCTGACTTCTTTGATTTCGGATAGGGTCTTGGAGTTTTTGATAACGACTGCAATGAATTCACAATCGCCGTCGTATGCTACCATACCGTGGGGAAGATTTGCGTTGTAGTAGATAGAGTCGCCTTCTGCAAGAATGGTGGTGTAGTTGTCAACGGTAACGCGGAGCTTACCCTTTAGGATGTAGTCGAATTCTTGGTCGTCGTGGGTGCTTACTTGTACGGGCTTGTTTGCTTCTTCTGGGTCGTACTTGGCGGTTACGATAAAGGGTTCTGCACTCTTATCTTTGAAGATAGCCGCTCTATGGATGTACTCAAAACCGTGTTCACGCTCCAAGCTTTTGCCTTCGCCTTTACGTGTTACTTGGAAGCCGGTTAGACGGGGCGTTTCGCCGGTGATAAGCTGAATGATGTCTACGCCGAAGTGCTTTGCGAGCTTTTGTAGGAAGTTGAAAGTGAAGTCAACCTTGCCTGCTTCTGCATCACGATATTCGGAAATGCTGACTTGGGCTGCTTTGGCGGCTTCTTCGACACTAACGTCAAGAGATTCGCGTAGGTATTTGAGACGGGTTGCAATTTGTTTGATTTCGTAATTATTATACATATTATATCCTTATTGGTGTTGCACCATAAAATTCTTATCAATTATATACTATTTACTACGGATGAGCAACAATTCTAAACGCAAAAGTAAAGACCACCCGAAGGAAGTTAAAAAGTTTACTATTAATTTGTCCGTTGTCTGGCTGGACTGAGCTCCTAAAAATCTATCCCCCTAGGGGATAATAATAATGGAAATAATAATGGTAATTATGGATACAACAGCAAAAACCCTACTTTGAAAGGTATTAAAAATGGATATTTTGCTGTTTAAGCTCAAGTAGTTCATAGTATCCTGCAACTAATTTTTTTAGTAGTATAGCACTACTTTATGCATAATTCAAGTATGTAAACCAAATTTTTTGCATAAAATCAACATTTTTTTTACGCGCTTATATATAAGTAAATATATGTGACGATTATTTTTGTTGCTTTCTTTGGTTAAATACCTTTTTATTTTGGTCGTAAAGGTTGTTGCCCAAGGTGTCAATAGAGACGATTAGCGGACCAAACTCTTTTACCTTTAGGGTATAAAAAGCTTCAGGCATACCAAGGTCGAGCCACTCGGCGGAAACGACTTCTTCCACTTCACTTGCACCCACTACGGCGCATCCGCCCGGGAAAACGCAATGCACGGCTTTGTCGCGAACGCAAGCTGCGGTGGTATTTGCGCCCATACCGCCTTTGCCGATAATCATTTTTGCGCCTGTAAGCGAGATAAAGTCGCTTTCGTACTTTTCCATACGCATCGAAGTAGTGGGTCCGATAGCTACGATTTCGTACTTGTCCCCGGTCTTCTTGGTGATAGGGCCTGCGTGGAATACCGCGCCGCCTTTTAGGTCTGTTGACGGGATAACGCCTTCCATTACTCTACGTTTGTGACCGGAGTCGCGCGCCGTTACGAGCGTGCCGCTTAGGTAGACTACGTCGCCCACCCTTAGGGATATAATATCGTCGTCTCTTAGTGGAGTAGTTAGGATTTTCTTCATAGCGTTACCCCCTTATGAGTGGTTACTTTGAAGTCAAGAGTATCGCTTATTTTCAACGTCATTCTGCGGTGTGCCCAACAGCCGAAAGCAACTGCTACGCCAAAGGAGGAGGGGTGCCTTGCCATATTTTCGATATGCACGGCCATAACGCTTTCACGTCCACCTAAGCCCTGTGGGCCGATGCCGATTTTGTTTAGAGTGTCAAACAGTTTTTGTTCTTCTTTGGCTACCACTTCGCTACTATTACGAGAACCTAAAGTACGCAAAGTTGCCTTTTTAGCAAGGCGAGCAGAACTTGCAACACAAGGACCTACGCCAACCCCCACGACAAGGGGCGGGCAAGCGTTTATGCCGTAGTTTACCATAGTGTCAAGGACGAACTCGGTGATTGCTTCGTAGCCGGCTGACGGTACCATAACGGTAGCTCTGCCGGGGAGTGACGAGCCACCCCCTGCAAGGTAGATAGTGAGCTCAAGCTCGCTTGAGTGGGGTACAACTTCCCACTCGATATACGGCACCTTGGTGCCGAGATTGGTGCCGGTATTTTTTTCAACGAAAGTTTCCACTGCGTTGTGGCGGAGTGGAACGGACTGGGTAGCTCTTTCGACGGCCTTTACGAGAAGTGCTTCAAGGCTATCAATAAGTGGAAAGTGCGTGCCAACCTTGACGTAGAAGTTGACTACGCCGGTGTCTTGACAAATGGGGCGAGAAAGCTCCGTTGCCTTGTCCATATTTTCAAAGTAGCAGTCGTAAAAGGCTTTGGCTGAGAGTGACGTTTCGCTATCTCGCATTTCGCTTAGGCGTGCAACCACGTCGTCGGGCAGCTTTTTTGCCGCGACGTCAAGCGCTTTTTCAACGGCTGAAATGAATCTTTTTTCGTTTACGTTAAAATTTTCCATAGGCACATTATAGCACGACCGAAAATATATAGCAAGAGCAAGATATTTTTTTGTAATTCATTTGACTTAACGAAGTTAAAGGTCTATAATTCGCTTGAATTAAGGAGGTGCAGTATGCATTTATTAGTAGTTAACCTTAAAAATGAAAGTGAATTTAAGCACGTTTTGTCCGAAATCAACGCAGAAGGCTACAACGGTATAGTGCTCCCAAGCGTATCCGTACATAACGCAATGCACGAAGACAGCGTTGAAGCCGTGCCCGTATTCGGCTTTTTGACCAAGATTTCAAGGCGCCATTTCGACTCGGGACATACTCTTATGATGCTCGTTGAGCCCGACAAGATGGAAGAAATCAAAGCAACCGTACGCAATATCGTAAAGGACCTTACTCATAAGGGCGTTATGTTCTCCATTCCCGTTGATTATTACGAAGGTCTATAAAGCGAATATTATCATATCAACTAAACACAAAAACACGTATAAAAGAAAGAAGAGAAAATTATGAATGCTATTTTGGGCGTTGCCCTTGCTATGGTCTTTGGACTGATTCTTAACAGAGTGATGAAGCTCTTTAATCTTCCAAACGTAACGGGATATCTTATCGCAGGTATTATCGTTGGACCTTACTGTATCAATTTATTAAATACCGAAAATATTGCTGATATCAGCTTTATTTCCACAATTGCACTTGGCTTTATAGCCTTTTCTATCGGTGGTGAGTTCAAGCTTGACGCCATCAAGCGTCTTGGTGGCAAGGTGCTCACCATAACCTTTATGCAAGCTTTCGGCGCAGTTGCTTTCGTTATGGCAGGTTTATTTATCGTCCAAGCGATAGACCCAAGCCTTATCAGTACGCCTGCGATTTTGTTGCTTGCAGCAATTGCAACCGCTACCGCACCTGCCGCAACCCTTATGGTCGTGCGCCAATATAAGGCAAGGGGCCCCGTTACCGAAACGCTACTCCCTGTAGTTGCTTTCGACGACGCAATTGGTCTTGTCGTATTTGCAATTTGCTTTGGCGTTGCAAAAGTTCTTGCAGGCGGCGGAGAAATTACCGCAAAGACCATTGCGCTCCAACCACTACTTGAAATCGTTTTAAGCCTTGCAATAGGCTGTGCGCTTGGACTAATCCTTGCAGGGGTATGTAAGCTATTTAAGTCAAGAGCCAATAGACTTAGTGCTATGGTAGCAACCGTACTCGTTGCAGTAGGACTATGCGAAATCGAAATACTTGGCGTGCATATGAGCTCACTTCTCATTTGTATGATGGTAGGTGCAGCCTTTACCAACGCACGTAAAGACGCCGTCATTATTTTGGACGGAGCCGAAAGATGGACGCCACCGCTATTTATGTTGTTCTTCGTAATATCGGGCGCAACGTTGGACCTTGACGTAATCCCATACATTGGAGTAATCGGTATCGTATACATCGTTATGCGCTCATTTGGCAAATATCTCGGTGCTTTTGCAGGTGGACTTGTTACCAAGGCTGACAAAAACGTCAAAAATTATCTCGGTATTACTTTGCTTCCCCAAGCAGGCGTTGCAATCGGTATGGCACAAACCGTTGGCGGTGAGCCTATGCTTGCAACCATAAGCCAATCGATAGTAACGGTAGTGCTTTGTGCAACGCTCGTATACGAAATAATAGGACCGCTACTTACCAAGATTTGCTTGAAGAAAGCAGGCGAAATTACCGAAAAGGGCTCTCTCCCCATCGTGGAAATCGCACGCGAGTTCAAACAAAAACTATCAAAAAACAAAGCAGAATAATGGTATAATAACAATCTATAAGGGCAAGGACGACAAAACCTTGCTCTTTTTTACTTTAATTATTTACTAAGGCTTATTGACAAAATTAATTTTGTAATATACTATATTTATACTATTTAGATTATTTTGCGCGCTCGCGCTATGGAGGAGCTATGGCACTTAGAAGAAGAGGTAAAGGAACAAAAGCCCTTGCTATTATCAGCACCATTTTGTGCATTATCCTATTTGCGCTATGTGGAGTTGTAGCCGTTGACGTAGTTGCATATTCTCAAAATATAAGGATTGTCGAAAGCAAGGAGTACATTGGCTCCGAACTTACTCCCGTTATGGAAGACGGCGTTTATACCTTCTATACCGACAGAGAGTTTAGAGTATTGCAACTAACCGATATTCATATCGGCGGCGGTGCGTTTAGTATCGGCAAGGATAGAAAGGCTTTTGATGCAGTCGAAGAACTCGTTAAGCGCGTAAAGCCCGACCTAATCGTTGCAACGGGCGATATCGTTTATCCCGTACCTTTCCAATCAGGCACTATTGACAATCGTCGCGAAACCGAGCTATTCGTATCTTTGATGGATACGCTTGGCGTATATTACGCAGTTTGCTTTGGTAACCACGATACCGAAGACTACTCACTATATCGCCGTGAAGACCTATATAACATCTATAGAAGCAGCAAGTATTGTCTAATCGACAGAGCCGAAGGCGCAGACGATATCAACTACGCAATCAACGTAAAGAACTCCGCCGGTCTTATCACCCAAACCCTTTATATGATGGACACTCACTCCTACGTAACCGGCTTCCTTGACGAGTACGACGGCCTACACGAAAACCAAATCTCTTGGTATGAAAGTGAAGTTGAACGTATGAACAATCTCAACAAAGCTATCGACGAAAACGCAGGCGTAGTAAAGAGCTTGGTATTCATTCACATTCCACTCCGTGAGTACGAAACGGCTTGGAACGAGTACCGCGCAAACGAATATAAGAATACCGAAAACGTAACTTACTACTACGGCAAGGCTAAGGAAACCGACGAAAAAGTATGCTGCTCAGTACCCGAAGACAGATTCTTCGAAACGGCACTTGCACTCGGCTCAACCCAAGGCGTATTCTGTGGCCACGACCACACCAACTTCTGGTCACTTGACTACAAGGGCATCCGTCTAACCTACGGTATGAGCATCGACCACCTTGCATACATCGGCATCGAAAACGAGCACGAGCAACGTGGTGGCACTATCATCACCATTTCCCCGGATGGTAGTGTGGAGCTTGTTCAAGAACGTCTCGTAAAATAAAACGCGACATTTTAGCGCAATACTTCGTTAAACTCAAGCTCCGTCGGGGCGCAGTACGCCAAGTACAGCAACCCACAGGCGCGAAAGGAACGCGCCTGAACTATAAAAATCCTAACGGATTTACTATGGAGTGATAATTTTTGCTAAAGCAAAAAGTGATAGTTTGCTACGCAAAGTTGTGGATTTTTATATTATAACGATGGAGCATCTTATCCCTAATCACTATAAACTTAAAAGGAACGCAATTTGCGTTCCTTTCTATTTTCCGTCGGCTTTCATCTAAACAATCGCGTTTTAGTAAAAACACGATTCTTTAGCGACCTACTTCACAAAACTAACGCGTTTTATGCACGCTATTGACAGCGAGTATTAGCCATGCTAATATAATCATATAGGGATATTTCCTATATTTAGTAAACCAAGCGACTTAGGGAAAATTGTGATATTAACAAAAGAATACTACGCAAGTAGTACCTTTTTGCTACAATAAAATAGCAAAATACTAACCCGATGTAAATTAAAAGAAAAAAATCAGATAAAAACGTAACGTTTTTGCTTTTAGCTTTGTCTATATTATAGAGAGGCTTATAAAGCAAAAAAAATAAAGCAAGGAGGATAGTAGCTATGCGCAAGTTAAAAGGCGTTGCAATTATAGTATTATTTGTAATACTATTAAGCACATTGTATGGTTGTATTGGTACACAAACAAAACCATTTACTTCGACATATTTTTGTGAAGTAAAAAGAGAGAGTAATAGATATAACGTTGATAATGTGGAAGTAACACTTCATTATGGAAGGCAGGTAACGTATCATGAGGAGCTTTTAGGTGAGCAAGTGAAGATCACATTAGGTTTTTATATTTATAATCTTGAAACAAGAAAATATGAAAGTGAATTTATTCTAAGAACGATGTATATGGATCCATATACTCCAGAGTTATTGATAAATAAAGACAATGATGGCTATTCAGAAAAATTCACTATACCTAAAGAATGGTTTAATCATGATAGAGGAATGATTAATTTTAATATGAGTGTAGAACATGAAGATGGCAGTACCGAATCAGGCTCCGCCCATATCTATTATAAGAAAAAAGGAGATAAGGTT
>JAFTZC010000017.1 GCA_017461065.1 Clostridia bacterium | reverse complement strand
GTTGCTATTATCACAGGAGGAAATTCGGGAGTAGGTGCAGAGACCGCGATACTCTTTGCAAAGGAAGGAGCAAAGGTGGTTATTACCGCTCGCCGTATGCCACAGCTTGAAGAAGTTGCAGATAAAATTCGTGCTATTGGTTGCGAAGTTTTGGCAGTGCGCTGTGACGTTTCTAAAGTAGAAGACGTCGAAGCAATGGTCCAAGACGTAGTAAAGGCTTACGGAAAAATAGATATCTTAGTAAACAACGCAGGCGTTTTGGAAGCAGGTCTAAAGCCTATTGAGAGTTGCAGCGACGAAGACCTTGAAATGGTGCTTGGTGTAAACACTAAGGGCTGTTTGTATTGTACTCGCGCGGTAGTAAAAGAGATGATGAAGCAAAACGCAGGCTCCATTATTAATCTTGACTCCGTTGCAGGCGCTTACGGCACGGGTGGTGCTTCGTACGTTACGAGCAAGGCGGCGGTTATAGGCCTTACCAAGCACACGGCGCTACGCTTTACAGGTACGGGTATTAGATGTAACTCGGTAAACCCCAGCACGATAGTAACCCCTATGACGATGCATACCGACCCAAGCAGTCTTGATAAGGCAATGATGCTACAAATGAACAAGCATATGAACCTAAGCGTTAAGCCTTGTTTGCCAATAGACGTAGCAAACGTAATTTTGTTCCTTGCAAGCGACGAGTCCAAAGCAATAACGGGACAAGTGATAGTGGCAGACTTCGGTGCAACCCTTTAATAAAAAAATAAAACGCGACGAGCAAGAGAAATCTTGCTCTTTTTTTTATGCTCAAAAGGGGTGGTATATTCAAAAATAAAAGGGTAATAATAGTATAAAACCTATAAGGAGACGATTATGAAACTATTAAACAGCAAAACCTATTTTAATCTCGCAAAGTCCTATGCCGGCGAATGTCAAGCGCACGTAAGGTATAAATTCATTGAGTACGGCGCTCGTAACGAAGGATACACCGCGCTTGCAGAAGTAATCGACAAAATCGTTTACAACGAATTTAACCACGCAAGAATGTTTTATACCTATATCCAAAAGGCAAGCGATAAGCCTATAGAAAACATCGAAATTTGTGCGGGCTACCCATTTAAAGAAAAGTGGGATCTGGTGGAGAATTTGCGCCTTGCGGCAGAAGACGAGCGCAGAGAAAGCGACGATATCTACGCAGAATTTGAGCAAGTTGCAAGAGATGAAGGCTTTGTGGATATTGCCGAATTATATAAGAATATCCGTCAAGTGGAAAATTGTCATAGTATGATGCTAACCGACCTTTATAACCAAATGAACAGCGGCACACTCTATAAAAAGAACGAAGTAGTTAAGTGGAAGTGTGGTGGTTGCGGCTACGAACACGAAGCCAAAGAAGCCTTTAAAATTTGCCCGATTTGCGAGGCAAAACAAGGCGTTGCACTATTGAAGCTTAGTGACGGTTGTTGTTAAAAAGGTAACAGAAAGTCAAAAAAGGAGAATCCCAAACGAAATATTTGCAAAAATAAAAGGAACTCAGGCGAGTTCCTTTTTATTGAATATTTTAAGCTTATTTTTTACCCCTTAGAAGTGCTTTGTAATCAATAAAAGTTTCGGGGTGATTTTTGTTATCGAGCTCTATTACCAACGTCATTAGAATTACGATAAACATAATTGGTAGCGGTACGAAAGTGCCGGTATCAATCATTGAGTAACCTTCAAAACCAATCATACCGATTAGCATAAAG
>JAFTZC010000016.1 GCA_017461065.1 Clostridia bacterium | reverse complement strand
TTTCGATGAATACTTGGTCGTATTCATCTCCGTTGAGTTCCATCGCCATAGCAGTCGTAAATGGAACAACTGCCAAGCTTGTACACATTACTATTGCGATAATAGCAACGCAAATGATTAGTTTTTTCATTTTTTGTTTCCTCCTGTGTTGTTTCTATTATATAGACACTACTCAAGAGGGTTTTGTTACATTTTTATTTTAACTTTTTTAGAATTCGTGAATGTTGTTGTCTAAGAGTACCCGATTTTATACCAATTTCCTTTGCAATCTCTTCTTGACTATAATCTTTCCAATAAATTTTATATATTAGCTCTCGTTCTTTTTCGGGAAGTTCGTTTAATTTATCATATAGGTCTATGTACTCAACCCTAATTGGAAAAACTACCTTGTCTTGTGGCTCGTATGATATTAACTTATATTTTGCATCTTTAGCAATCTTGTTCTTTGCTAAATTTTCACAACACGCAAACATCCAAGAATTTGGGTGTTCTACGTCATTTGCTAAATGTGGATTATTTATCAATTTTAAAAAGAATTCTTGCGTAGCGTCTTTCGCTAAATCTTCGCCATACTTCCTACTCAATACACAAACTATTTTACCAAAATAATAATTATAAAATTTTTCAAAGGCGCGTTCATTTTGATTAATTCTTAGAATTAACTTACTAAACTCTCGTTTATTCATAGCGCCTCCTCTTTTGGTAAATTCTTGGGTATTATAACATAAACTTTAGTTATTGTATAGAGTAAAATAAAATATTACGCTTTTTAGCTCCTTCTACTAAGACTTTTGATTTTAATTAGACTTTTGTTAATAGATATAAGCTTATATCAAATTGCTTGGGATGAAACAATTTTGTTCATCAATAGGAATAGGTTGTTCGCACATACATACAATGCCACCATTTCCTTGCTTAAGAGATGCTTTTTCAAGCAAACCATATTTTTTTACTTCACGCCTATCAGGGCTTGAAGATTTTTTTATCTCTAACGGATGTATCGTATCGTTTTCTTCAATTAATACGTCTATTTCCTTTGCATTGCTATCTCGATAATAAGATAAGTTAATTTTGGATTTTGAATAGGCATAGTTCTTTACAAGCTCCATAACCACGTAATTTTCATAGTAGTGTCCACTTGCCGCGCCATTCATTAACGTTTGAGCTGTAAGCCACATAGAAAGATATGCACAAAGACCTGTATCACAGAAATATAATTTTGGGGTTTTGGATAATCGCTTTAACTCATTATTGGAATACGGTTCTAATAGATATACTATGTGTAGACCCTCTAAAATCTTTAGCCATTCTTTTGCCGTAGGTGCACTGATATCTGCTGACTCAGCAAGGGTAGCATAATTAACTTGTTCCGAAACAAGAGCAGCACATCCGGCCAAGAATCTGCGGAACTTAACCGCATTTGTTATGCCCCCAACCTCCGCAACGTCACGCATTAAATAAGTATCAATATATGAGTTATAGTATTCGCTCCTAAGCTCTTCATCCACGCCATAAACTTGGGGCATTCCACCTTCCCATATATGGTTGAAAACCTTCACTACGTTGTTCTTTTCTATTCTTTGTTGGCGCTTTTGCAGGGTTTCTAATGAAAAATCCAATTCTTCTTCAAAAACCAAGCCGTTTTTCTCTCTTTGAGAAAATCCGTATAACTCTAAAATGCCAATACGACCGGCAAGAGTTTCGCGTACCCTTTCCATCATTTTGTATTGTTGGGAGCCCGTAAGCCAAAACAACCCTTTCTCGTCGCTCTCATCGCACATAATTTTAATTTGCTCAAACAACTCGGGAGCCTTTTGAACTTCATCAATTAAAATTGGTGGTTTATACGTTTGGAAAAACAAAACGGGGTCTCTTTGGGCAAGATCTCTTACCATAGCGTTATCCATTGATACATAGGTACGATTGGTTCCTGCCGCTAAATGTTTTAACATTGTGGTCTTACCAACTTGTCTCGCACCGGTCACCAAAACGGCTTTAAAAAAGCTATTCATTTTTATAAACTTTCTTTCTATTTCACGAGTGATATATTTCATTTTTTCTCCATAATAATTTATGAAAATATAAGGTTGATTTTATTTTATCCTAAAATATGTTATTTGTCAAGAGGTAATTTGGGAACTCATCAATAGTCCATTTGCATTTAAGTTTTACGCAAAGTTAAACGTAAGACTTGCGCGTTTTGTTTTAATGGCTATTTACAAATAAAGGCAATGGTGGTAAAATTGGTTTAGTTTCATTGGGGGAGATATTATGAAGAAAATGGCATTTAATAAACGTTCACTTACTACGCTCGTCCGGTCTTGGGCAAACGTTATTGGGGCTGAAGCGCCACTTCAAAGTGACCAAGAGAACGTTCCCGAAATAGAAGAACTTGTTAAAGCAAAAACCGAAAGCGGCAAGGTTGACCGTATGCTCATTTATAACCCCGATGCGATAGGCGAATGGTTTTACGAAAAATATAAGGATAGGTTTGCAGCCGTAGAAAAGCATACCGATATCAAAATACAATACCTAACGGCAAACCCACCCAAAACGCCCGTATGCTTTGGCACTATGTTTACCGGAGCAAGCCCCGAAGTTCACGGCATACAAAAATACGTAAAGCCCGTGATAACCATTGATTCCTTGTTTGACTCGTGGGCAAGGAGCGGATTAAAGGTTGCTATGGTAGCCGTTGCCAACCAAAGCATCCCCAAGATTTTTGCAGGGCGCGATATCGACTATTACTTGATGCCTTACGACAAGCAAGTAGTGGAAAAGGCCTTGGAGCTAATAAAAGAAGATAAATATGACGTCATCGAAGTTTACAACCAAGAATATGATGACGTTATGCACCTATCACACCCGGAGTCATTTGCTGCAAAACTTGCCGCCAAGCATTACGTTGAGAGCTTCGATAAGCTTATGAATGCGGTTGATGAACATTGGCAAGGACACGATACTTTCGTGGCATTCTCCACAGACCACGGCACGCATAGGATGCTTGGTTTAGGTCCCGGTATGCACGGCAGCGATATACCAAAGGATAGAAACATCGTTCATTTTTACGGCGTAAAGCCTAAAGCAAACGGCCGTTAAATTTAGAAGTTAGGTTTTTATTCGAATATATTTTCTTATTAAAGCTAAATCCCGACATACACGAATTTGTCGGGATTTTTGTGTATAAATATGGGACTTGCATCAATTGACTATTTATGGTATTATATCATACATATATTAATAGACGTATTTTTTACAAAGGAGCCGCTTTATGACTTCAGACCAAATTCAAATATTGATTGCTATGGTAATCTATATGGGCGCCGTTTTAGGTATAGGTATATTCTATGCCAAACGTGCAAATAAAAACTCCGAGGAATATTTCCTTGGCGGACGTTCCTTTGGTCCGTGGGTAACGGCAATGAGTGCGGAAGCATCGGATATGAGCGGATGGTTGCTTATGGGTCTACCCGGACTTGCATATTGGTGCGGCCTTGCGGATGCTGCTTGGACGGCTATCGGCCTTGCAATCGGCACCTATCTAAATTGGCTCATCGTTTCAAAACGACTTCGTCGTTATAGTATAAGAGCAAACAACTCGATAACGCTCCCCGAGTTTTTCTCCAACCGCTTCCGCGAAAAGAATAAGATTATAATGTTCCTTGCGGCTATTTTCATTCTCGTATTCTTCACGGTATACGCTGCAAGCTGCTTTGTAACTTGCGGAAAGCTTTTCTCTTCCCTATTTGGACTCCCTTACGAATGGATGATGCTTTTAGGCGCGCTATTCGTAATACTTTACACCCTTATCGGCGGATTCCTTGCAGAAAGCGCATCCGACTTTATGCAAAGTATAGTTATGATAGTTGCACTTGCCGTCGTTGTAATCATCGGTACAATTAACGCAGGTGGCTTCGGCGCTATCATCGAAAACGCAAACAGCATCCCCGGATTTTTGGATTTCTTCGGCCTTGCCAACCCCGGCGTAAACGCCGCTGGCACCGAAGTCATTTGGGGCGAAGCTAAACCATATAGCGTGCTTTCTATCTTCTCGATGCTCGCTTGGGGCTTGGGTTACTTTGGAATGCCACAAGTACTACTTCGCTTTATGGCTATCCGCAAAGAAAGTGAGCTCGGTGCTTCAAGAAGAATAGCTATAGTTTGGGTAATAATCTCCCTTACCATTGCCGTTTTTATCGGTATTATGGGCAGAAAAATCTTCCCCAACGCATTCCTTACCAACTCTGACGCGGAAAACATCTTTATCAAGCTATCAACCAGCTTCTTCCCACCCATTATCGCAGGCTTCGTAATGGCAGGCATACTTGCAGCTACCATTAGCTCGTCCGACTCATACCTACTCATTGCGGCATCTTCCGTATCGAAGAACATCTTCCAAGGTATCTTTAAGAAAAACGCAACCGACAAGCAAGTTTTGTGGGTTTCGAGAATTACGCTTTGCGTAATCGCAGTTATCGCGGCAGTAATCGCACTTGACAAAGATAGCGTAATATTCAAAATCGTATCCTTCGCTTGGGCGGGCTTTGGCGCAACGTTTGGCCCTATTATGCTGTTCTCTCTATTCTGGAAGAGAACGACAAGAGCGGGCGCTATCGCAGGTATGGTTGGCGGTGCAGGTATGGTCTTCCTATGGAAGCTCGTAATCAGCAAGCTCGGTGGCGTATTTGCTATATATGAGCTTCTTCCTGCATTCATCTTCTCGACAATTCTAATCGTGGTGGTTTCGCTACTAACCAAAAAACCATCTCCCGAAATCGAAGCAGACTTTGAAGCCGTTAAGGCAGGCAAAGTGGAATAAGCCTATTAGGATATTAGCGGACACACTATTGTGTGTCCGTTTTTTATGCTCAAAAGACAGCTCCCTGCCATTTTTTGTGTTGACAGCTCGCCATTATATGGTAAAATTATATAGTTAAATATATTATTTGGAGATTTGGTTATGAGCGATAACAATAATAGTTCGGTTAAGACCACCAAGCTCGGAGCTAAGATTTGGACTTGTGCCCTTTTGTTCGGCTTGGTTGGACAAATCGCTTGGTCGGTGGAAAATATGTACTTTGCCACCTTGGCACAAGATATTTTTAGCAACGTGCACCGTCAAGACCTTGCTACCATAGTAAGTACGTTGATGATTTGGCTAAGCGCAATTACTGCGACCGCTACCACCATTTTTGCAGGTGGTTTTATCGACAAAATCGGCAAGCGTAAGCCCTTTATTGCATACGGCTATCTCGCTTGGGGCGTTACCATTATGCTGTTTGCGGCAATACCTATGTCACCTGCCACAAGCGCTATCGGCTGGGTTGCAGCGCTCCTCGTTATATTTGACTGCATAATGACCTTCTTTGGCTCAACGGCAAACGACGCGGCGTTCAACACTTGGATGACTGACGTTACCGACACCACCAACCGCGGCAAGGTTAACGCTATAATGTCGGTGTTCAGCATTCTTGCATTCGTTATCGTATTCGTACTTGCAATGTTCCTATACGATGCCAAAAACGCATCTAACGCATTGTTCTTCATCGTGCTTGGCATTTTCCCAATTATTACCGGTGTGGTTGCCATCTTTATTATGAAAGATAGCCCAAACATCGTAAAAAACAGCAATCCCGATTACCTAAAGGAAACCTTCTACGGCTTCCGTCCATCGGTTATCAAAGATAACAAGATGCTATACGTTTGCCTATCCGCAAGCTGTATTTTGGGCATAAGCCAACAAACCTTCTTCTCGTACCTAATCAACTTTATTTTGAACACCTTGGGTATCAAGGACTTCATCGTACCCCTTGCAATCGTCATCGTACTTGCCGGCGCGTTCACCGCAGTAATGGGTATTCTATACGACAAATTTGGCAGAAAACACTTTTACGTTCCCCTCGTATTGGTAGTAATCGCAAGCACTCTCGTAATATACCTTATGAAGTATATGCCACAAGAATCTTACGTTTACGTACTCGTTATCGCCGGCACCTTTATGCTCGGCTCACTACTAAGCGGTGGTAGCGCGTTGATGTCATCGTTCCAAGACTACATTCCAAAGGGCGCAGAGGG
>JAFTZC010000015.1 GCA_017461065.1 Clostridia bacterium | reverse complement strand
CATACGATTCTTCCAATCTTTCAGCATCGATATCGAGAAGTGCAATTTCAAACTCCGGCAAATTTTCTGCGAGCAAGCAATCCCCTAACACGTTCTTACAAAAGACGGTACTACCCGCCCCGATAAAAGTAATCTTCATACCAAACTCCTTAATCAACGTTATATTTAAATTGTACCATATAACCACTCTGTTTTCAATATAGAAAAAAGACTTGATTTAGTCGTCCTAAATCAAGTCTATTTTAGTTATGTTTTCCCCTATCACGTGTGCTTGTTAGCGGAGCATCGCGACGCCACTTGTATAATAACAAGCATGCGTGAAAATATCAAATGTTATTGCTTTAATGAAATTTCACAGATAAATAGACGAACCGGTTTTTACACCGGCTCCTCTATAAACAAAACTATTTTAACAAAGAGATTGCATCTCCTATTGTCTTTTCATATGCTTCATGTCCGTATTTGTCAACGTCCGTTTTACTCTTTTCTCCGTGCGTTAAGCATCCGGCGCCGCCAATACATCCGCCGATGCAAGCCATACCTTCAATGAAGTTTGCATCAAGAACGTTCTTGCTCTTTTTAAGCAATGCAATCTTGCATTGCTCTATGCCGTCGCATACCACGGGATTTACGTTAAAGTCTATGTTTTGCTCACTTAACGCTTGTTTTACCGCGTCGGTAAGACCACCGCTACGAGCAAATATTCGACCAAAGTAGCTTGCATTGTCCAAAACGTCTTCTCCAAGCGTGGTAATGTCGATATCCTTACTATCAAACATAGCTTGTAGCTCTTCAAAGGTCAATACTGCATCAACGTAATCCTTTACGGAATCAAGTTGTGCTTCAGCTTTCTTTGCAGTACACGGTCCGATAAACACTACTTTTGCATTGCTATCGTTATCCTTGATGTACTTTGCAAGCATTGCCATAGGTGACAAGTTATGTGATACGTACTCCAAGAGTTTTGGGAATTGTTGTTTTACGAATTGAACGAAGGCCGGGCAACAGCTGCTTGTAAGGAATCCCTTTTCAGCAAGCTCTTTGCTCTCTTTCATTGCTACCATATCTGCGCCTAAAGCCGCTTCGATAACCGTGAAAAAACCGAGTTCCTTGAGCCCCGTAATAACTTGTCCAAGCTTAGCGTACGAAAATTGCGATGAGATAGATGGCGCAACCAAAACGTAAACTTTATATTTTTGGTTATGGTTGCTCTTTTTTATTAGATCTATAACGTCAAGTATATAAGATCTATCCGTTATAGCGCCAAAGGGACATTGATATACGCAAGCGCCACATTGAATACATTTGCTGTCGTCAATGGATGCTGCGTTATCCTCATTTATGCTTATTGCTTTTACCTTGCAAGCAAGCTGACAAGGACGTTTTCTATTAATGATTGCAGAGAAAGGACATACCTTTGCACACATTCCGCACTCTACGCATTTGGATTTATCAATATGCGCAACGTGGTTATGGTCAAATGATATTGCGCCCCTTTTGCACACGTCTTCACAACGGTGAGCAAGACAACCACGGCATGAGTCCGTTACTTCGTATCCTGCAGCAGGACACTCGTCACAAGCTATATCGATAACTTGAATAACGTTTTTGTTTTCTTTATCTCCACCCATTGCCATCTTTACACGCTCTGCGAGTATTGCTCTTTCTTTATAAACGCAACAACGCATGGTTGACGTCTTGCCGGGTACGATTGTCTTTGGTATGTCGAGCACCTTTTCAATTAAAGTATCGTTCCAAGCATGTCTTGCGACTTCACGAAGTACTTTATATTTTAGGTATTGCACTTTTGTATCAAACTTTTTCATATTCACTCCTTTTAGAAATAGCTGACTTTAATTCGTTTACCCATTTGTTTTAGATATTTAGATAATTCTTCTACCAAGTTCATTTTTATACTGAAATTGATAGGAAGATCGGGGTTTTGGTGAGCAGGATTGATTGCTCTGCCAACGTAGAAGTTTATATCCGTAGCCTCTTCAAAAAGTAACCTACTTATGAGAGAAGCTCCGTCTCGCTTAAAACTCCAATGTTGATAATGAACGTTTTCGCCAAGATAATCTTTTGCGTATTCAACAACCCTATTTACCGTTATAACGCCTTCAGTTACAAGGTCTACCCCTTCTATTTCGGCAATCGGTGGAATGTCCGAGCGCTCAAAATTTAGACTTGCCTTAACGGGCTTTCTCAAATATTTTGCAGCGATTGACGAGGTCGTTCCACCACATATAATATGCTTGCCCTCTTTTGAGAAGAAAAGTGACATCATTCTATCGCAATCGTCACGATTAGAGGGTGGTCCAAAGAGCATGTTCATCGGAACTCTCTTCCTTACTCTAATAACGCATGCCGTTGCATCGTCACCGGGCTTGGAAGCATACAATCTATTGCATTCATCTACCAACATCGTTGCAATATTCTTTGCAGTATATCCACCGGTAGCAACGGTTTCAAGGTAGCTTATGATATCCTTTCTTTTCCAGCCAAAATTGTACGAAATCCCTATGCCCGCATGTGGACAGCCGTCACTCATAGCAACGAATATGTCGTTTTCCTGCAGCTTTATTACCGATTTGAATATTTTCTTGCCACCAACATTCATTTCAGTACGAGGATATTCGTAATTTACGTCGTTTCTTAAAATAACTACTTGTGGATTATCATACTGTATGATTTCCACATATTCGTTATTCCTTAGGTGTATTATCGTAAACGTGGAATAGGCAACCCCCCTGACTGAGCAAACAGGTAAGGTTGCAGCTATTGTGGATACGCATTCTTCTATCGGGAGCCCCGCCGCCATCATCGTTGAAATAATTTTGGAGGTTAGCGTAGAGAGTATACTTGCCTTTACTCCACTACCAAGACCATCCGCAAGAACAATAACCGTAGAGTCTTCGTTTTCTTCTACTACGTCAACGTGATCTCCGCAAAGCTCTTCTCCATAGTGGTTTATGCTTTTATATCCGATATCAGCACATAAATCATTCATTTGTTACCGACTCCTTAAGCTTTGCGAGTGCTATTTTGGTTTCTGCTGCCGTTTCGCCAAGAAGCGATGCTATTTCTTGAACGATACGCATTTGTTTTTCAACAACTTTGTCTGCAACTTCTACCGTTTGACGACCGATACTTTCCTTCTTTTTACGCTCGGTTTCTTCATCAGTAACGTCACGCATAATTCCAATAAGCATCCTTGAATCTCTATCGTAAACAACGGTTTCTTCAACGTAACGCTTATACTCTGCAAGATAGGTTTTTTGTTCCTTTACACTCTTGCCTGTGTTCAACACTTTAAGGAAAACACTTGGGTCAAGTATTCTGATTACAGGCTCGCCAAGAACGTCTTGTGCCGAACGTATATTCATAATCTTTAACGCCGATTTATTGATTTGTTGTACTTCTAAAGACTCGTTGAGGACGATCAAACCATTAGGCGTATTGTTTACGATAGTGTCCGAGAAGCTTTCTGCCTTATCCTTTAGGAATGGTAAGCACATGCTTATCTCTGCCTTTCCTTGACAAACGGCTATCGCCTTTTCGCGACAAGTTTCATATCCGCAAGAACCACAATTTAGTTCTTGAGATGGCTTAAACTTGCCCATTTGACGAAGGACGGAGCTGATTTCCATTTCACTGGGTTGTGATAATTCCTTGGGAACGGGCACAAAGTTCTTTTGAAGGAAGGCTATTTTGGGTTGTTCTACTTCAAAATCCTTCTTCCCTGCATATTTAGCAACGGCAAAATAATCGTTAAGAGGTTCGTGTTTGTATTTTTCCATTACCGGACCGCCTACACAGCTACCTACACATGCACTCATTTCGATAAAGCACTTGTGAATTTTGCCGCTTTCGATGTCCTTTAATGCTTCAATACATTTTTGAACGCCATCTAAAGCAAAATATGTCCAGCCTTCTGCTTCTTGCGACATAGTTTTGAGTACGCCACCGGTAGTTGGGAAAAAGCGTGCTCTGCTATTTTCAGTAACGTCTACTTTGCTTTTAAGGGTAATACCTTCTTCTTTTAACCACAAAGCTAAATCTTCAAAAGTCAAAACTGCGTCAACAATATTTGCATACCTTTCAGCCTCATCCTTTTTAGCAACGCACGGTCCAATAAATACCGTCTTTGCCCCTGGATACCTTTTTTTGATATCCATACAATGAGCTTGCATTGGTGAAAGCACGTTTGCCAAATACGGCAATGCTTTGGGATAATGCTTTTGGATAAGAAGATTTATAGAATGACAACAGGAAGATATTATAACGTCGCGATCTTCCTCTTCTATCATTCTTTCGTATTCGTTTTTTACGATGGTTGCACCTATTGCGGTCTCTTCTACGTCTTTAAAACCTAATTTAAGAAGTGCTTCACGCATAGCGTCGATGCCAACACCCTTATAGCTTGCTATAAAAGAGGGTGCGAGAGATGCTATAACGGTTTCTTCTCCTTGAATAAGGACTTTTACTTTTTCTACTTCTGACGTAATGCCCTTTGCGTCTTGTGGACATACAACGAAACATTGTCCGCAAAGAATACACTCATTGCCTACAATATGCGCTTGATTGCCCGAAAAGCGTATTGCTTTAACCGGACAATGGCGAATACATTTATGGCAATTTTTACAATTAGATTTTTTTAGCATCAAACAATCAGACATTGTTATCTCCTTTATCTAACGGCAGCTAAAATATGCTCGTTAAAGAACTCTTTGAAGTTTTCTTTGGTTATTCCCGTGTGTATTTCATCATTAACTTGGAGAGTTACCCCTACTCTATTACACTTTCCTATGCAAAAACTGCCTACGAGCGTAACGTCATCTTCCAAATGATATTCTTCCACATATTGCTGAAGTAGCTCAACAATATCTGCTGAGCCCTTCAGGTGGCATGAACTGCCTACACATACTTCTACTATTAACATTGTTTCACCTTTGCGAGGACGTTGGTGTTGAAGAATTCATCAACGGTTTCGGGGGTAACTGAATAGAATTCGTCATTAATGGTTACGCATACGCCCTTTTGGCACTTACCCATACAGAAGGTTCCGCCTAATTCAATCTTGTCGCCGAGGTTTTTTTCTGCAATAAGGTATTGCAATTGCTCTACTACTTGTCTTGAGCCTTTAATGTGACAACTGCTTCCGATACAAACTGTAATTTTCATAGTGTTTCCCTCCAATCTTATTCGTAGTCTACAACGTCTGCCCAGCCGAGAAGGAATTCACGTTCTTTTGCATTTCCCTTTACTGATTGAGATGCAGCAACGATGGGCATCCACTTTTGAACGTATTGCTTTGCCGTACCACTCTTTTCGCAGAAGAGATCAAGATACTTCTTTGCGCCTTCGATATCGCCGTTTAGCCAGAAGAGAAGATAGGTTCTTGCAACGTCGGCAGATGCATTACCTTGGGTTGCGTGTGACCAGTCTATGATATAAGGAACGCCTTCTTCGGTTACGATGATGTTAGATGGGTTGAAGTCGCCGTGACAAACCTTGTTGTGCTTGGGCATACCTTCCAGACGAGTAAGAAGATCGTAACGAGTAGTTGCACTCAACTCACTCATATTGATTTTTCTTACCATCTTATCCTTGAGCTTGTTGAGAAGAGGAGAAGTCTTTTTGTGAACGTCGAGTTGAAGATTTACCATAAACTCGATATATTCATCCTTTTTATCAGCATCTTCTGCCATAAGTTGAGCAAGAGTTTTACCCTTGATGTACTCTGAAACGATTGCCCACTTGCCATCGATAGTGGTTACTTCCAAAATCTTTGGAATGTTAAGACCGGTTTCTTCGATACGAGATTGATTCAATGCCTCGTTGAGAACGTCAGCCTTAGAAAAGTCTTCGTTGAAAACCTTAACGCATTTGTCGCCATCACGATAAATAGTCTTGTTATTTCTTACTGCAATAACTCTATCAAGTTTCATATTTAATCCTCCTACTATGCTCTCTTGCCTTTGCGGTATACGGTCTTAACTTTATCTGATTGTGCGTCTTCAATATCCAATGCGGTTGGCATATTTGGCTCTACGAAATGCTTGCCATAGTATGCGTTTAGATACATTTGCTTGAGTTCGCTCATCAATGGATAACGTGGGTTTGCGCCGGTGCATTGATCGTCAAATGCTTGTTCAACCATTTCATCGAGATTGTCAAGGAATACTTTTTCATCGATGCCGTAGTCACGGATGGTCTTCTTGATTCCAACTCTTTCCTTGAGGTCGTTGATTGCCTTGATGAGACCTTCGAGCTTATCTTCGTTGGTTTCGCCCTTGATTCCAAGATAATCTGCGATTTCTGCATATCTTGCCAAGGTGCGGGGATGATCGTATTGTGAGAAGGTTCCCATCTTAACGGGAGCTTCAGCTGCGTTGAAACGAAGTACTTCTTCAATCATAAGAGCGTTTGCTACGCCGTGTGGTAGGTGGTGGAATGCACCAAGCTTATGAGCCATAGAGTGACAAATACCAAGGAATGCGTTTGCAAATGCCATACCTGCCATAGTAGCAGCGTTTGCCATCTTTTCACGAGCTTCAACGTCTACGAAACCGTTGTCGTATGCTCTGGGAAGATATGTGAAGATATTCTTTAGAGCTTGTAGAGCAAGGCCGTCGGTGTAGTCGGTTGCAAGCATTGCAGCATAAGCTTCTACTGCGTGGGTAACTGCGTCGATACCGGAAGCTGCGGTTAGGCCCTTAGGAGCACTCATATGATAATCGGTATCTACGATAGCCATATGTGGAAGGAGTTCGTAGTCTGCAAGAGGATACTTAACGCCACTTCTTTCATCGGTAATAACTGCGAAGGGGGTTACTTCCGAACCGGTACCTGCAGAGGTGGGGATTGCGATAAAGTATGCTTTTTCGCCCATCTTGGGGAAGGTGTATACACGCTTACGGATATCGATAAAGCGCATTGCCATATCCATGAAGTCTACTTCGGGATGTTCATACATTACCCACATAATCTTAGCTGCGTCCATTGCAGAACCGCCGCCGAGAGCAATGATGGTATCAGGCTTGAATGCATGCATTAGAGCTGCGCCCTCTTTTGCACAAGCAAGGGTGGGATCCGGAGCAACGTTGAAGAAAGTGGTGTGAGTGATACCCATTTCATCAAGCTTATCGGTGATAGCCTTGGTATATCCGTTTTGATATAGGAAGGTGTCGGTTACGATAAAGGCTTTCTTTGCATGTCTAACGGTGCGGAGCTCGTCAAGAGCAACGGGCAAGCAACCTTTTTTGATATATATTTTTTGGGGAGTACGGAACCAAAGCATATTTTCTCTCCTTTCTGCTACAGTTTTGATGTTGATTAGATGTTTTACGCCAACGTTTTCGGATACAGAGTTGCCACCCCATGAACCACAACCAAGGGTAAGTGATGGAGCAAGCTTAAAGTTGTAAAGATCACCGATACCACCGTGTGATGAAGGGGTATTTACAAGGATACGACAGGTCTTCATTCTTGCAGCGAATTCCTTGATCTTTGCTTGTTCGGTTACTTCGTTAACGTAAATAGAAGAGGTATGGCCGTAACCACCGTCTGCTACTAATTGTTCTGCCTTTTGGAGAGCATCTTCAAAGCTTTCAGACTTGTACATTGCAAGTACGGGAGAAAGCTTTTCGTGTGCAAATTCTTCAGAGATGTCTACTGATTCTACTTCGCCAACCAAAATCTTGGTGCCTGCTGGAACGCTTACGCCTGCAAGTTCTGCGATTCTATATGCAGTTTGTCCAACGATTTTTGCGTTCAAAGCGCCGTTGATGATGATGGTCTTTCTAACCTTTTCGATTTCATTTCCCTTTAGGAAATAGCAACCACGAGCGGCAAACTCTTCTTTGACTGCGCCGTAAATAGTGCTTGGAACTATAACGGATTGCTCAGAAGCGCAAATCATACCATTATCAAAAGTTTTGGAGTGAATAATGGAGTTAACGGCAAGAAGAATATCTGCGCTTTCGTCAATGATGGCAGGAGTGTTGCCTGCGCCAACACCAAGTGCTGGTTTACCGCTCGAATATGCTGCTTTTACCATGCCGGGACCACCGGTTGCAAGGATGATATCTGCTTCCTTCATAACGGTGTTGGTCATTTCAAGAGAAGGAACGTCGATCCAATCGATGATGCCTTCGGGTGCGCCGGCTTCAACAGCTGCTTCAAGGATAAGCTTTGCAGCAGCTATGGTAGATTTCTTAGCTCTGGGGTGGGGAGAAATGATGATTGCATTACGAGTTTTAAGAGCGATCAAGCACTTAAAAATTGCAGTAGAGGTAGGATTGGTGGTAGGAATAACTGCTGCGATAACGCCGATAGGTTCAGCTATCTTTTTGATACCGAAAGCCTTATCTTCTTCAATAATGCCACAAGTCTTTGTGTCTTTGTATGCGTTATAAATGTATTCTGCTGCATAGTTATTCTTGATAACCTTGTCTTCTACAACGCCCATACCGGTTTCAGCAACTGCTTGCTTTGCAAGTGGAATTCTTGCTTTGTTAGCAGCGATAGCTGCAGCAAGGAAGATTTTGTCAACTTGTTCTTGGGTATAAGTTGCAAAAATTCTTTGAGCGTTTCTAACGCGATCGATTGCTTGGTGTAGTTTTTCTACGCTGTCGATGATGTCGTAAGTCTTCTCTACCATGTTTTACTCTCCTATTTTATGTTGGTTAATTGATTTCTTAAGTGTGCGAGTGAAAGCGCTAAGCTTTCTTGTTGTACTAATATTTCATCCGGAATTTTTAGTTTTATCGGCGCAAAATTCCATATCGCCTTTATCCCGCTCACTACCATAGTGTCGGCGACCTCTTGTGCTGATCCCTCTCCTACGGTAATGATTCCTATTTTCACGTCCTGTTTTTCACAAACTTCTTTGAACGCGCTCATCGGAAGGATTTCTTTATTGTTGCCGTATTTAATAGCTTCTTTGTTCCTATCAAAAGCAGCGACTATTTCTATTCCATACTTTTGAAAGTCATCATACTCTAACAACGCCTTTCCTAATTTGCCTGCCCCTACCAATACCGTCGGAGTTAACCTATTGTATCCCAAAAAGTCTTCTAATGCTTTTATAAGACTTTCTCGCAAGTAGCCCAACTTAGGTTTACCGGCTCCACTTACTGCGCATAAGTCCTTTCTCACTTGCACCTCACCAAGCTTTAGCTCCCTTGCTATCATGGTTGCCGAAACGTATTTTTTGCTTTCGTCAGCGCCCAATCCTTTGAGGTATCCTAAGTATGATGGCATTCTTCCAAGCGTCGCTTTTGATACGCTACTCTTGTCCACGTTTGCCCGTCTCCTTTTTTGACCATAAGCATTTTATCACAACGCTGTCAAGAGTGGAATTACTTAATTGTTTAATCGGTATTATCTTTATCGATAATACCTTTATCGATTGCATTATTAGTAAAAAAGTTCACCCTACTCGGGTGAACTTTATTTTCCTATAAATACTTTCTTTTAGCCTCGCACAGTTTTTCTATAAAGCGTTTGTCCAATCGGGTCAACCTGTAACCTTTCTTATAAATCAGCATATCTTTATAGATTTTTTTGTTGTCTACACATTCTTTTTGAACCAATCCATAGCGATCCAGAACCTTTTGGGGAGCCGGGCTTACCCACATAAAAGTTTCATAATTTTCCGATAGCAAATCAAATTGACTTCCCCTTTCGAAAACGAATATTCTTCTATCTATATTATCGGGAAGTTCTTCTTTTTTGACTTTTGCAAGTGGCAACGATGGAACGTATGGATCTGCATGTGCAATTTCAATATATCCAACTAAATCGTCAAACGTAATTTCATCCAACTTGGCAAGTGGGTTATTCTTGCTCATTATTAGTCGATAATTAAATTCTGCTACCATTTCGTACTCAAAACCCTTTTCTTCCAGCATCGATTTAAAATACTTATCGTAGTTATCGGCATATCTTATAATACCGAGCTTATACTCGTATTCCGAAATATTCGTAATTGTGCGCTGAGAGTTGGTTTCCTTATAAAAAATCTCCGCTTCGCCGTAACCCAATTCCTTTGAAAACTGGGCAAACGCTTCCGAGATATAACAAGCACGTGGAACGGAAATGGAAAACTTTTGTTTGTTTGCAGAATTCTCTTTGTATAAATTCTCCAATTGATCTATTTGTGCCAAAATATTTTTAGCATAATTCAAAAATCCTTCGCCTTGAGGAGTAAGTGAAACACCCTTGGAAGAACGCTCGAAGATAGTTATATTCAAGTCTGCTTCCAATTCTTTTATAGAGCGCGATATATTGGGAAGAGCAATGCAAAGACTTTCTGACGCCTTGTTTAAAGAGCCTAATTTCGCCACTTCAACAGCATACTTAACATGCAATATATTCATAAACCCTCCGCAT
>JAFTZC010000014.1 GCA_017461065.1 Clostridia bacterium | reverse complement strand
AGACGTGCATCAAAGAGATTTTTTGGGGTGAAAGTTTGCATTTTTTGAGCGTAAGGGAAGGGCGAAGCCTTCCTTTTAGCCATAAAACGGTCGTATGCCGTCAATTTACGATTTTTTGTCTTTTTAGGGCGAATTTCGCCGTTTTTTAATGTTTTTATATATGACATTATTATAATTTAAGGCTTAAATCATAATACTCAAGGTCTATCTCCAAACAAAATTCTACCAAGTCTAACTTGATTTGAGCCACACTCTATCGCAGTCAAAAAGTCCTCGGACATACCCATAGAAAGCACTTTGAAATCGGGGTTTTTGCAAGCGATTTTTTTGAAAACTTCACTCACTTTTTTAAAGCATTTTTTGAGCTCGGCTTCCCCTACTCCTTGCGGCGCCACAGCCATTATTCCAACAACTTTTATATGTGGATAACTCTTTAGCTTATCCAAAAAATCTTCCACTTCGTTAGCCGGAATTCCGCCCTTGCATTCTTCGTCGCCGGAGTTAACTTCAATCAAACACTTTTGCACGACGCCCCTATTAGATGCAACTCTTTCGATTTCATCAGCAAGAGACAATCTATCCAAACTCGAAATATATCTAACTTTGCCCACGACGTACTTGACCTTATTGGTTTGCAACTGACCGATAATATCCCAAGTGAGAGTTTCGTCGTATTTGTCCCTGAACTCTTGCACCTTATTTTCGCCAAAGGTTTTAACTCTACCGTCAGCATCCAATTGCTTGAGCGTTTCAAGCGTGCGGAACTTGGAAGCTCCGATTAGCTCGATAGAGTTAAAGTCAATGCCCTTTTTTACGCAAAGTTCTTTGATTTTTGCTTCTATTTGGTTTAAATTATCAATAACGTTTCCCATATTTTAATTATATCATATAATTAAACGTTTGGATAGAAATTTTTTTACTTTAGTCGTCTTCCGCATAGCTGATGCGCGATATGCTTATCTCGTAAGCGGTACGCGTTTCGCTAGTTCCGTCATCAAACACCTTTTGATACTCGCGTGATTGAATTCTTCCTACGAGATTAATTTTATCCCCTACTTCGAGCTTTGATGCAAATCTTGCGTTTCTGCCCCAAGCAATGCAAGGGATATAGTCAGATTTGTTATAGGCGCGGTTGACGGCAACCAAAATGTCGGCAATTTCACGCTTAAACGGCGTAGTGCGGTATATCGGCTCTTTGCAAATATAGCCCGTCAGCTCAATGGAATTTTCGTTTTTTTCGTCAGGATTATCCGTGCATTCTCTGACGAAAACGGTAAGCATCAGCTTGGAGTGATTTTCAACGAGCTTATTGTAGCTCCTAAATTGACCTTCAATTGATATATTATCGCCTTTTTCTAAGTTCACCTCCTCCATAAGTCGCTCAGATATAGTGATTGGAATCATATCAACTTGCGCTGATAACCTTTCCACCTCAATTACGCTTTCATAAAAGCCTTCGCCAAACACTTCGTGAGAGTATTCCGGCTTTTTGCCGATTTTTCCCGCTAAAATAACCGAATTGTTGCTCATTAGATTTTCCATATTTACTCCTTATATGCGTATTTTAAGAATTTTTGATTTGTTTACCTTCGCCGTTTATGACGAAATTATCTTTATATACCAACTCATCCACCCTAACTGCCGTCAAATTTTTGTTTTTTAGCGTCAGCATAATTATCGGTAGCGCGTCGAGTATATGGTCGCTGTTGTTGTGGAATAAAACTATATCCCCACATTTAATCTTGTTAGACACTCTGTCGGCGATTTCTTTGCCCGATAAACCCTTCCAATCCAAGCTGTCGACACTCCATTGAATGCACTCGGTTTGGCGCTCGTTTAGGCTTTTAATCAAGCCGTTGTCGTATTCTCCAAACGGCGCACGGAAGTATTTTGGATATTCTCCCGTAAGAGCTTCTATTTTTTGAGCGGTTAGGTCGATTTCCTTATCTACCGTACTTTGACTTGCGCTTCCGAGATGAAGATGATTTTCGCTGTGATTTGCCACCTGATGTCCACGAGAATGAATTTCTTTTACGAGTTCTCCGTTTGCATCAACCCAAAAGCCCGTGACGAAAAAGGTGCATTTATAGCCGTTTTTCTCCATTTCGTCCATAATTAGGCGCGTTTTATCGGCTCCCCACGCGCAATCGAAGGTCAAAGCCACTTTGTTATCATCGCGCGCAACCGAGTATATCGGTACCAACCTCTTTGCACTGACTTCACCGCTTGTTGCAATAATACCTATCGACGTGGCCGCGACGAGCGCAACGAGTAAAATGCAAACACAAACTATAACGCTCTTTTTCTTTAATACAAAAAACATTTTTGCCTCTCCATTTTACTCTATCTTATTTGTAGAATTCGGTAGTATTTTGTAGAGTTTTGGCGTTTTTTGCAAAAAAATAAGCATATCATATTGATATGCTTTTAAATCCTTAGTTAGAGTTAATTTTCTATTAGTTCAAAGTAAAATAAATTTGATAATAAAGCCAATTATTTGATTTTTTATACAACTCTTCAAGCTCAGCGGGAATATAAATAACGAGCGCACCTTCGCGGATGAGCGGCATCTCGATGGGACTGCTCTTTGCCTTGACAACGCCTACGTTATCCCCTGCGAGCTTTACGACGAGATTGTTTTGTCCGTTCCAACTGATTGCGTTTTGACCGATTTCAGTTACGCTATCGAGATAAAAACTATTTATAGTATAAACCCCTTTGAAAGCGCCTTCGCCCAAAACGGCGACGATACTCTTGTTGGAGTTGGAATTTGAGAAATCCACAACGCCCTGAACTGCGGCAGCCGAAGAATACTTCATACTGCTTAGGTTGCTATAAGCAAAAGCGTATTCGCCGATTGTCGTAAGCGCACCGCCATAACTAATGGTTTCAAGCGTTGTGCCGTAGAATGCGTAAGACGCAATTTTTTGCGTTTGAGACGGTATTTCAAAGCTATTACCAACGCTTGACTTAGCAAGTGGATAGCAATACAACGTGGAAGTTGCACTCTTTCCACGCTCGTAAAGAACGCCTTGAAGCGAATAGAAATACTCGTTGTAGCTTGAAGTAGATATTGCTTTTAGCGAACGTGCATTTTTAAATACGCCCTTACCGAGTTTTTCGACACATTGAATATCAACGTACGTTATTGCGGTGTCTTCAAAGGCAAAATCACCGATTTCGGACAAATTGCCAAGGGAAACGCCCTTAATCCTACGTGGCTCGGCAAACGCTTTAGACGATAGGTAGCTAACGCTCCTGCCGTTATAGGACTCGATTACGCTTACGTATTCGCTGCTGCCAATATAGGCGTATACTCCGTAAGTGCCGTTTTCGCGCTCGTAAATTATAAAGTCACTGATAGCCTTTACTCCATTGCGATATACGTAGAAATCTTCGTCCGGATTGCCCCCGATCGACAAAATTATATAGTTATATTTAATTTTTACGTTGATTTCATCCTTGCTTACGCCAAGTTCTTCGGCTATAAAATCGTGTGCGTCGTACGCAATTGGGCTAACCCTTGAAATATCGTCTACTTCTATAATATAGAAGTCGTGTCCGTATTTGGCGTCAACTTTAACCATACCCACAATATAGTTTACAAAAGCATTACTTGCAAATGAAGGATAGGCATCGGTAATTTGATAGCTTTCGCGGTAGTAAACGACCTCAATCATAGCATCGGTAAAGCTTTGGAGATTGTCTTCGTATTGCTTTTTGAGTCCAAAATTTCGTTCGGGTGCCTGGGTAAAGGTGGCTTTAATGGTAATGGCAGAGTCGGGCATAACGAAGTTATCGCTGATTTGATAAAAACTTCCGTCGTTGGTGTTTACGACCAAGCTCGAAAGTTTATAACCGGCATCAGCCTCGATATCGAGCTTTACGATATCGCCGTATCTTGCGGAAGACGGCGCTTCAACCCTACCATTTTCGGCGGATTGAGTGGAAATAGTATATAAACGATTGGCATCAATCTCACTATACGAGCTATATCTAAACGAAAGAGCGGGATTTGCACCTGCTTGGATTATCTTTGATGGTGTCAACTCAAACACGTGCGAGCTATTCAAAATTTCGGAATATGCGCCAAAATCGACGGTTACGACCAAACTATCGGCAATAATATTGCCGTGAGTGACGTATTGGACGTAGATATTTTCGCCTTCGGCGATATTCATAGCACTTGGATACAAGCCTACCTTTCCGTCGTCGACAGCCGTTACTCCGTACACCTTTTCAAATTGACAGCTGACGGTTACGTCGGCGTCAACCATAACGAAGCTATCACCTGAAACGGTTTTGGTTACCGTAGCACCTTGTGAAAGATAACTTATGGTAAACGAGCCTTTTTTAAGGCGATATCCTTCGTCCGCTACCGCAACGAGATTGATTTTGGTATATATGGTTGCTTCGGATGCGCTTGTAATAATATATCCACCGCTTACCGTTTGCGCTTGAACGTTGTACTTTGAGCCTGTCGCAAAGGCTACTACGCTTAACGTCACGTCTTCGCCTGGCATAACGAATGAGTTACCACTAACAGCTTTGCCGTTAAGGGTAATTTTAGATGGATTTACCTTGTATCCGTCAATTTCTTCTATTTCAAAATAGACTATTTCGCCGGGATATGCCGTCTTTTGAGAAATCTTAACGTTGCAGTTACTTGCAACTACCCCTACGTCGTATCCTTTAGTAACGAACTCGGCGGTGAGCGTCGATTTAACGTTTGGCATACGGAATGAATTACCAAGTACGGGAGAGCCGTTAACGTAGGCTTTTGCAAAAGCGTAGCCTTCGCTTGCATTTGCTTCAAACTCCACGATTTCGCCCTTTTTATAGTGGTTTTTAGGGTTAATTAGACTAATCGTGCCGTTGGTTGGGGGTGCAATTATAAGTTCTTTTGCATCACTTACGCTATCTTCTTTGATAAAACTTGCCGTAATGGTAACGTCGTACTCGGGCATTATAAAGCCTTCTTCCATACTTGCAACGAAACTAAGCAAACTATCGCCTTGAATGGTATATCTATCAAGAAGATAGCCGGGCTCGGCTTCAAAATCGAGCTTAACAAAGCAACCGGCAGGACTTTCCGTCGCGCTAACAACTACCCTACCGCCATATGACGAAACGGCGTTGACTTTGTAGGTCAAATCGTAATTGATTTCTTCAAAAACTGCACCGACGTAAGTTTCGTTACTGCCCATATAAAAAGAGCCGATTTGCAAAATATTTATCTTCAAATCGTCGGGAGAAGTAAATTCTTCGTTGTTTATGACGTAAAGCTCGGTAAGTCTATAGCCGTAATCGGGTATCGCTTGCACCGTAACCAAATCGCCTCGGCGTGCAGAGTCGGTAGAAAGCACTATTTCACCGTTTTGAATCATACCAAGTGCGCTGACAGGCATTGGTTTAAGGTCAAAAATCGCGGTGATATTTACGGGTTCAGCAGGCATAGTGAACTTATATCTGCTTGCACTTTCGTACTCAACGACTAAGTCGTTGGCTTTCAAAGAATCGTACCTAAGCTCGTATCCCGATTCGGGCACGACCGAAATTATAACCTCCGTACCCATTGAAGCTCTGGAGTCGGAGGGCTCAACCACACTGATTACGCCTTCATCGTAACTTTCGACTGAAATCTTATGCCTATAGGTGGTTACGCTTTCCCACCCTGCAAAAATGGTAACGTTGCTAACTACCTTGAACAACGCCGGGTTAACTTCCCTTTCGAACTTATTATCCAAAAACCAGCCTATGAAAACGTAGCCATCTCTCGTTGGGGGCTCGGGCAAAGTAAGCGAAGAGCCTGACTTCAAAGTCATACTCTTTATCGAAGTGCCGCCGTTGGTATTAAATGAAACGATATAATTTGAGGGAGAAGCTTTGTCGTCTCTGCTATTTGCACAAGCAAACAAGGCGCAAACGCACGCCAAAACCAAAACTATTAAGATAATGATGGTAGTTATCTTTCTCATTACATAAGTATAATAAAATAAATATACTTATTTGTCAATATTACTTTTCTGATAGTTGTGCGAGTTTTTTGAGAACTTTAGCTGTTGCTATGGTGTCAAATAGCGCTCTATGGGCGTTCTCAAGGTTAATGCCGAACTCTTTGCAAAGATTTTCGAGCTTGTTGCGGTTCTCGCGCTTGAGAATTCTTTTGGCAAGGTCAAGAGTGTCGATTGATGGGTTTTCGAAGTTATAAAACTCCTTTTTTGCGTGATAGGTCAAAAATCCTATGTCAAAACTAACGTTGTGACCGCATAACGTGGCCCCTTGACAGAATTTATAAAAGTCAGGAATGACTTCCTTGAATTCGGGTGCACCCACTACGTCTTTGTCGTAAATATGGTTTACGTTTGAAGCATCTTCCGGTATATGCTCCATCGGGTTAATGAGGGTTGAAAACGTTTCTTTGATTACGCCGTCGACCATTTTGACGGCACCGATTTCGATAATCTTGCAGCTTGCAGGAGTAAGGCCCGTGGTTTCAAGGTCAAATACGACGATTTCACCCTTGAGTAGCTCGGGCAACGCCCCTTCGCCAACGAACAAATCGGCTTGCTCGGTTTCAACGTATTTTGCAGGGGTAATGGTGGAGTAATACTCGGGAGCTTCGTTATAAACGACGTCGGTGTTGATACTCGAGTAATCGATTTGCACTTGAGCAATTCTGCGTGCAAACAAATTATAACTACCGCTACGCTCGTCCATTTTAAGTTCGCCTTCTACGCAAACTTCCACGTCGGGGATAAGATAACCTCTAACGGCTTCGATTTGAGATGGAAATCTTGGGAAACAAAGTACGCCTACGCTTGCGGTAGTATCGTCTATAACCGCCTTAAAGAATATCTTGCCGGCCTTTGATTGGAGTTCCTTGACTTCCTTAACCTTGCCGCAAAGAGAGACGTTTTCGTGCTCTTTTTTGATAGCATCGCATATGTACATAGGCTTTTTTGCAACGGTGCCATAAAAGTTAACGTTTACTCTTATATCAACGAGCCTAACGCTTGAGCGAACTGAGCCAACAGTTTTTATCTTGCGTAGTCCCCTTTCGGCTGCTTTATCGTCTTGAACGCGATAAAACTCGATTTCCGCTTCTTCCATAATGAATTCGCCTACGTAAGAAGCAAGCTTTTGGTCGTACTTGCACTCCAGCAAATATCCGTAAACGTCGGGTGTAACGCCTATTTTGATAGTAACGGTACCGTAATCGATTTCGATTGTAACTTTAGCATCCTTGATTTTGCCGTATATCAAAGTGCTTTCTTCATAGAAGAACTCTTGTATTTTTTGAGTAAGATATTTCTCGGTGGTTTCGGTTTTGACGTAAACGATATGGAATATAACTCCTTCGGGAATCATTCCTTTGACAATTGCCCTAACCTTAGCTTTTAGCTCGTCGCTAAGGTATTTATCATAGTCGTCAGCGTCTACAAGAAGCCTGATTACGAGTTCTTCTTGCTCGTTTAAAATGGCTTTTGAAAGCTTAAAAATGCGCTCTTTTTCGCTCAAACCGTCGTTTAGAAGGTATCCAAAGCTATCATCGTTATTAATCATTGTAACTCTCCGTCAATTTGATAAGTTCGTCCAAAACCTTGTAGTTATCCACGCTCTTTAGCACTTCGCTATCCTTAAAAATAATCGATTGAGACTTGCCGCCACATACACCGAAATCAGCGCCTTTAGCTTCGCCGATGCCGTTGACGGAGCAGCCCATAACTGCAATTTTTAGCGGTTTTTTGACGTTTTTGGTAAGATTTTCTATCTCTTGAGCATATTTTTCGACGTCAATGCAAGTGCGCGCGCAAGTTGGACAAGCCACGACTTCAACAAAGTTTTTGTCAAGTCCGAGCGCACGTAGTATCTTTTTGCCTTCTTCCACTTCCCTTATGGGAGATGTGGTGAGAGATACGCGGATTGTATCACCTATGCCGTCTGCAAGCAATGCACCTATCGCGATATTCGACTTGGTAACGCCCATATTTAATGTTCCTGCTTCGGTTAAGCCCACGTGCAAAGGATAATCGGTCATTTTGCTTAGCTCGCGGTATGCCGAAATCGTATCCATAACGCTGCTGCTCTTTACGGCAAGCACAAGCTCGTCGGTGCCGCAGTCTTCCATATAGAGCGCAGTATCACGACATAGCTTTGCAAGCTCGCTTGGGGATAGCTTTACGCTTTGGGATCCTTGATTTACGCCTACTCTGATTGGAACACCCCTGTCCTTTGCAAGCATTGCCACTTGGCGAAGATGCTCTTTTTTTAGGTTGCCGGGATTAATCCTAAGCTTATGTGCGCCTGCTTCGATACTCTCTAAAGCGAGCTTATAGTCGTAATGCACGTCTGCTACGACGGGTATGGGACTTTCCAAAACCAATTTTTTAAGGGATTTTACAGATTCTAAGTCGGGGACTGATACGCGCACGATATCACAACCTGCTTCCGCAAGCTCCAAAATGCTCTTAAAGATTGCGTCAAAATCGCTCGTAAGAGTGTTGCACATCGATTGTACACTAACTCTCGAGCCGCCACCTATAGGAATATCTTTTACGTAAACGCGCTTCGTCATTTGTATCTTTCCTTTAATTTATAAGTTGCAGTACGTCTGCAAATATCGCAAAACCAAATATCAACAACATTCCCACCGTGTGGATAATTGCTTCCACCTTGCGCGGGACAGGCTTGCGGAATATCCACTCGATAAGGGTAAACAACATTCTTGAGCCGTCGAGAGCAGGAAGCGGCAACAAATTCATAACCGCAAGGTTAGCCGAAACTATGCAAACCACGTAAGAAATGGTGGCAAAACCGCTTGAAACCGCATCTTTCATAACGGTTATGGTCGTTATCGGTCCACCTACGGTGTTCATTGCAAGTTTGCCTGTAACCAAGCTGCCGAGCACGGATAGAATTTCAAATACCAAGAAGAACATAAACCCAAACGACCTACCAAGAGACAAATGGAAAGGTAGTTTCTTGGGCGCGACGTAGGACGAAAATCCAAAGCCATAGTTATATTGCTCGTTGCCGTTTTCGTCAAGGGTTGGCACGAAGTTGCCTTCTTCGTCGTACTCGCCGATTAGGTAATTACCCTTTTTAAGGGTAAGCTCCACTCTCTTGCCGTCGCGCAATACAACTACTTCCACACTATCTCCTGCTTTGCGGAAGGCTTCGGTTGCGTCTTCTTGCAAAAGTACGTTTAGCTGTTTGCCGTCTAATCTTAGGAAAGTGTCACCTACTTCCAACGTTTCGGCATTTTGCGAGTCGGGGTAAACGTCGGCAATTTGGGGTAGCACTTGTCCGTATACGGAAAAGAATATAACGATAATCATCCAGCCTGATACCAAATTCATAAAGGCACCAGAGAATAGAACGATTAATCGTTTCCACGGAGCTTGATTGTTAAAGGCGGTTGGGCTTTCGTTACCCTCTTCGTCTTCACCTTCAAATTGGCAAAAGCCGCCAAGCGGTATGGGGCGGATAGAGAACACTTCGCCCGTCTTTTTGTTGGTACGCTTAAAGATGGCAGGTCCAAAGCCTATGCCAAACTCCATAATTTTAAAGCCTAAAATCTTTCCCGCCGTGTAATGGCCGAGTTCGTGAACGACGACCATAAACATCAAAGCTAAAAGCGCAAGCAGTATATAGCCAACGTTAGCCATTATTTCGGAAAAGGAAGTAGCTAAAAACATCGTTAGCCTCCGATTATACTTAAAATATATTCCCTTACCGTTTGATATATAATCAAAACGTCGTCGGGTTTTGACACTTTGCCGACATTAAACTTTGCAAGGGACTGAGATATAATATCACTTATATCATAAAATGATATTAAATTTTTGAGATAAAGCTCAACGGCAACTTCATCGGAAGCGCACATAACGCAAGCACTAAAATCATCTTCTATCAAAGCGACTTCGGTAGCTATCCTTAGGCAAGGGAACCTATCGTAATCAGGAGTAGAAAACTTGAGATTAGCTAAATCGAAAAGTGACGGTGTGCTTAGCCCCAAATCCATTGATTTTCTTGTCGGCTCGGTGAGTGCATAAGCAATGGGAAGTCGCATATCAGGTGCTGAAAATTGAAGCTTTGAGCACCCATCTTTGAAAGTTACCATCGAGTGAATGATGCTTTCGCGATGCACTACCACTTTAATATTTTGGGTGTTAAACAAGTGCTTTGCTTCGATAATTTCAAACCCTTTGTTCATAAGAGTAGCCGAGTCCACGGTCACCTTTTTGCCCATTTTCCAAGTGGGATGATTTAGGGCAAAGCTTGCATCCTTAGTGCTGATTTCTTCCTTTGATAGGTCGCGGAATGCGCCACCTGAGGCAGTAAGCGTAATGTAACTCACGTTATCAAAGTTTTCCCCTTTAAGACATTGCCATACGCTCGAGTGCTCGGAATCAATGGGGATAATTCTTTCCCCCACCATTGCACCAAGCTCTTTTGCGCGAGCCATAAATAGGTAACCTGCCGAAACAAAGGTTTCTTTGTTGGCGGTAATTAGCTTTGCTCCGCTCTCAAGGACGGCAAAGCTTGGGAGAACGCCGTCGATACCACTAATGCCGTTAACCACTACGTCAATGCCTTGATAAGTATCCTTGTCGGCAAGTACGCTCGTAGAAAAAAGGTGTTTATTGCGGTCGTTTTGAGCTATATCGTAGGTTGAATTGCTGATGATTGTAACGGGCGTTTTATAGCCGAAAAACTCCTTAGAAAGGAGTTCTCCGTTAACGTTGGCAGAGAGCATTGCTACTTCATACTCATCGCCTATTACACTTAACACTTGACGACCTATCGAACCCGTTGCGCCAAGGATAGCAATTCTTTTTTTCATACTAAGCGAGTGGTAAAAATTCGATTACGACTGCTACGAACAGCACGGCAAATATTATGCTATCCAATCTATCCATTAGCCCACCGTGTGAACCAAGCAGATTGGAGAAGTCTTTGATTTCAAGTTCGCGCTTTACGCGAGAAGCGAACAAATCGCCTACTTCGGCAACTACGCCGATTGCAAGGCCCATTAGTGAGTAGAACAAAATCGGGTTAGATAGCTTTTCGGAGAACAATACGGGAGCGTTTACGGGGAGTGCCGCATACTCGAACATTGCGTACACGATAAGCGCGCCTGCTACACCGCCAAGTAAACCGATAATTGAGCCCGAATAGGTCTTATTGGGGCTGATTTTTGGGAAAATCTTAGGTCCTTTTATGGCAGAGCCTGCGTAATAAGCAATGGTATCTGCAAGCATTGCAGCCGCAGCGGCCAAAAGGAATGGAAGCATACCGTATGCGTTCATCGTTTGAAGCACACACATAATGGGAGTGATTGGATATAACATAATGAACAACGTCATTAGCATATCTTTGAGCTTTACTTTTTGGTCGAATACGAAGAAGCAGAAAGACAAAATCATTCCACCGGCAAGCACCATAAAGAAACCAAAGTATCCAAGGAACTTGATTGACGGATAAACGGCAAGCACAACCAAAATCAAGGGTATAATTTCTACGTTATATCCCTTTGAACGGGTGCATTTGACCATTTCGAAGGTGGAAAGAGCAAGAACTATAATTACCAAAGCATCAAAGAAGTATTGGCCTTTGCCATCCCACAATGAAGTTAGGAAGATAAAGCCCATTAACAAGGCAAGCATAAGTAATCCTGTAAGTGTTTTCTTAAGAATTTTCATTATATTTTACCAAACTTCCTTTTAATTTTCTTATATTTTTTGATTACGTCGTAGATATCGCCCTTATCCGCCTCGGGAAACAGCTTGTCCAAAAAGAATAGCTCGGCGTAGGCAATGCTAAAAGGCAAAAAGCCCGATACCCTATGGGCGCCGCCGTACCTAATAAGGCAATCAACGGGTGGGAGTGATGCCGAGTACATATATTGTTGAACTTCTTGGGTGGTAACGGGAGTGAGCACTCCGCTTATAAGCTTTTGCTTGAAAACTTGGTTGAACGCATCGGTAACTTCTTGCATACCGTTATAGGCAAACACGAAAGCAACGGTCACCCCCCTATTGTTTATGGTTTGTGAGTTTGCAAGCGCAATAGTCGACATAAGTTCGGGCGTAAGAGCTTCAAAGTCGCCGACAAAAAACAACTTGTATCCCCTTGTTTTGCAAATGGGAAGTAGCGTGTTTTGGATAAAATCTACGTAAACTGAAGAAATAGCAAGCTTCTCGCCAATTCCACGGGCGAGATTTTCCTTGCTGGAAACGTAAAAAGATAGATGCGAAATACGATTTTCGTCGCACGCATCAATTATATCAAGTATGGCGCGGGTGCCGTAAACGTAGCCGTTAAATCTCGGCAAACCTTTGCTCGCGGCAAAACGGCCACCCCCGTCCATAATAACTGATAAGTGCATTTTACTATACGCTCATTATCTCCGTTTCTTTTTCGGAGCTCATCTTGTCGATATCGGCAATAGCGCTTGATGCTTGCTTATCAACGTCCTTTTCGTAAGCATTGTAATCGTCTTCGGTTACGATGCTGTCCTTCTTGTAGGTACGAAGCATATTGATAGCATCACGACGGATATTACGGATAGCAACCTTTGCGTTTTCGGTTGAAACCTTAACGTCCTTAACGAGAGTGCGACGTCTTTCTTCGGTGAGTTCAGGGAATACCATACGAAGAACCTTGCCGTCGTTGGTGGGGAAAATGCCTACGTTAGCGGCAATAATTGCCTTTTCAACGGTCTTAAGAGCACTTTGGTCCCATACGTTGATAACGAGCATACGAGCTTCGGGAATGGTGATGTTAGCCATTTGGTTGATGGGAGTATCCATACCATAGTAAGGAACCATAACCTTATCAAGGATATGTGGATTAGCACGGCCTGCTCTCATTGACTTAAATTCATTACTAAGACTTGCTTTGGTTTTTTCAATTCTTTCAGCAAGATCGTCAAAAACCATTTCGACTTCTAATAATTCATAACCCATAAAATAATCTCCTGAGTTTAATTTTTATTATATATAATATAATAACATATTGAGACTAAGATTACAAGTATTAGTTTTATCAATAATAAGAACACCCCTTAAGGATGTTTATATTATTTATTCTACTGATTAATCCACTATCTCTGCATTGCTTTCTGCATCAGTTATGCAATCAATACACAATTTTTTATAATGTACACCTTTTTCGTCTTTAATCACACATTTCCAAACCGGCACATCGATAATACCACATCTCTCACAAACGCCAACTCCACTATCACTATCTTCTAAAGGCGTGATATCAACATCACTATTTTCATCCTGAACAGATACAACAATGTTTTCTTTATTTAGTTGCTCACCAAAACCAGCTGGTGCAACCTTATTTCTAATTGCAGCAACATTATCCACAAGATCACCAAACGCATACAACACAAAAGTAGCTAACCAAGCAAAAATTGGTCCTAATATTAATATTAAAAGTCCATAGAGTATCGTTAATCCATTGTTCTCTGTTGCAGATAAAATAAAGATTACAATTCCGATTATAACGCAACAAAGCACCTCAATAATATACATTACTTTAGCAAGTTTCTTTATTTTATTACCAATATCGTCAAACATTATATTTTTCTCCTTATTATATATAAAGATATTATAACATACAAATATCAACCATACAAGATTATATTTAATCCTTGTTTGCCAAGCAAAGCCATTTCGTATTTCGCACTTCGCATTTCGCATTTAAAAAAGCACTCTTACGAGTGCTTTTTATCATTAATCGATTATCGTTCCGATTTTTTCGCCCATTACAGCGCGCTTGATACTTTCGGGTTCGTTTAAGCCGAATGCGATGACGGGAGTTTTGTTGGTCATACATAGGCTGACTGCCGTGGTATCCATTGCAGTGAGTTCGCGCTTGATAAACTCGATACCCGATATACGCTCGAACTTGACTGCATTGGGGTTGGTCTTAGGGTCACTATCATATATACCGTCTACGTTCTTTGCAAGAAGTAGTACGTCAGCCTTGATTTCAGCGGCCTTGAGAGCTGCTGCGGTATCGGTCGTAAAGTAAGGAGCACCCGTGCCGCAACCGAAGATTACGATTCTACCTTTTTCAAGGTGCCTAATTGCCTTTCTGATAATGAACGGCTCGGCGATTTGGGTAATTTGGAGCGTGGTTTGAACTCTGGTTGCAAGACCTGCCTTTTCAAGAGCGTCTTGTAGAGCCAAGCAGTTCATTACCGTTGCAAGCATTCCCATATAGTCGGCAGTAGACCTATCCATATTGCCGCCCTGTCTGCCTCTCCAGAAGTTACCTGCACCGATTACGATGCCGATTTCGACGCCAAGTTCCTTGACTTCCTTGATTTGCTTGATAATACCTTCGATGATATCTTGGTCAAGACCAAAGCCTTTTGGACCTGCGAGTGCTTCGCCGGATATTTTTAGTAGAATCCTATTATATTTTGGTTGCATAAGTACTCCTTATAAAAAAGGGATACTACGTATCCCTTAATCAATAACTATTTAGCAGTTGCCTTTGCGATTTCTTCTGCAAAGTTTTCGTTTCTCTTTTCAAGGCCTTCACCCATTTCAAATCTTACGAAACGACGGATGGTAACCTTTTCGCCACACTTAGCAGTTTGCTCGATGGTGAGTTGGTTGATGGTCTTTGAGCTATCCTTAACGAATGCTTGGTCAAGAAGACAATTTTCTTTATAGTAAGTTTCGATCTTACCATCGATGATCTTGGTCTTAACCATATCGGGCTTAGAAGCCATTTTGGGATCGTTGTTGATTTGTGCAAGAGCGATTTCTCTTTCCTTAGCGATAACGTCTGCAGGAACTTCTTCTCTTCTTACGTAAAGGGGCTTAACAGCAGCGATTTGTAGTGCTACGTCGTGTGCAAAAGCTTTGAAATCATCGCCCTTTGCAACGAAGTCGGTTTCGCAGTTAACTTCGAGTAGAACGCCAACTTTGCCACCCATATGGATGTAACTGTCAACGATACCTTCTGCAGCAATTCTGCCAGCTTTCTTAGCAGCGGTTGCCATACCCTTTTCACGGAGCCATTCGGTTGCTTTTTCCATATTGCCGTCACAAGCTTCGAGAGCCTTTTTGCAATCCATCATGCCTGCGCCTGAACTTGCACGTAGTGCAGCTACGTCTTTTGCAGTAAAGTTTGCCATATTTATAATCTCCTTTTACCTATTGTTTTATCGATTTATTAGTCTTCAAAGACTTCTTCAGCAGCAACTTCTTTGTCGGTTACGTATTCGGTACCTTCCTTAGCTGCGATAACTGCATCTGCCATTACGCTTGCGATAAGCTTGATAGCGCGGATAGCGTCGTCGTTGCCGGGGATAACGTAATCAACGAGATCGGGGTCACAGTTGGTGTCAACAAGACCTACGATTGGAATACCGAGAGCGCGTGCTTCTTGAACAGCGATGTGCTCGATCTTAAGGTCTACTACGAACAATGCACCGGGAAGGTTACGCATATTCTTGATACCGCCAAGGTTTTGTTCGAGCTTATCACGTTCTGCTTTAAGCTTGATAACTTCCTTCTTGGGGAGAAGTTCGAATTCGCCGATAGCTTCCATTTGGTTGAGCTTGTTGAGCTTATCAATACGGGTGCGGATGGTTTGGAAGTTGGTAAGAGTACCACCGAGCCATCTTTCGTTCATATAGAACATACCGCAACGTTCTGCTTCTTGTTGGATAGCTTCTTTAGCTTGCTTTTTCTTACCTACGAAGAGGATGTTTTTGCCTTCAGATGCAACTTTGTGGATAAACTTGTATGCCTCTTCAACGAGATCAACGGTTAGTTGAAGGTCGATGATGTGGATATCGTTTCTTGCATCGTAAATGTACTTGCCCATCTTGGGGTTCCATTTTTTGGTTTGGTGTCCAAAGTGAACGCCTGCTTCGAGAAGCTGTTTCATTGAAATAACTGCCATTTTAAATATACCTCCTGATTTGTTTTTTCCTCCCTACGCTTCTTAAAAAACCGCCACCTTTATGGGGCAACAACGATTTTCTCCGCATAGGTGCGTATTATGGCTTATGTATGATAACACATAAAACCGCCTTTTGCAAACGATTTTATACATTTTATATTTAAATATAAAAATAATATTAAATTATGGCGAACGCCTGTTAATTTAAAAATAAAAAGCCCTATCGAAGGGCTTTATACGTTTGGGTTTTACCAGATGTAACCGTCATTGGTACGCTTTTCCTTGCGCTTCCTTGCCTTTTCGTCGGCGTGACGCTTGTCGTTGCGATATTGAATTCTTTCTGCTACAAACAACATCAAAACGAAGGCGGCAACCGCAGCGATAGTAATATAAAGAACGGTTAGGTTATAGCTATCTTCAAAGATTAATATGGTGCCGAGCGAAGGCGTTGTAAAGGTCAAAGAACCGTTGATATAATCGTACTTTGTAATCTTGGTTACGACGCCGTCTGGAGAAATTACAACTATAAAATAGTTGTCGTTTGCATTTAGGGTGGTTACGTTGTTGAATTTAACGGTGATTTTTTCGGATAATTGAGCGCCGTTTTCCAAGTCGATTTGGTAAATTTGAGCAGCCTTGGAAGTGAAGTTCAACATACGGAATTGTCTTGCCGTCTTGACGTAATCTTTACCTTCGGCACTCTTGGGGTCGATTACCGTGCCGTTGTAAACGGTGGACGGAGCAAAAACGCCGTCAACGTCGAACTCAATCGAAGTTTCTTCAATGGAGCCGATTGCGCTGAGTCCGTTGATTGTGAGATAACCCGAAGTATACTCGAAGTTATAGTTTTCGGCACTACCGCCCGTTGCGTGGATTTGGTGTACGCCTACTGCCGTTGCGTTAGAGTAGACGGCAGGCATTTGTTCGATTACGGATTCGTCGTCATCACCAACGAAACCGATAATTGATATCGTAAACTCGGGAGTTTCGCCAAAGGTGACCGACGTGTTGTTAACCTTAACGTACAAAGTACGTTTTTGAATTACGAGTGTGGTTTCGCCGTCAACTTCACCCACTTTATAATTGGGGTTGGACGTTGCAAAAACCATATCATAGCTATCGGCGTGCGAAGGTAGTACCCCTGCTTCAAGTGCGTGGTGCGTGCCAACGTAGCTCGTGATAATTTCGCAAGCATCCCCTGCGCAAATGCCAAGCGGAGAAACGTTACGGCTATATCCCATACCGGTATATTGGAAGGTGGTTGAGCCACCTACGACCAAATTTAGGGGTTTTGGCGTGATTTCAAAATCCACGGTTGAGCTGACCACGGGGTCGGTGCCGTCTATGGTAATGGTTGCGACGTAACTACCTGCGTTTATCGGGGAATCCACTACTTCGGTACCGTTATAAATATAGCTTATGCTATAATTATCGATTTCGGTGCCATTATAGGTTACTTTTAGGGGTAAATCTACTGCGTTTGCGTTATAAACGAAACTACGAGTAGTTAGGCTAAAAGCATAGTTGTTTTCTTCTTGAGCGTAGGCGGTAACTTCGCCGCTTGCAAAAGATAGGCTGATAGCACAAAGTGCGATAGCAACTACTACCGCCATAACCAATAATGAAATTTTTGCCTTGTTATTTACTATGCTCATATACAATAGAATACCACAGTATCAATGGTTTTTCAAGGGGGTTTTGACTATTTTTAAGCTACACTTACGCTTTTTATAACCAAAAGTGGGTAAGGGAAGGTGGTAAAGCCGTATCCGATATTGCCATAACTTGACTCGCCGAGAATGGTAAGATTGGTTTTGCTTTCAACTTCGTCAACGATAGTGCCAAAAGCTGCGTATTCGCCGTCCCAGCTCGGATATGAACCTATGCAAAGGAAAAATTGGCTTGTAGCCGAGTCCTTGACGCTCGTCCTTGCCATAGAAATGGTGCCGAACACGTGCTTGAGGTCGTTTTGTGCCCAACCGTTGGAAGCAAATTCGCCGTAAATGCTATTGGTGTCGGGAGCTTCTTCGATAGTGTTGTTTTCTACCTTATATCCACCGCCTTGCAAACATCCGCCCGGTACGATACGGTGGAAGCAAAGTCCGTTATAATAGCCGCTATTTGCAAGTTTTACAAAGTTTTCGACACTCTTTGGAGCTTTATCGGGGTGTAGTTGTATCTTAACGATACGGTCGGTTCCGTCTTGGTCTGTAATTACGAAAGTTGCGATATATTGCATATTTTCTCCTTCGCCGTCTTCCTTACAACCTATTAGGCACGCGCTCGCGCTTATACCTATTATAAGTATAAGGATAACGGACAATATCCTTTTAATTTTGTTCATTATTCTACTACGGGAGTGCCGTCGCAGTGCATACCAAACTCTTTGGCATACATTTCGTCAAATGCTTCGAATGCCTTGTCAATTTCTTGATCGTCGTCGATAGGATAATATAGTTCTTCGCCGTTTTCGTCAAACTCAACGCGGTTGATTAGCAAATCGCCCTCCTCAAAGCCTTCAACTTCTTCGAGTGGCTCGAGATATGCGTAGGTTTTGCCGTCAACTTCAAGCATTGCAAGTAGCGAAAACTCCACTTCTTTGCCGGTGCTTTCGTCCAAAAGAACGATAACTTCTTCCTCTTCTATTTCGTCAATATTATTGTTGATTTTTTCGTTTTCCATTGCTTTTTGCTCCTTTTAGTAGTTTATTTTATCAAGATAGGACTGCAAAATAATAGTAGCAGCCACTTTGTCGATTACTTTTTTACGCTTTTCGCGCCTTACTCCGCCTTGAATTAACATTCTTTCGGCTTGTACGGTAGTTAAACGCTCGTCTTGAAATACGATTTTGCGCTCCCCTACGTATTCCTTTAGTTCTTCGGCAAACTCACGAGTGATAATTACCCTATCACCCTCGGTGCCATCCATATTTACAGGAAGACCGATAACTATGGTATCTACTTGGTTGTTTTTGCAAAACTCGGCAATATACTCGTAGTCCTTGGGGGCGCCTTTGCGGGTATAAGTTTCATATCCCGATGCAATTATTCCCATAATATCACTTGTGGCAAAGCCAATTCTTACGTCACCGACGTCCAAAGCAAGTTTTCTCATTTAGCCTCCTATTTTACTCATCAAATCTTCGGCGTTTAGTAGTTTTTTGAAATATAATACGAATATCACCACAGGCGCCGTCAAGCATATTACGTAGTAAACGGTTACTACCAAATACTCGTTTAGCGTAATCGCTTGCATAAGCACCGCAAGAACTATGCCGACTATCAAATAAACAAAGGATAATGCAAGATATAGCATCATCGGTTTGATGGTTTTTAGGTTATTACGCGTGATTTCGTTTATATTTACCCAATTTAGATTGGGATTTTTTAGGTCGGAATACAATCCTATCGCGCTAAAGGATATGCCGGTTGCAAAGGACTGCAGCGGTAATCCCACTATTGCAACGGCGTTTTTGATACCGCTTGCAAACGGGAATACTATTAGCAGTACGAGTGACGATACTGCGGTAATCAAAACCGAAAAGATAAACTTTGACTTGATTACGTCCTTGTGGCTTATTGGCAAGGATTTTAGCATATAAAGGTTTTTGCCTTCGATGGAAAATCCAATATAGCCAAAGGGATTGCCTGCACAAGATAACAGCGCTACGAGATAGGTTGCAAGCGACAATACGAATACGTTGGTGTTAATGTTGGAAGCAAATTCTTCCTCAAGCATCGATTGTCCAAACTCACCGCTCATAAATGCTATTATTATGCTTGGAAGCACTATAACCATAATGCAATTTATAAGCAGTTGCGGCGTATGCAGTAGCGTCTTGAAGTCCTTAATCAAGAAACTTTTTATAGTGGAATTAGCCGTATTTTTGGCGTTTTTAACCTTTTTTGCGACAATTCCGTCCCCTTCGCTTAGTTTCATAAGGGACTTCTTGTAGAACACGAAGGATAGTAGAACGGATATTACTCCTACCACCAACACGCCTGCAAAATAAATAACGAGATTTAGTAAAACGTTATTATTTAGCGTTGCGTTTACGAGCGGATAGTTGAATATCGTGTAATTCTTGAGAGCTACGAACGCCCCTATCATATCTCCACCGAGCACGCCCGTTTCACCCACCGTTGATACGCCTATCACGAGTGGGAAATACAAAGCGAAAAACGCCACGTAGCAAAGCGCCATTACGAGCGAATTGCCAAGCGTTCGCTTTTTTAGTAGCGACACCAATCGCATAAGCGGTTGGGATATAAGGGTTGCGGCAAGTAGCGGCAAAGCCGGGATAAACAGTAGGTTTATCACTACGACGACGAACGAAAGTCCGTTTACACCGGGATAATCGTACTGCATTAGCGTTACGAGTGAAGTAATCGTCAGCGGTAGATATACGAGTGCCGCAAACAAAAGTTCTCCCAAATAGGTCATAGTGAACTTTGATAAGAAAACCACGCCCTTTTTGAAAGGAAGCGAGCAGAGCAACGCGTTATCCTTTGCAAAATACAAATTATTAAGAAGGGAGGCAAGCCCAAACAGCAACACGGTAATTTGTGCCATAGCCATAAAGGCGTATTGAAGCTCGACTACCCTACCCGAATTTATGGAAGCGACCGTCAACTCGTAAGCAACGAGTATGAGGTAGGCAAAAATACTGACAAAACCGAAGGCTGCCAAAGCAAGCACCCCTATTTTGCCCAATTTTTTTGCACCCGTGGTCTTCTCGGTAACCTGTTTTTTGCTTGGAAGTGCAATTAGGTTTGACAAAAACACCTTGAGCAGCGATTTATATTGCAAAAACGCGCCACCAAGCATTATTTAGTCTCCGAAGTAAGTTTTAAAAACAGGTCTTCAAGGCTGTCACGGCTATCTTTTAGCTCTTGCATATCGCAAACTTTTACGAGTTTGCCGTCGTCAATGATAGCGACCTTGGTGCATAGCTTTTCAACCACTTCCAAAACGTGGGACGAAAAGAATACTACCTTGCCTTCTTTCGCAATAGTTTGCATAAGTTGCTTAAGCTTAAAAGTTGCTTGTGGGTCCAAGCCCGTCATAGGTTCGTCTAAAATAAACACTTCGGGGTCGTGCGAAAGCGCCGCAATTAGATTAACCTTTTGCTTCATGCCGTGAGAATACGAGCTAATGCGATTGTCAAGCTTGTCGCTTAGCTCGAATATCTCGGCATAACGATTGATTTTTTCTTCCCTAACCTCTTGGGTTACGCCAAATATATCAAGGATAAAATTGATGTATTGCCTGCCCGTCAAGCCTTCGTACAAAAAATGCTCGTCAGCAACGTAGCCAATCTTCTTTTTGGCTTCTTCGGGTTTTGCTTTAAGGTCAATTCCGTCAATGGCGATGCTACCTTCTTCATAGTCAAGTATGCCGGTAATACACTTAATCGTGGTAGATTTACCCGCGCCGTTTGGACCTAAAAAGCCAAAAATCTCGCCCTTGTCTACGGTAAGAGTTAGGTCGTCGACAGCCCTCTTACCGCTTGAGCGATAGGTTTTGGAAAGATTTTTTATCTCAATCATTGGATATTAATAGTTTTTCTTTTCTATTTCAAAGTATGCCTTTGGATGTGCACATACGGGGCAAAGCTCTGGAGCCTTTTCGCCAAAGTGAATGTGTCCGCAGTTGCGGCAACGCCATTCGTTAGCTTCGGTCTTAGCGAATACTGCGCCGTTTTCAACGTTAGCTGCAAGTGCGCGATAACGTTCTTCGTGAGTCTTTTCGATAGCTGCTACGCCACGGAACTTTGCTGCAAGGGTAGTGAAACCTTCAGCTTCTGCTTCTTCAGCAAATTGACGATACATTTCGGTCCATTCTTCGTTTTCACCTGCTGCTGCAGCAAGAAGATTTTCAAGGGTAGAACCGATGCCGCCAAGTTCTTTAAACCATAGTTTTGCGTGCTCTTTTTCGTTAAGAGCGGTTTCTTGGAAGATAGCTGCTATTTGCTCGTAGCCTTCCTTCTTAGCCTTTGATGCAAAGTAATCGTACTTGTTGCGTGCTTGTGATTCGCCTGCAAATGCGTACCATAGATTTTTTTCTGTCTTACTGCCTTTTAGTTCTGCCATAATTATACTCCTTTTGGATTGATTTTTTTGTCTTTTGGTATGATTATATCCTTTTCCTTACCATTGTTGGAAGGAACGTAGAATCTTTCGTCGCCAAGGCTTTCGGGGAGATATCTTTGCTCTACCCAGCCACCGTACGCGTGTGGATATTTGTATCCCGTTACCTTTTCTACCTTGTAATTAGCGTCTCTTAGGTAGTATGGGATAGATTGGTCTTCCGCCCTTTTGCTTGCGTCGTCGGCGCTATACAAAGCGTTGACTACCGAATTGGACTTTGGCGCAAGACAAACGTAGATGATAGCTTCGGTAAGTGGAATTCTGCCTTCGGGAAGACCGAGTTTTTCCATAGCCTGGAGTGCGTTCATTGCGATATTCAAAGCATAAGGGTCTGCCATACCGACGTCTTCGGCACTGTGAACGACCAACCTACGACATATTAACATTGGGTCGCATCCTGCGTTGAGTAGCCTCATCGCATAATACACTGCCGCATCGGGGTCGGAACCGCGCAAACTCTTGCAAAACGCCGAAATTATATCGTAATACAAGCTCTCGTCAACCGAAAGTGCCCTGCGCTGAGCAACTTCTTCGGCAATAGGCAAGGTAATTTCGATTACGCCCTTATCGTTTGGAGCGGTAGTGATTACGGCAAGCTCCAACGCGTTTAGCGCGCTACGTAGGTCGCCGTTTGACATCCACGCAATGTGGTTGAGAGCTTCTTCCTTAACTTCCGCCCTATATTGGCCAAGGCCTTTGACGTCGTCGGCAAGTGCTCTGAGAAGACCTTCCTTAATATCGTCTTGGGTAAGGGGCTTGAACTCAAATATACGGCAACGGCTGACGATAGCCTTTGTCATAGTAACGTAAGGATTTTCGGTAGTCGAGCCGATGAAGATTATCTCACCCTTTTCTATTGCGCTCAGCACGCAGTCACTTTGTGCTTTTGACCAACGGTGACATTCGTCAAGGAGTAGATAGGTGCGTTTGCCGTATAGTGACAAACGAGATTTTGCGTCGTCGATTACCTTTTTTGCATCGCTGACGCCACTTGAAACGGCGTTAAGATATGCGTAAGCTGCGCCCGTGCTTTCGGCAATAATATTAGCAAGGGTTGTCTTGCCCGTTCCGGGTGGGCCGTAGAATATACAGCTACCCAACCTATCCGCTTCGATTGCACGCGAAAGCAACGACCCTTTTGAGATTAGGTGCTTTTGACCTATAAAATCCTTGAGTCGATTGCATCTCATACGCTCGCTTAAGGGAGCCATTGATTTTCTTGTTGCTTCAAATAAATCCATACGCTTTAATATTATCACGCGCGTTAATAAAAGTCAATGAGTATAATTTGATAAACTTAATGAGTTGACTTATTTTTACACTATGTGCTAAACTAAACGTAGTTAGTCAGACGGCTGCACCAAGTGTGAGGAAAGTCCGAGCATCACAGGGCAGAGTGGCAGAGAAATCCTGCCGGAGGCAACTTTAGGGAAAGTGCAACAGAAAAATACCGCGATTTATCGCAAGGGTGAAAAGGTGAGGTAAGAGCTCACCAGCAGTTCGGCGACGAAATTGGCTGTGTAAACCCCACTCGATGCAAGAGAAAAGGGACTATGGGCTGCCCGTCCGTCCCCTCAATCGCTAGATCCCATAGGTGACTATGGGGCAAGACAGATGGTCGTCAAATACAGAACTCGGCTTATAGACTAACTCAAAGTCCACCTTATGGTGGATTTTTTGTTTTTATAGCACTTTTTGTCGAATTGTCTCATATACTATTTAAGCAAGTGAGGGAATTATTTTATTAGAAGGCTTTTTTGCAGTAATTTCGGGCGTACTGCTCCTAACTTCGGGCATTGAAAGTAATAACTCTTTTCCACATCCCCTATCCCCCGAAAAGGAAAAGGAGTATTTGGACAAATTTCACGCGGGCGACCTATCTGCAAGGGATACCCTCGTAAGGCATAACCTTAGGCTAATAGTATACATAGCCAAAAAATATACCAATTATCCCGACAAAGACGAGCTAATTTCGGTTGGGACCATTGGTTTAATCAAGGCGATAAACACCTACAAAGGGGATAAAAGCACGACCCTTGCAACTTACGCTTCAAGGTGCATCGAAAACGAAATCCTAATGGCTATGCGCTCCTACAAAAAGCGCCAAAACGACCTATCTCTATATGACGAAATAGGCACGGACAAGGACGGCAATCAGCTCCAAATTATAGATATGCTTTCCGTTGACGAAGACACGGTCTATAAAAAGACGGAAGATGCCGTAACGCGACAAGGAATAAAGAAACTGCTTGACAGACACCTAACCGAAAGGGAAAAAATACTAATAGATATGCGATACGGTCTTAGCGGTGACGAACCTAAGTCGCAACAAATTACCGCAAACGCGCTCGGCATATCTCGTAGTTACGTTTCGCGCCTTGAAAAAGCCGTGCTACAAAAACTTCGCACGGCCATAAAAGATGAAAATTTGGAATTTTAGGTTAAGTTTTTAGCTATGCTAAAAATCTCTTTTAATTTCAAAAAACTTGTCGTTTAGATAACTTAGCTTGTTGCCCTTGGGGAAACGGAAGGCAAGGTAGGTTGCGGTTAGATATTGGCGCTTTGCGCGCATTAGCCTATTGAGTTCGAAGTCGCCGTACTTGGTGTCGCCGACGATGGGATAGCCTGCATAAGCAAGGTGGGCTCTGATTTGGTGAGTTTTGCCGCTGTGGAGAGTAACCTCTACTATAGTAGAGTCTTCCGTGCCTTCTACGGGCTCCACTTCGGTACGAATGGGTACGGCTCCGTTTACCTTGATATCGGTGACGGTTACGACACCCTTTTCGGCGTCTTTTAGCAGATACGCCCTAAGGTCAAGGTGCTCTTTGAGCGTGCCACCCACGAGAGCGTGGTACTTCTTTTCAATGAAGCCCTTGCGGAAACCTTCTCTAAGAGTAGCAGCCGCAACTTCGTTGTGGCTCATAATGAGAAGTCCCTTAGTATTAGTATCAAGCCTATGAGCAAGCTCGGTTGGCTTGTTGATTGTAGTGGATATGCGTGAGCAAAATTCTTCGCTCGATACTCCCCTTGGTTTGACGGCAATAAGGATATTTTCGTCTTGGAATACCCAATCGAAATTGAACTTCAAAAGCTTATCTTCGTCACAATATACTTCCACTACGTCGCCCTTTTGCAAAATGACGTCGGCGGAAATCTTTTTGCCGTTGATTTTTATCTCTCTTAACTTCAAAAGAGTACGGAAATATCCGTACCTTAGCTCTGGGAAGACTTCGCTCAAATACTTGGAAAGTCTTAGCGGTTTTCTATCAAATTTATAAACTCTCAAACTACTTTTCCTCGTCGGTTTTGTCTGCAACAAGCTTTTCGATTTCTTCTAAAAGCGTGTTGATATCCTTGAATTGTCTGTGAACTGATGCGTATCTAACGTATGCAACGTCGTCAAGAGTCTTGAGCCCGTTCATAACCATATCGCCCACTTTTTTGGAAGAAATCTCTTGTGCTAAAGTGTTATTAACTTGCTTTTCGATATCGTTTACGAGCTTATCGATTTTAGCCATAGAAACGGGACGTTTTTCACAAGCCTTGATGATGCCGTTTTTGATTTTTGCAGAGTCGAAAATTTGTCTGTTGCCGTTGTTTTTGATGACGAGAACGGGAGTCGACTCTATCTTTTCGTACGTGGTATAACGCTTGGCGCAACCGGTGCACTCGCGACGTCTTCTGATGGAAGTTCCGTCGTCGTTTAGACGTGAATCAACTACTTTTGAATCAAGACAATTGCAAAAAGGACACTTCATATAGTATATCTCCCAATTTTTATGCCTTAATTATACAATATATAGTTGAAATTGTAAAGATTATTTACTAATTTCGGTAGAATTAACGCCACCGAGTTCCACTAAAATTACGTCGTCGCCTATTTTGTTGACCTTTGCCCACGGAATAAAGATATTTTCATTACCCGAAAAGCCTTTGAACATCTTTTTATCCCCCGATGCAATAAGCCCAACCACTCTGCCGCTACAATGTAGCGCAATATCAACAACCCTACCGAGTTGCTTGCCGTCCATACAATTTACGACGACCTTTTCTCTTAGCTCACAAAAGGTATAATCTATGCCCTGCATTACGTTCTCCTTTAGATTCTATGCAACTCGGTCGCGATATATGAAAAAAGCACCTTGGAGGTGCTTTATATCAAACTTGAAAGGTAGTGCGTAGCTTTTCGATAGCACCCTTTTCGAGCCTTGATACCTGCGCTTGGGAAACGTCCAAAACTTTTGCAATTTCGGTTTGCGTAGAGCCTTGATAGTAGCGCATTTCGATTACTGCCCTTTCCTTTGGGGGCAAATTTTTTACTCCTTCCAAAAGCGTAATTCTTTCTGCATAATCATAGTCGCTCGCGGGGTCTTTTACAAGGTCGATTATTTCAACTCCGTCTCCGTCGTCACCATAGATTTCCTGATACATCGACTGTGGCTCTGCTATTGCGTCAAGTGCACTTATTACTTCGTAATATGGTAATTCAAGCTCATCGGCTATCTCAGTTAAAGTCGCTTCCTTGCCAAGTAGCTCCAATTTTTCGCGTGCCTTTACCGCTTTATAAGCAACGTCACGTACCTGTCTACCTACCTTGAACGCCGTTCCTTCACGACAAAATCTCCTAATCTCTCCAAGAATCATAGGGATTGCATAGGTGGAAAATTTTAGTCCCAAACTAACGTCAAAATTGTCCGTTGCTTTCATAAGTCCAAGCATTCCCACTTGGAATAAATCGTCGGGACTTTCTTTGGTCGAGCGGAATTTGTTGATTGAAAGTAATACGAGTCTTACGTTTGCAAGTAAAAATATCTCTCTTAGCTCGCTCTTTCCATTCTTAATATCCTTTATCATACCGTCTAATTCCTGAGCGCTGAGAGTTGGTAGTTCGCTTACGTTAATCCCCATTACCTTTTTTGCCATTCTGAACGTCTCCTTGCAAGGAGTATGCACAAAAAAGATAAAGTAATTCAATAAAATTTAAGAATTTATTCGAGTTTCATAAATTCAGACTTGAGTTTTTCGAGTATACGCTTTTCAAGGCGGCTTATGTAGGACTGTGATATACCCATCATATCGGCAATTTCCTTTTGAGTTTTTTCCTCAACGCCGTACAACCCGTAACGCATACATATTATAGAGCGGTCGCGCTCGGATAACTTCATAAACAGCTCGCGCAGTATCCCCTTTTCAACTTCGTTTTCCACTTCGCGATATATCTCGCCTCCATCGGTGCCAAGCACGTCGCTAAGCAGCAGCTTGTTACCCTCGTAATCGACGTTCAAAGGCTCGTCAAGGCTGACTTCGCTTTTGGTTTTGACCATTTTGCGAAGATACATCAGTATTTCGTTTTCAATACACCTTGAAGCGTAGGTTGCAAGCTTAATCTTCTTTTCGGAATTATAACTCTTTACCGCCTTGATTAACCCAATGGTTCCCACGCTGATGAGTTCTTCCATATCCATACCCGTATTGTCAAAGCGCTTGGCAATATAGACTACAAGCCTAAGATTGCGTTCAATCAAGGTATTGCGAGCATCGACGTCACCGCTTTCGGCAAGCTTGATGCACTTTAGTTCTTCTTCCCCTTCGAGCGGACTTGGCAAAGACACCATATAATCCACGGTATCGGTAAGCGAAAACATTCTTTTTATGAGTGCCAAAAATTTGGTTAATACGTTAATCATACACCTTCCATCTCCTTGTGTAAAAGGACGTCGTAGCCCCTTGAAACTATTGTATCCGAAATGCAATAGCGCACTTCCAATAACTTATGAGATTTTTTGTCTGAAAATATCTTAATGCAAAGCTCTCCACCATCGAGTATCGACCTTCCGCCCACCGTAGAAACGGGGATTTTTAGAGTGTTTTTGAGCTTTAATTTATTGGCAACTTCTGCCGAAACCATTATAACGGGTTGCCCTTTGAAGTATAATTGGTTTCCGCTATCCCAAAAAGCTTTGGTTTTTAAAGTGGCGGAACCGCTAATTAACTCAACCGAATATACAAGCCTATGCGGTTTGGCGTTTGCAACAAGTTTTAGCACGACTTTTAGCACGAAAACACTAAGGAGTATCGACGTACATACTATCATAGAAAGCAAATTCTCGTTAGGCTCGATAAAGTCGATTAGCAAACTCTCAAAGCTTTTTGCAAGTAGCGTTATAAGACCGTATAATGCCGAAATTTTGACAAACTCCTTAAAGCTAAATTCTCGCTTAACCAAAAGTATGGCTACCGTTATAACTATCCCATCCAAAAGTAGCGTTGGACTATTTAGCTTTGCCCTTAACTGCATAAACGCCGCAATTATAAAACTCGATATCAATAGCCTAAAAGCTGATACTTCATACTTGTACACGCTTAGCACGAAGTAAAAGCTAAGGTAACTTTTGGTAAGTATGCTTAATAACTCTAAAATGTCGATTTCACTCACTAACTCAATCATTTTTATGCAAAAAAAGAAAACGGATTTCGTTCCGTTTTCTCTTTGGTAATATGCGAATTTAAGATAGGTTTTTAACCTTTATTATCTGTTTTTATCCTTAATTCTTTGAAGGAAGGGTGGGATTTTGGAGTCACTCACGTCCATTCTGCCCATTGGTGCGGGGTTGTATTGTTGGGGTTGTGGAGCGTATTGGGGTACGGGATTTTCCTGTCTTTGGGGAACCTGGGCTGCTGCAACTTCTTCTTGAGCGTAGCCGTACATTCTATCCATTTTAGCGTTGCGCTCGGAGTCGTTGTTGAACATAGGACGGCTGATTTGGGTGTACTTGGACCTGCCGTCGGGACGGGTTTCAAAACCGGTTGCAATAACCGTGATGATGCAACTATCGTCAAGATTGCTGTCAACGCCCATACCTACGATGATATTAGCACTTGGGTCTGCTACGTCCTTAATCAAGCTTACGGAGTTATTAACTTCGTCCATAGTAAGGCCTTCGTTGCCGGTTACGTAAACGATAATGTCGGTTGCGCCTTGGATATTGGTTTCAAGAAGTGGGCTTTGTACAGCTTGGCGTACCGCTTCGAAGGTGCGGTTTTCGCCCTTACCCTTACCGATACCGATATGAGCGTTGCCCTTGTTCTTCATAATGGTCTTGATGTCGGCAAAGTCAAGGTTGATTAACGAAGGAGTAGTGATGATTTCGGTAATGCCTTGGATACCTTGTCTCAAAACGTCGTCTGCAACCTTGAATGCTTGTACGAGCGTGGTGCCCTTTGGTACGAACATTTGAATTTTTTCGTTGGGAATAACGAGCAAAGTGTCAACTACTTTGCGTAGAGCGTCGATACCCTTTTGAGCGTTATCCATTCTGCGCTTACCTTCAAAAGTTTCAAAGGGTTTGGTAACTACTGCAATGGTAAGTATGTTCATTTCCTTTGCCATTTGTGCAATTACGGGTGCAGCACCCGTGCCGGTGCCACCGCCCATACCTGCGGTGATGAACAAAAGGTCGGTATCTTCGAGATGAGCACGGATTTCTTCCTTGCTTTCTTCTGCAGCTCTTGCGCCCATTTCGGGGTCGGCACCTGCGCCCAAACCTTTGGTTAGATTTGCGCCAAGTTGAATTTTAATAGGAGCTTTGCTCATATTAAGAGCTTGCATATCGGTGTTTGCAGCAATAAAAGTACAAGAAGTAATGCCTGCAAGTATCATACGGTTGACTGCGTTGCCACCGCCTCCACCTACGCCTATTACTTTGATATTTGCTACGCCGTAAGAATTAGCCATCAGTTATTTCCTCCTGCTTATAATTTCCTTTAATCGATTTATAAAATTGTTAGCACGCTTTTGGGTGAGTTGTCTTTGTTGTACCATCAAAAGCCCTGCAGCTTGTGCATATTTGGGTTTGTCGAATTGCATTATATCCGGGGCGAGAATTTCCACTTGCCTTGAAGTTAGTCGAGCTACGATTTCTTTTGCGCCGGGGATATGGGATATGCCCGAACCTGTTAGCAACACTTTAGTGTTGAGATTTATGTCGTAATAGGAGCTTCTGATTGCTTTGCCTATCATCTCGGCAATGTTCTCAATACGAGCGGATGCGATTTCGTTGATTTCGCTTACCTTGTAGTAGGCAATCTCTTGACCGACGGAAACGCAATATTCGTCGTTTGCCGAAGCGGCGATATTAAGGTTGAGCCTATCAACGAGTGCCAAGGCGTGGTCGTAAGGGATTTCCTTGACTTCGCTGATATCTGCGGCAATATGCCCTGCGCCTAAACTGAATGACAGCGAGTGAGCAATGCCGTCCCCTATTGCATAAGCCACCGAAGTGGTGGTGTAACCTACGTCGGCAAGGATGACGCCTTCATCACGTAGATGCTCTGGTACTACGAACATTACTTCGGCTTGAACGCTGGATGCATAGGTAAACTCTACGCCGAGTTCTTCGGCTATCTTGTCAAACAAGGAAGTAAACGAACTTTCCGCAACCATATAGCTCATAAGGCAACGGAGCTTTTTGGTGGTTGCCCCTACGGGGGTTATGGTACAAGTGCCGTCGTCAAGCTCAAAGTATATGGGGCTTGCGCTGATGCAAACGTGACCGTCGCTCATAGGCTTGCCCTTGTCGTACAATGCGTCGACGTCCATTTCCAACACTTTGCGTGAAACGCCAAAGTCACTTTCGACCTTAGAAGTGATTACGGCACTAAACTCGCCGGGTACGCCTACTAAGATTTTGTTGATTTTGGTAAACGTGGATTTTTCGCATTCGGCAATAAGGCTATCGATTACTCTAAAAAGCTCTTGCGGCTCAAAAAACTCGCCGTTATAAAAGCCGTCGTACTCTTGCACGGCGCGGAAAGTATAGCTATCGGTGTATTTGTCTTGCATAACCAAAGTGATAGCATCCGAAGCAATATCCAAAACGGCAACTTTTTTAATCTTCATTACCTAACTCCCAAGCGAAATTACGCACTTATATATTTTTATTATATATTATGCGTGCGCGCGTGTCAATAAGGTTTTTGAAATTTTTTGAAAAAATTATGGCGTCGTCAAATATTTTTGATAGAAACCACGTATAGCTTCGTCGATAGTCTCGGGCGTATAGCTAAAAGTATCGGTATATCCGCTGCGAGTTACTATCGTAAGATTGCTTACGTTGTACTTAATACTCTTGATAAATCTTGCTTGCTCGGCGTAGTCCAAGCCCTCGTCTTCAAGCGCGATGAAAAGCTTGTTGAGCATTTTAAACGTTGCGGTGTTATAAGTGTCCCCTACTTCCAACCCTTCGATTAAAATGAGCGCGTCCAAATCGGCATCGGCTTTAGCAACCACCTTGTTGAGTTGGAAATCGCCATCTGCAATGGCGTAAACGTCGGGATTACCCTTTTTAGCAATAGCACACATAGGCACGTGCTCTTGGCAATAAATGATAACTTTGTTTGGGAAAACTCTGACTATGTCGGTAACGGCGATTGCGTTATCGGAATAAGAGTCCATAATTCTCTTTTTGACTACGTTTTCGTTTAGGCTCAAAATGGAGTCGCCCAGCTTTATGGTCGAAAAATCGTATATCTCGACGGCATCGACGGAAACGGGAGCATCACTAAACTCCACTTCCACCTTGCTAATCTTCAATAGGTTGCCGAAAATCGTTATTAAAATAACGACGACCAGCCCTATCGCGACGGAGATATACCTTCTCTTCATCCTTTGAAAACGCTCCTTTAAGCCTTTTTTATATTTGCTCCCAAACGGGTTAGCTTTGCTACGATATCTTCGTATCCGCGCTCCACGAAGTGTACGTCGTTTACTTCCGTATCTCCTTTGGCGCACAGTCCTGCAAGTATAAGCGCCGCTCCGCCACGCAAATCTTTGGCGTATACCTTGGCGCCGCTAAGCCTATCCACACCGTTAAACACAGCCACCCTATCCCTAACTTTTACGTTAGCGCCCATCTTGATGAGCTCGGGGACGTGCTTGAATCGAGTTTCAAATAGGTTTTCTACTATTATAGTAGAACCCTTTGAAATGCTCGCAAGCGTGCATATCTCGGCTTGCAAATCGGTAGGAAAACCAGGGTAAGGCTTGGTTTCGATAACTCCAAGCTCACCCATATTACCATTTGAGCTTATATGTATTCTATCACTATTTGCATTAATTTTGCAATCCCATTTTGAAAATTTAGAAATTACTGCCGATAAATGTTCGGCTTTTGCCCCTTTTAACGTTACGTCGCCACCGCAAGCAAGCGTGCCGAGTAAATAGGTACCTGCTTCTATTCTATCGGGCATAGTGCTAAAAACCGTGCCTTTTAGCGGCAAACCACCTTTTATTTTAATAAAAGGCGTCCCTGCTCCGCTTACGCATCCGCCCATCGCGTTGATGAAGTTTTGCAGGTCTTCTATCTCGGGTTCTTCGGCGCAGTTAGCAATACTCGTTACGCCATCGATTGAAGTTGCAAGCAACATCGCGTTTTCGGTAGCACCAACGCTGGGATAATCAAGGGTAACGTAGCTCGGCTCCGCTCCGCTTGCGTCGCAGTAGACGTAGCCACCTTCTTCCCTTATCTCCACACCCATTTCGCGTAGCGCCTTTAGGTGAAGGTCTATGGGTCTAAGACCGATATCACACCCACCGGGGTAGGCAACCTTTGCCTTTTTTACTCTTGCAAGCACCGAGCCCAACAAAAATATCGAGCTCCTAAGCTCCTTTGCAAGACTAACGGGTATTTCGTGAGAGCTTATATCCTTTGCGCTCACCCTAACCAGGCTGCCTTCGCGCTCGGCAACTGCTCCGAGAGCACGCAATATACGCATCATATTGGTTACGTCGGTTAGCTTCGGTGCGTTTTGGATTATAACGTCGTCCGCAGTAAGTATCGCAGCCGATAGCAACGGAAGTACGGAGTTTTTTGCCCCTTGAACGTCGATTTCACCGCAAAGTGAGTTTCCACCGCTAATAAGATATTTTGCCATAGCACCCCTATCTTAATGTATGAATTTTGCTTTCGGTTAGTTAAATCTTTTGCGCTTTTAGCTTAAACTCCCTTTTGAACGGTATTTTTACGCCACTCTTTTCGCCCGAAAGACGAGCAAGCAAGCCCGATGCAAACATAAACACCATAAGAGAACTTCCGCCCGACGATATATAGGGTAGCGGTACTCCCGTTGGCGGTACGGCTCCGCTGACTACGGCAATATTTAGAAGCGTTTGTATTGCTATTATCGCAGTTATACCCGCCGCCAACATACGCGTCCTGTTGCTTTCGGCCTTGAGAGCTATCTTAATACCGCTCCATATAAGCACGAGATATACCGCAATCACTACTAAGCAACCTATTATACCGAGTTCTTCGCCTATTACCGAAAATATAAAGTCGCTCTCGGCAAAGGGTAGGTATAGATACTTTTGCCTACTATTGAATAGTCCTACGCCGAACAGTCCGCCCGACCCCAATGCGTAATATGATTGTATGAGCTGATAGCCTTCCCCTTTAGGGTTTGCCCACGGGTCGACGAATGCGACCAACCTTTTCACTCTATACGGCTCGAGTATTATTAGAAGTGGTATGGCAATACATACCGCAATTACCGCCGCCGTAATGTGCTTGCTTTTCATTCCCCCTATAAACAGCATAACCATTAGGGATGCGCCTATTACGAGAGTAATGCTCATATTGGGCTCTAACATAACGGCTATGCAAGTAGATAATCCCGTAACGAGCGGTACTATCAAAGCCTTTAGGCTCGTTGGCGGATGCTCGTATAGATAGCAAGCAAGGAATATAACTAAACCAAACTTTGCTATCTCGGAGCTTTGTAGCGTTATGAAGCCAAGATCTATCCACCGCGTTGCGCCGTAGCTCGATTGTCCTACGCCGGGTATAAATAATACGAGCAAAAGTACCATAGATACTCCGTATATTGCCCATTTGAACTTAGCAAGCCACTCTTCCTTTACAAAATATCCACACGCCATAGTCACGCAACCTGCTATAAACCCAAGCGCTTGCTTTTTGACGTAAAAGAATGCGTCTCCCGTATGTAGCTCGGCGCTATACGAGCTTGCAGAGTATATCATCACTATGCCGAATAAGGATAGCGCTAAGGTGGATAGTATTACGTTACGCCTTAAATGCATATACCCTGTTTTTGAAATACTCGCCCCTTTCTTGGTAGCTGTGGAATCTGTCAAAGCTCGCGCTCGCGGGTGAGAACAGCACCGTGTCTATCCCGCTTATTGCACATAGCTCCTTTACGCAGTCGTCTATGCTCGGCAGTATCTTGATATCGGTATATCCCACCTTCATAGCCGAGTTATATATCTTTTCGGCGTTGGCTCCGCTTACTGCCGTGAAGCGTACTTTGTCGTAAATTTCGTCGAAGAATTCGCAGTAGTCTTCTTTTTTGTCGCTTCCGCCCATAATTAGCCCTATATTGCCGCCCACCGTTTCGATTGCGGCAAGGCAAGCACCTACGTTTGTGCCCTTGGAGTCGTTATAAAATGTTACGCCACCTTTGGTGCATACGAATTCCACACGATGCGGCAGCACGCGATAGTCCCTTACGAAAGTCATAAGTTGCTCCTTGGTTGCGCCGAGTATACGCGCCAAGCTCATAACCGCCATCATATTAAATCGATTGTGCTCGCCACGGGCGCGGCTCTCTCGTACGCTTATCAAGGGCTGTCCGCCCACGTAAAAGTAGTTGTCCTTTACGTATACGTCACCCTTTTGCTCCCTTGAAGAAATATACCTAACGCTGCTTGCAAGGTGCTTGCCCATTTCCCTTATTATGCGGTTATCTCCGTTTAAAAAGGCGTAATCCGTGGCGCTTTGGAGTGCAAATATCTGCTTTTTGGCGTTTACGTAGTCGTCGTAGGTTTGGTAACGGTCCATATGGTCGTGGGATAGGTTGAGCATATAGGCGTACTTGGGCTTCAAGGTATAGGTGCGCTCGAGTTGGAAGCTGGAGCACTCTATGATTGCATAGTCGAGTTCGTCGCCGTCAAGTACCACTTGGGATACGGGATAGCCGATATTACCCATAGTACGCACTCTTTTGCCCATAATTTTTAGCATCTTCTCCAGCATATCCACCGTAGTGGTCTTGCCGTTGGTGCCCGTGACGGCTATCTTGACGGCATCAAGGTGCTTGGCACCGAGCTCCAATTCACTAATTACCTTTATACCACGGCTCTCCCCTTCCTTAACGACGGGATGGTCGTACGGTATGGAGGGAGATACCACGATTACGTCAAGATTTTCGTAGATGGCTTCTCCCTTGTCGCGATAGTTGTTTTGTAGCTCAAGCCTATCGTCGTAAAGCCTGACTTCATAGCCCAAGCGCTCAAGAAGATTACTTGCCGATATTCCGCTTGACTGAATACCCATTACCAAAGCTGTTTTCATATTACTCTCCTTAGATTATTAGTAGAGATACCACCCCTGCAATTAGGGTGATTATCCCGTAAAAAGCGACGATTTTGCTCTCGTTTAGCCCTTTTAGCTCAAGATGATGGTGGAGTGGCGCCATCAGTAGCACGCGCTTACCCCTAAGTTTGAAGCTCGCCACCTGCACTATAACTGATATGCAACTGATAACCGGCATTATGCCTACGAGTACGCTGACGAGCGGATTTTTTATAAAGAGAGCTTGCGCCCCTGCGTAAGCGCCGAGAGCAAGGGAGCCTGTGTCCCCCATAAATATCTTGGCCTTGTGGGAATTGAACCACAAAAACGCCACCACACCGCCAACGAGCGAAGCGCTCGTGAGCATAAGGGAAAGAAGCTCCTTGGAATACTGGGTTTTGCCGTACTCCAGCGCATCGAGATAGCTAACGAGCGTGATTGCCATAAAGCTTACGATATAAACGGCGGTGGTGGTGCCTGCCAAGCCGTCCAAGCCGTCGGTTAGGTTGACGGCGTTAGACATAGCAATATAGACGAGCACGGCGAACGGGATATAAAAATAACCGAGATTTAGCTCTCCCAAGCCGAAGTTTAGCGCAATACTGCCGCCTATAAAGGGGTTTTTGAAGCTAAAGTAGGCAATAAAGACGGCTACTCCCGTTTGGAATATTATCTTTTGGTATGCCTTTAGCCCCTTGTTTTCCTTGAAGCGCACCTTCAAAAAGTCGTCGAGAAAGCCGATTAGCCCATACGCCAACGTAACTACGATTGCCATCCTGGTAATCGAATACTCAAAGCCGCCAAGTACGGCCGAAACAACTACGAAGGGTAGCAAAAAGATAAGCCCACCAAAGGTGGGTGTGCCCGTCTTTAGGCTATGCTGCTCGACGTAGCCGAGTATGGTCTGCTTTGCTTTTAGCTTGGTTGCTACCTTGATTACCGCAGGGCCTATCAACATTCCAAGCAGGAAGGTGGCAACAAACGCCACCGCTATCCATTCAAAATCACTCATAGTTCAAACTCTTTAGCACCTCAAGCACTTCCGTCCTATCGGAGTACGGGCGCCTTTCCCCCTTTATTTCGAGATATTCTTCCGCCCCCTTGCCTGCAATTACCACGAGGTCGCGACTTTCGGCGGTGCTCACAGCATAGTTTACGGCGTGGGAACGCTCGATGATGGTTATGTAGCTTGAACTTATTTCTTTGTGTCCGCGCTCTATCTCGGAAATGATGTTTAGCGGCTCCTCGTAGCGCGGATTATCCGAAGTGATTACGGTAAAATCGGCAAGACTTGCCGCAATCCTACCCATAATGCTACGCTTTTTGCTATCTCGGTTGCCACCGCAACCGAAAACGAGTATTAAACGCCCATCCGTTAGCTTGCGCGCGCTCTCAAGAAGGTTTTTTAGACCGTCGGGGGTGTGTGCATAGTCTATTATTACCCTTTTTTGCTTGCCTAAAATATTAAACCTACCGGGTACTTCTTCCATACGTAGGAAACTTGAAATTATCTGCTCGGTGGGTACGGAAAGCAACCTTAAAACGGTTACGGCAGTCAGCACGTTGTATAGGTTAAAATCTCCGCTAAAAGGTGTGGATAACTCAAAAACGTCGTCGAAACAGTTGACGATACACTTGATGCCCGAGCGCGTTTCGTAGTCGATTGCAAACACGTCGCTGGGATTGTATATGCCGTAGGTTGCATACGGCACTTCGGTAGAGTTTAGTAGCTTGATACCCATATCGTCATCGGCGTTTAGCACTTGAAACTGACTAAAATCAGGCGAAAAAAGCCTTTCTTTCGCGCTTTGGTAGGCTTGCATTGTGCCAAAAAAGTCAAGGTGGTCTTGGGTGAAGTTGGTTAGCGCTACCACTTCGAACTTGACGCCGCAAAGCTTGTCGTAGTAGAGCGCGTGGGCGCTTACTTCCATTACGACGTACTCCACACCGCTGAGCTTTGCTATTTCGAATAGGCGGTGTAGCTCGATTGGGTCGGGAGTAGTTAGAGTTTCGCTTATTTTGACGTCTTGGACGTAGGCTCCAAGCGTTCCGATAGTACAAACGCGCTTGCCGTAAGCCTTTAGTACCCTTGAAATCATATTGACGGTGGTCGTCTTGCCGTTGGTACCCGTAACGCCTATGATTTTGAGTTCTTCGTGGGAGTTATAGTAGAAATTAGAGGCAATTTTTGCCATACTTGCACGCACGTTGGTCGTAACTATGCAAGGAATAGAGCACTTACACTCCCTATCGCTTACAACGCACCTTGCGCCACCTGCTTCGGCATCGCTTAAATAGTTTGCGCCGTCGTTATTTTCGCCGCGTATGGCAAAAAACAAACTGCCATCCTTGCACTCGTTAGAGTTTAGGGTTAGGCTTGAAATATCTATATTCAACACGTCTTCGCTTATACTTCCAAGCACTTCGACGTTTTTTAGAAGCTCTTTAAGTAACATATCTCTCCTTGCGATTAAAATATACTCTTGAATATTTGTCCTACGTAAGGAGCTGCTACCAGCCCACCGTAATAGGCGCCGACGGGCTCGTCTACTACGATTAATGCAATATACTTTGGACTCTCGACGGGGGCAAACCCCACGAAAGTCGACACGTATTTGCCACGCGCTATCGCGCCGTTTTCATATTTTTGGGCGGTACCCGTCTTGCCGCCTATCCTAACGCCTTCCACTTGCGCGCCCTTGCCTGAGCCCGTTAGCACTACCGTTTCCAGCACTTCGCGCATAGTGGCAGACGTGCTTTCCTTGATAATCCCACGCGTTACGGAGCTATCCGCTTGGTAGATAACGCTGCCGTCGCTTGCCGTAATATGGGAGCATATATGGGGCGTAACCAAGTTTCCGCCGTTGATAACCGCCGAGCAAGCTCTAAGGAGCTCTATCGGCGTCATAGCAACCGCTTGACCAAAGCCAATGCGTGCAAGGTCTACGTTTTTGACGCTCTCTTGGGGAATGGTAAGCCCACTTGCTTCGCCGCTTATATCTATGCCCGTCTTTTGGGTAACGCCGAACTTTGCCATACCTTCATAGAAATAATCTACGCCCACGCTTAGCGCAATATTCATAAAAAGACAGTTGCAACTCGACGCCACGCCTTCACTAAAACTCTGCGAGCCGTGACCTATGGTGCGCCAACACTTTATGCGCTGACCGTCCACTACGAGAGCTCCGCCACAGTAAGAACGGTAACCCGTAGTGATTTTTCCCGAATCCAACCCAAGCGCCGCAGTTACCATTTTAAAGGTGGAGCCCGGCTCGAATACGTCGCTGACCAAGCTAACGCGCGATAGCTTCATAAGGGTTGCAACGTCGTCGCGCGGCACGTCGTTTAGGTCAAAGGAGGGAGTCGTCCCCATTGCAAGGATAGAGCCGTCGGTTGGGTCCATAACTATGGCGCTGACCGACTTGGCCTTGGTGTTCAAAGCGCAACTCTCTACGGCGTTTTCCAAGGCGTCTTGGATATTTTTTTGAATGGTGAGCGTAACGCTTGCACCCTTTACCCCTTCGACGTAGTAGGTAGCGTCGTCACTAAGCTTGCGCCCTACCAAATCGGATGCAACGCATACGTATCCGTCGCGACCTTGGAGATATGAGTTATAGTAGCTCTCAAGCCCCGTTTGCCCCACGCAGTCGACGTTGGTAAAGCCCATCACTTGCGTTAGGAAGTCGCCGTAGGGATAAACGCGCTCGATACTACGTGACACGAACACGCCCGTAACCCCTAAGGACAAAATATCCAACACGACCGACTTATCCACACCCTTTTTGACGGTGATTTCGGAGGTCTTGGAGTTGAGTTTTGCAAGAAGCTTTTCGTAATTTAGACTTAGCTTTTCGCTAAGTACCCTTGCGGTAAGCTCCTTGTTGGTGCAGCTAATCGGTCGGGCGTAGATTACGTAGGTGGTTTGGCTTGAAGCAAGCAACACCCCGTTTGCATCCAAAATTTCGCCACGCTCCGCCTTGAGCGGTACGTCGCGGTACCATTGCTCGAGTGCCCTTACTTGAAGTGACTCGCCACTAACCACCATAACCGCCGCAAGCTTTGAAATTACTGCAACAAATAAAAAGATTACCAGCAAAGCAAGCGCTGATAATCTCTTCTTTTGTAATAATTTAGTTACTTTTTTGATGAGTGCTCCTTATCGTCTATTAGGAGCGAAAGCCGTCCTTATTTGTTGGAGAGTGAATCACACATACTGTCAAACCAGTTGCCGTCTTCCTTTTCGAACTCCATAGCCAAAGCGGTGATGCCTTCGTTGTTGTCTGCGTTAGCCTTGGTCTTGACGGATTCGCCGCCACCCAAATTGAGTGCTAATATAGTAGATGCAACTGCTACGGTAATAAGAACGTAAACACCGATAAAAATTTTGCCTGCCTTAGTGAGCTTTGCGCTCTTTTTAGCCTTTTTGGAAGTATACTTGGTAGCATTGTTTTCGGTGTATTTTTGAGCGTAAAACTCCTCGCTTGAAAGAAGTTTTTCACATCCGTTTTCGCGGTGGAGTTGAGCTTTCATATAATCGTCGTATGAGCCGTAATTTTCTTGTTTGGGCTCTACTACGGTTACTTGGGGCGCACCAAAGTAGTTGATAGTATCCATATCGAAAGAGTTGCTCGTAATGGTTGCAGCACCATAAGAACGAGACATTTCGCTCATTCTTTTTTCGCGCATAAAGATGTCGTAATCGGTTAGAGTTTCTCTATCCATTCTATCAAATATTCTGTTAGAATTGCTTGCTGCTACGTCTCTCCTAAGCGTTACCATATTTGGCCTCCTATACCCTTTCTACTATCCTTAACTTGGCACTTTCTGCCCGTTTGTTATCCTTTAATTCCTGCTCACTTGCCACTATCGGCTTTTTGGTGAGTATCTTTACTTCTTGTCGTTTGTTACATACGCATACGGGCAATCTCTTGTCGCATATACAGTCCTTTTCGAGCTCTTGGAATGCGTTTTTGACTATCCTATCTTCTAATGAATGGAAGGTTATAACCGCCATTCTTCCGCCCTTTTTGAGCCTCAAAGCTACGTTATATATAAAGTCGTATAAACCTTCGAGCTCGCCGTTGACTTCTATCCTAACCGCTTGGAAAACTCGCTTTGCAGGGTGTCCGTGTTTGAAGCGGTATCCTGCGGGATAGCATCTTTCGATGATATCGGCAAGCCTATTAGTGGTGGTGATTTCTTCCTTTTCGCGCTCTCTTACTATTGCCCTTGCAATCTTGCGTGAGAGCTTATCTTCGCCGTACTCAAAGAAGATTTTGCTTAGCTCTTCTTCGGAGTAGCCGTTGATTACGCCCCTTGCATCAAGCTCTTGCTCGGTATCCATTCTCATATCGAGCGGAGCAGGCTTGGAGTAGCTGAACCCTCTGCTTGGGTCGTCTATTTGCGGTGACGATACGCCAAGGTCAAGGAGTATGCCGTCAAGCTCATCAATTTCGAGTTCATCAAGGTGCGTTAGTATATTTTTGTAATCGTCGTGTACGAAGGTTACTTTGTCAAGATAATCAGCGAGCACGACTTTTGCGTTTTCAATGGCGTTGGTGTCAAGGTCGTTGGCAATAAGTCTGCCGCACCTTCCAACCCTTTCGAGAATTCCCTTTGAGTGTCCTGCACCACCGAGCGTTCCGTCAAGGTAAATGCCGCCTTCTTTGATATTTAGCCCATCAAGGCTCTCGTTATATAAAACGGATATATGCTTGAATTCCATATTATACGCCGTAATCCTTTAGAGCAAGCAGCATTGAGTTGAAGTCGTCTGAGTCAGCGTATCCAAGTTCGTTGTAGCGCTCTTCCGACCAAATCTCAACGTGGTCAAAGGCTCCTGCTACCACGATGTTCTTGGTGATGCCTGCGTAAGCCTTTGCCTTAGCCGGAAGAACAAATCTACCTTGAGCGTCTTCTTCGGGCTCAACTACGCTGACCATAATCTTGGTGATAGCCTTGCGTGCTTGTATGTCGCTGAAAGGAACTTCCTTGAACTTTTCGGTTAGAGCATTAAAGCGAGCGGAGTCCATAACCATCAAGCAACCGCCTGCGCCGTTTAGGATATAATATCCTTCTTCCAACTGTGCGCGATATTTAGCAGGAAGACGCATACGATTTTTTGCGTCTAACATCTGATTAAATTCGCCGTAGAATGCAGTCATGGGTATAGTCCTCTCCTCTTTTGCTACTTAAATTTTACCATAGACTTTAACCACTTTCAACCACTTTAATTAAAAATCAAGGGTGATTTAGGGAAAATTAGGGAAACAAACCAAATTTTGAGCAAAAAAATAGAACGAATGTGAACAAGCGTTCTAAATGTAATGCGATGATATCGCAGGTGAAGTTGCTACGCAGTGAAGTTACTGCGTAGTGAAGTTTGAGCAGAGCACAAGTGAAGTTTTTAGCTAAGGCTAAAAGTTGTGGATTAGTTAAAAATGAGGAATGGTGAGTGAGGAATGCGAAATTGCATTCGCTGATAAGTGCTTTGCTTATCAGCAAACAAAAAGGTAGTTATGGTTTTTGGGATAAAAAAAAGAGCCTATCGGCTCTTTACTATTCATCTTTTTCACTCACGATAATCTTACCGTGCTTTTGTTCAAATTCATCAATACAATTCCGTATCAAGATTATTATTTGGCTGTTAGCGCTCCTTTCTTCGTAATCAGCAACAACGTGCAACTTATCTAACATTTCTTCTTCAATTCTAATAGATAAACTTTTAACAGCCATTTCTAACCTCTTTTTAAACATAATATGTATTTACTTTATACTCATTTTGTGGTAAAATGTTAAAATAGATACATAATATATCTATTTTGTATCTATTATATTGCAATTCAATTATTTTTATTACACAAAGGAAGAAATATGAAAAACAATGGGTTAATTGCAACGTTTATTGGACACAGAGATGTTTATCTTTCTAATTCTACACGAAAAAAAATTAGAAAAGCACTCAAAGAAACTATTGAAAGCGGCGTATTAACCTTTTACTGCGGCGCCCAAGGAGCTTTTGATTCCACTTGCGCAGTAATACTAAAAGAACTAAAAGAATATTTCCCTACCATTAAAGTTTACGTCGTTACACCCTACTTTAACGAAAGCTATCTAAAAGAATTGGATTTGTTAGTACAAGACGGCTACTACGACGGAATCATCACCCCACCTATCGAACATATCCCACCAAAATACGCCATACTTGCACGTAACAAGTATATGATTGATAAGTCTATAATTCTATTCGCCTACGTGGATTATAGCATAGGTGGCGCCTACGCTACCTACAAATATGCAAAAAATAAAAAATTCATAGACATCTATAATTTTGGCGCGCTTGAAGATGCTGAATTAGATGATTCATTAGAAAATTAAAAGTGACCTAAAGCACGATAGACCACGAAGTTTAGATGATAGACGAAGAAAAAGAAAACCCACAAAGGGTTGCTGTACTTGGCGTACTGCGCCCTGCCGTGGGTTGCGTTTTTCAAAGTATATCGCTAAAATTCGTGGTCTATATTTCTATTATTTGGAGTTTATTATTAAGCTTATCGCAAGAAGTAAGATAATAAGAAATACCTTGCTTTTCGTAGACGAGAACGGTGCGAGATGCGTTGCCGTGGAGATGTCCGTAAACTACGCTATGTACGCCGTATTCTTTGAATAAATCGGTAAAGTGTGAACTCAAGTACCTTGAGTTGAATGGTGGGAAGTGCATCATTGCAATGATGATATCCCCTTCCTGCCATAGCTTTTTGGCTTCCTTTAGGGAAAGCTCCAAACGGAGTTTTTCACGCTCGTATAGGAGCAAATCGTGCTCGTCGGTTTCCACTCCGAGTTCGGGCACCGACCAACCGCGAGTGCCACATATAATGACGTTACCGAACTTAACGGCGTTGTTTTGCAGGCAATATAGGTTTTCGGGGAGTATCTCTTGGATTTTTTTGTAACTACTCCACCAATAGTCGTGGTTGCCACGGATAAGTACCTTTATGCCCTTTTGCTTGCCAATCAGCTCAAGGTCGCGCTTGGCGTCTTCGAGCTTCATCGCCCACGAAATATCACCGGCAATAAGCACGATATCGTCATCCGATACCCTATTATCCCAATCCTTAGTAATTTCATCCCAATGGTTATCCCAAACCGAGCCAAAAATATTCATTGGCTTGGTTTCGTCAAAGGAAAGATGGGGGTCGCTTATTGCGAAAACTTTCATAGTTACTCCTTACTGTCGTAAATGCGGAATGCAAAGCATTCGCGATAAATACTTCGCTTGCGCTCAGCGATAAATACCCTACGGGCGATAAATACCTTTGCGCTAACGCTCCAAGGCAATAAATACAAAAAACAAGTTTTTTGCGTTACGGTATTAGAGAGTTAAAGCATATCGTAGTACTTAGTATATGCTCTTTCCTTAACGCAAGTGCTTGCACTTGTATTTCGCGCCGAACGGAGTGAAGGTATTTCTTGCTCTCGCAAGGCGAGAGTATTTATTGCAAAAAGCATTAGCTTTTGTATTTCATTGCGAAAGCTCGCTTTCGCACTATTCTTCAATGGGAAGTTCTTCTACTTCCAAAATGTTTTCAATTCGGTCAAGAACTTCTTGTGCGCCGCTCTTGTTTAGGCTGGACGTCAAAAGTACGTTGCCAACACCTACTTTAAGGGCGTTTGCTATCTCTCTTTTGCGCTTTAAGCCTGCACTACGGCTAAGCTTGTCGCCCTTGGTGGCAATGATGGTGAAAGGTATGTTGTAGTGGTATAGGTAGTTGAGCATTTGGACGTCGTCGGCATTTGGCTCGCGCCTAATGTCAAGTAGCACGAAAACGTTTTTGAGCCCCGTGCTTTCTTGAAGGTATGCTTCAATTATCTTGCCCCACTTGGCCTTTTCGTTATCGTTTACCTTGGCAAAACCATAGCCAGGTAGGTCAACGAAGATGAATTCGCCCTTGTTGACGTCAAAGTAGTTGATTAGACGAGTTCTGCCCGGCTCCTTGGACGTCTTGGCAAGACGACCGTGGTTGCACATAAAGTTGATAAAACTCGACTTGCCTACGTTGGAGCGGCCTACTACCGCGATTTCGGGGGTACTACCCTTGATGATTTGCTCGACCGTGCCTGCGCTCGTGATAAATTCTGCGTTTTTGATTACCATATTATCGCTTCCTTTAGCACGTCTTCTACGCGCTCTACGTATCTGAATTCTATCTTTTCCTTTACAAGCTCGGGTAGCTCCTTGTAGTCCTTGCGGTTGTCTTCGGGTAGGAATACCTTGACAATCCCTTCACGAAGGGCTGCAAGCGTCTTTTCCTTTAGTCCACCGATTGGCAGTACCTTGCCGACAAGACTAATTTCACCCGTCATTGCAACATTGCCACGTACCTTTTTGCCCGTAATTGCCGAGCAAATTGCCGTAGTAAAGGTGATGCCTGCGCTTGGTCCGTCCTTTGGAACGGCACCTTCGGGCATATGGATATGGATATCGTGCTTCTCAAAGAAATCGTCAGCGATACCATACTCGCTTGCGTGTACTTTAAGATAGCTTATTGCTATCTTAGCACTTTCCTTTATAACGTCGCCAAGACTGCCCGTAAGCACCAAATTGCCCTTGCCCTTTGAGTAGGCAACTTCTACTTCGGTGATGTCTCCGCCAACCGCGTTCCAAGCAAGACCTGTTACTACGCCTACTTCGTCCTTGCGTGGGCCTTTTGAGGGTAGCACGACGGGCTCGCCAAGATAATCCTTAATATTATCCTTATTTATTTTAACTTTGCGCGTGCGTGGGTTTTCGACGTACTTGCGTGCAACCTTGCGTACAACTGCGTTGATTTGCTTTTCGAGCATTCTAACACCTGCTTCGCGGGTGTAATACTCGATGATATGACTTACGGTGTCCCTATCAATGCTCATCCACTTTTTGTCTACGCCGTTTTGCTCAAGTGCGCGTGGAATGATATAGCGCATAGCAATTTCCAACTTTTCGGGAGCGGTATAGCCCGTCATTTCGATGACTTCCATTCTGTCAAGGAGCGGTCTTGAAATGGTATCGAGCGTGTTTGCCGTAACGATAAACAATACCTTGGATAAATCAAAAGGTACTTCCAAGAAGTGGTCGCGGAAGTTGACGTTTTGTGCAGGGTCCAATACTTCAAGTAACGCACTTGCAGGGTCACCCTTGTAGTCGGACGCCATCTTGTCGATTTCGTCCATTAGGAATACGGGGTTCATACTGCCAGCCGATTGTATGGACGTGATAATTCTACCCGGCATTGCGCCTACGTAGGTCTTGCGGTGTCCGCGAATTTCAGCTTCGTCACGTACGCCGCCAAAGCTCAAACGAACGTATTTTTTGTTCATCGCCCTTGCAATGGACTTTGCAATAGAAGTTTTGCCAATTCCGGGCGGGCCTACCAAACAAATGATGGGACTCCTACCCTCTTTGGATAGCTTTCTTACTGCAAGCGCTTCGATAAGCCTTTCCTTAACCTTGTTGATGCCGTAGTGGTCTTCGTCAAGAACTTTCTTTGCCACCTTGAGGTCTTCGTTGTCGTCGGTATATACGCCCCAAGGAAGCTCCAAAATGGTGTCGAGATAGTTTTTGATTAGCGCCATATCGGGACTTGCAGGCGCAGTACGCTTCAACCTACGAACTTCGCGACGGAATTTTTCCTTGTTAGCATCGGTGGTCAAAAGGTTATCTATCTTTTGAAGATATTGACCTTCTTCGTCTTCATCCCCGATTTCTTCGGAGAGAGCGCGTATTTGCTCGCGTACGTAATACTCGCGTTGGCTTTGGTCCATAGACGTGCGAACTTTTTCTGCAACTTGGATATCAAGGCCCATTGCGTATACTTCCATATCAAGTGCCTTGCAAAACTCCATTAGGCGTGTTTCGGTATCCAAGCAAGTGAAGAATAGATACTTATCTGCCGTCTTTAGCCAAATTACGATTGCATCAATATCGGTGTTTACGCTATCGTACTCAAGCCTAATCGCGCTGCCGTTGACACCCTTTAGAATGCCGCTAAGATTCATAAACAGCTCGCTTGCGCGCTCAAAATAAGTGCGGAGAGTGAACTCGTCGCCAGAGTCGTAAAAAGGACAAGATGCAAGGGATACGGTGGTTGCAATGCCGTCGCACTCCATCTCGTGGATGTAGTTGCGGCGCGTGCCCGTCTTATACATTAGTATAGCGCCCTCGTTGTCTTCGGGGACGTAAATAAATTGCTCCACTTCGGTGACGATACCTACGTCGCCGTCCTTTGGGCGCTCGCCTACTCTGACGGGTACGAGAACAATCTTTTCGCCCTCGCTGACCGCCCTTTGTATTGCTAAAATATCAGCGTCTTCGGTAACGCGTAGCTTTCCGCACTCGTAGGGGAAAACCACTTCCTCGGTCGCTATCATTATCATTCTTGCGTTCTTCATAAGTTTATCCTTATAGACAATTTTATCACCGCAAGGGTGATAAAATCAATGTAAATTATTGGTGTTTTGACCTATGCCACGCGTATAATCGTGGGCTTGGCGGTGCCGCTTATGCACTCGGGTGTGATGACGATTTTTGATATCGTCTTGTCGCCCGGTACTTCGTACATAACGCCGAGTATGGCGTTTTCGACTATCGTACGTAGTCCTCTTGCGCCCGTCTTGAGCTTCAACGCCTTGTCGGCTATGGCGCTTAGCGCTTCGTCACTAAACTCGAGCTCTACGCCGTCCATATCAAGTAGCTTTTGGTACTGCTTGGTGAGCGCGTTCTTAGGCTCTTTCAAAATGTTGACGAGTGCCTTTTCGTCAAGTGGGTCAAGTACCGCTACGACGGGTATTCTGCCTACGAATTCGGGGATTAAGCCAAACTTTATTAGGTCGTCGGGACGTAGGTCGCTCATCATCTCGGAGTAGCTTTCTTCGCTGTTCCTTAGGTTTGCGTTAAAGCCGATAGACGAAGTGTCCTTGCGCTTGTCAACTATCTTTTCGAGCCCTACGAACGCACCGCCACATATAAACAATATATCGGTGGTATCAATTGGAATAAACTCCTGCTGGGGATGTTTTCTGCCCCCTTGCGGTGGTACGTTTGCTACCGTAGACTCCAAAATTTTGAGTAGCGCTTGTTGTACGCCTTCGCCCGATACGTCACGAGTGATAGAGACGTTTTCCGACTTGCGACAGATTTTGTCGATTTCGTCAATGTAAATGATGCCCTTTTCGGCACGCTTGACGTCGCCCTTTGATGCTTGTATGAGCTTTAGGAGTATGTTTTCGACGTCTTCGCCTACGTAACCTGCTTCGGTAAGTGCGGTTGCATCGGCAATAGCAAAGGGCACGTTCAAGATGCTTGCAAGCGTCTTTGCAAGCAGCGTCTTGCCGCTTCCCGTCGGTCCGAGCATAAGTATGTTGCTCTTTTCCAAAACGACGTCTTTATACTTATCAGAGCCCTTTGCCGCAATACGCTTGTAGTGGTTGTATACGGCAACGGATAGTATCTTTTTGGCTTCGTCTTGGCCTACGATATACTCGTCGAGCTTAGCCTTTATCTCCTTTGGAGATATTAGGTTGATATCCCCTACGGGCTTAGCAGCAAGCTCTTCCTTGCGGAATAGCTCGGTAAGCTTTTCGGCACACTCTCTGCATATCAAAGCACCGTCTTGACCTGCGTATAGCACGTCGACTTCGTCTTCACTCTTGCCACAGAAGGAACAATTGAGTTTTTCGTCTATAAATTCCATCTATACCCCTATTTCCTTGTGTAGAAAACTTCGTCGACAAGTCCGTATGCCTTGGCTTCTTCAGCTGACATATAGTTGTCACGGTCGGTGTCGCGCTCGATTACTTCGATGGGCTTGCCCGTTGCTTCGGCTAAGAACTTGTTGAGCTTTGCCTTGATTTTCAAGATATGGTCGGCAACGATTTTGATGTCGCTTGCTTGTCCTTGTGCTCCGCCGAGTGGTTGGTGAATCATAACTTCACTGTTGGGAAGAGCAATCCTCTTGCCCTTGGTGCCTGCTGCAAGTAGGAATGCGCCCATTGATGCCGCCATACCTACGCATATCGTCGATACGTCGCACTTGATGTAGTTCATAGTGTCGAATATCGCCATTCCTGCAGTAACCGAGCCACCGGGTGAGTTGATGTATAAACATATATCCTTGGTTGGGTCCTTAGTTTCAAGATATAACAACTGTCCGACTACTAAGTTTGCAGTCGCATCGTCAATTTGTCCCGTTAGGAAAATAATTCTGTCTTCAAGTAGTCTTGAATATAGATCGTATGCAGTAGAGCCCCTGTTGGATTGCTCGATTACAGTTGGAATCGGCATCATTACCGATTTGATTTCGTTTACCATAAAAATTCTCCTTATAACGTTGCTTTGTCCCCTAACTATTGTACCCAATAGAGCGCCGCTTTAGTCTGACCAAAACGGCGCACTTATGCTATTTTTGGCGTTTGAGATTATTCAGCGTCTTTTGCCTTTTCAGTTGCCTTCTTGGTGCTCTTCTTTTCTTCGAAGGTGTTGTTCTCGCGTAGGTATGCGATGAGCTTTTCGTCCATTAGACGAGTCATCATATAGTTATAGGTGCGTTCGTCTGCGCTCTTAGCAAACTCTTCTTTGGTCATACCTTGCTCTTCAGCTGCTTTTTCCATAGCTTGCTCGAAGTCTTCCTTGGTGGGTACGAGATTTTCCTTCTTAACGATAGCTTCGATTACAATACCGATCTTGAGTTCCTTTGCACATGCGTCTTTGCGCTCTGCACGGATTGCTTCTTCGGTGGTTTGTGCATATTTGAGATAATCTTCAAACTTTAGGCCGTATTGTGCCATATTTGCCTTCATATTGCCGACAAATCTATCAAGTTCTTCTTCGATCATACAATCGGGAATGTCAACTTCGGTTGCATCAACGATCTTTGAAAGAAGTGCTTCGTTTTCTTCGGTGATAGCTTGCTCGTCAGCCTTCTTTTGAAGTCTTGCCTTAACGTCTGCTTTGTATGCGGTTAGCTTATCAAATCCAAGATCCTTTGCGAATTCGTCGTCAAGTGCAGGGAGTTCCTTAACCTTGATTTCGTGGATAAGGCAGGTGAATACTGCTTCCTTGCCTGCAAGGTCAGCTGCGTGATATTCAGCAGGGAAAGTTACGGTGATAGCACATTCTTCGCCAATCTTCTTGCCGATAAGTTGGTCTTCAAAGCCGGGAATGAATTGGTTTGAACCAATGGTGAGTGCTTGCTTTTCTGCAGTGCCGCCTTCGAACTTAACGCCGTCAACTGCGCCACTATAATCGAGAGTTAGCATATCGCCGCTTTGTACTTCACGGTCGGTTACGTTGATGAAACGTGCGTTGCCTTCGAGCTCACGGTTGATTTCTGCATCGATTTCTGCCTTCTTAACCTTGTTTACAACCTTCTTTAGGGTCAAACCGGTATATTGAGCAACTTCGAACTCAGGATATACTGCTACGCCAACGGTGAACTTGAGACCGTCTTCGTCAATGTTGTTGATGTCAACTTCGGGACGTGATACAACGTCAAGCTTTTCCTTTTCGACAACTTCCGAATAGGTCTTGCTCATAGCGATGTCTGCGCCGTCTTCAAAGAAGAATTCGATGCCGTATCTCTTAACGATAAAGTTAAATGGAACTTTACCCTTGCGGAAACCATCGATAGCATAGCGATGCTTATTCTTGTTGTAAGCTTCTTGGATGTAGCTCATCCATTCTTCTTTTTCGATAGAAATAGAGATTTCTACCTTTGATTTTTCGAGTTTTTGTACTGAATACTCCATAATTTATATACCTCCGAATTGTTCTTGAGTTAATGCGCTTTTGCGTGCGCCCGTATATAATAACAAATATAAAGGGTAATTGCAACTGTTTTTGGTAATTCTTAGAAATCGGTTGCGTAGTTAAGCCCGTTTGGTTATAATTGAGATATGCCAAACGATTTAGTAACGCTAAAAGCTCTCGCTTACGAGATGAAGGATATCCTTACCGACGGAAGAATTGATAAAATCGGTATGCCCTCGGACGACGAAGTCGTGCTCGTCGTGCGTTCGCGCGGAGAAAATCACGCTTTGTACCTTAGCGCACGCGCCGATACTCCGAGAGTGCATTTTACCAAGGTAAGATTCCAAAACGCCCCCACTCCACCCAATTTTTGTATGTTACTGCGTAAACATATCCTGTTCGGCGTGGTGGAAGACGTAAAAATCCTAAACGAAGACAGGCTTTTTGAGTTCACAATCGTAGCACGCAACGAGCTAAACGACGCTACCACTTTCCGTTTGATTATCGAAATTATGGGTGGCGCTTCAAATATTATTTTGCTTCGCGAAGACTACAAGATAATCGACGCCGTAAAAAGAGTTATGAACCTTGAGTCAAGGGTGGTTTTCCCTGGAGCGAGCTACACCTATCCGCCAAAAAGCAAAGCAAGCATAACCGACCTTGAAGCCGTTAGCGCTGCTTGTGCAAGTGGTGAAGTCAAAAAAGTATACGGCACACTAAACGGACTCAGCAAGGAAAGCGCGCTTGAGCTTATGGCACGCGTAAACCAAATGGGCGTTAGCGCTGCAAGCAACCTTGTGGACGACAGCTACCACAGCGACTTATTCGAGCCAGTCAGCCAATGGGATAATAAGGGCAAATGCGTTGGATTTTTCGCCTACCCATACCTATCGAGAATGGACAAGGGCGAGTACAAAAAAGAGAGCACTTTGTCGGGCGCAATCGACGCCTTTTACAAGGCATCGGGCGAAGCTCTAAAAAAGCAACGCGACACCCTAAAGCTCAACCAAAAACTAAAGGCCATTACCAACAAAACCGAGCGTAGAATAAAGGACAACGAGCAAACGCTTTTGGACACGGAAAAGAAGGAGCGCTATAGAGAACTCGGCGAAATTTTAAAATGCAATATTTACCGCATTAACAAGGGTATGAGTATTATAAATTGCGACGATTTTTATAATACGGGGTTGGTAGAAATTACCTTAGATCCCCTTATTTCGCCCCAAAAGAACGTAGAAAAGTACTTTAAGCGGTACAACAAAGCAAAGGGCGCGGAAGCCTACGCACGGGAAGAACTAAAGCGACTTTTGGAGCTACAGGAATACCTTAAAACCATAAAGGTAGCGGTGCAAAACTGCTCGACGGAAGCCGAGTATCAAGAGATTAACTCGGAGCTTGACAGCCTAAAAAAACTGCCCGTACAAGTCCAAAAAGACAGCCACAAAAAGAACCCGAAAAAGCCCAAGAAAACTCCCCCACTATCCCTTGAAATCGCTGGCTTTAAAGTATACGTCGGCAAGAACAATTTGCAAAACGACGAAGTCACTTTTGGCTTGGCAAGTAGCAACGATACCTGGCTTCACACCAAGACCTATCACGGCTCCCACGGGGTTATTTTATCAAAAGGCAAACCCGTTCCCCCTACCGTTTTGGAGCGAGTAGCCGAGATAGTAGCCTACTACTCCGAAGGGCGCGAAGACACCAAAGTCGAAGTGGACTACACCGAAAGGAAGAACGTCAAGAAACTCGGCAAGATTGGACTTGTAACCTATACTAATTATAAGACTATTATAGTTGCACCAAAAAAAGAAGCTTAAAACGCGTTATTTTGGCGAAATCAATAGAAAAAACACAAAAGCTCACTCGGTCACGTACGCCAAGTACGCTCCGCTTCGTGAGCTTTTATCTTTTCCGTCGGCTTTCATCCAAACTAACGCGTTTTATGGGAGTGAAGAATAAGGTTGCTGTAGTAGACCTACTGCGCCTTGAGAAAATTCGCATTTGACAATGCTATTCGCTAAAGAATCGCGTTTTATCGGCAATATTTTTGCAATACTTTTATCATATTTAGGCTTGTATTTTTGCCGATAAAGTGTTATAATTAGGCTAAGGAAGTTAAGTATGAAATATCTAAACGTAAGTGAAACTGCTAAAAAATGGGGCGTTTCGGAGCCAAGCGTGCGTTTTTATTGCTCTGAAAACAGAGTTGATGGCGCCATACTCAAAGGAAAAACGTGGTATATACCCGAAATTGCCGATAAGCCCGTTAGGTTAGAGAGAAAAAAACTGCTTGACACCCTACTATGGGAAAAAAATAATGGCATCAGTGGTGGAATTTATCATCAATTGCAGGTTGATCTTACTTTCAACTCTAACCACATTGAAGGCAGTACCTTAACCCACGACCAAACGAGATATATTTTTGAAACCAACACGATTGGCGGCTTTTCGAAGGCCACTATCAAAGTTGATGATATAGTGGAAACTACCAATCACTTCCGCGCAATTGACATTATAATCGAGACTGCAAACAAGCCTATTAGTCAAGATTTAATAAAACTATTGCATTTTATACTAAAAAACGGCACTTCCGACTCACGTAAAAATTGGTTTAGAGTGGGTGATTATAAGCTACACCCCAATCAAGTCGGTGGCAGAGAAACTACGCCACCCAACTTGGTTAAGGAAGAATTGTGTGCGTTAATCAAAGCATATAATCAAATCAAAAAGCCTACGCTTGAGGATATACTTGAGTTCCACTATAAATTTGAAGTTATCCACCCTTTCCAAGACGGCAACGGCAGAATCGGTAGACTAATTATGCTAAAAGAATGCTTGAAAAACGGCATAATTCCTTTTATTATTGACGAAAGTCTTAAATTTTTCTACTACCGTGGGCTTGCCGAGTGGCGCAATGAAAAAGGCTATCTAAAAGACACCTGTCTTGCCGCTCAAGACAAATTTAAAGGTATGATGGATTATTACAAAATTAGAATTTAACCTTTAGGTGCGCCGATTTTAAGTACGTTTGACTTGAAAACGGCGCTTTTTTTGCTCTTACGGTATAAGGCGTCGTCGATGAGCAGAGATAGGAAGGTCGAATGAGTGTAGTCGGGGAATAGATAGTGTGCGAGCGAGCCGGGTACGGCGTTGATTTCGTTGAGATAGAGCTTATCGGCATATATGAAATCAAAGCGCACCACCCCTTTTAGATTGAATTTTAGGAAAATATCCCCTGCGATGGATTTTATTTTTTGGCGGAGCTCGTCGCTTATTTTTGCAGGGAACTCGCGCTTATCGTAGCTCTCACCCTTGGAAAACGCCATATATTTGTCTTCAAAACTCAAAAAATCGTGGGCAGTTAGCGGTTTTTCCACTTCGGAAACCACTATCGTGTCTCCAAGCGCAAGCACGGCGCAGTTGTACTCCGCGAAATTTTGCATACCCCTTTCAATTAGCACTTGGGCATCGTAACTAAGAGCCACTTCCACCTTTTCAAGCAGCTCTTTTTCGCCCAGGGCATAGCCTACCCCTATACTACTGCCCTGTCCGTTTGGCTTGACAAACAAGGGATATCCCAGCTTTTTTGCAACTTTTAGCGCAGTTTCGGGGCAATCGTCACTGATTTTTACGCCAGCCACCACGTCGTATCCCAAGTCCTTTACGGCAATTTTGGTTAGATACTTATCCATACACAAGCTAAGCGCCGAACTATCTCCCGTAGTGTACGGCAACCCTTGTAGCTCAAGGTAGCCTTGCAACTCTCCGCGCTCGCCCACGCCACCGTGAGTTAGTACGAGAGCTACGTCTACGTCGTCAAGGTGCTTCCACCGCTTTCCCTTTTGATACTGTAGTTCACGCCCGATTAGCCTTATTTTTTTGTGCTTTTTGGGCTCAAAATCCACAAAAGTGCCCACTTCCAACATATCTTCGCCCGTGTACCAAGCGCCGTCCAATATATATGCCGGGTATACCTTGTAGTCAACGTAGTTTACGGCGTTCATCGCTTCAACCGCCGTTATAATGCTGACGTCGTGCTCGGTGGAGTCGCCACCAAAAATTGCAATAACCTTTATCATACTACCTCACGGAATATCGTTTTGGAGATATAATATATCCCCCGATTT
>JAFTZC010000013.1 GCA_017461065.1 Clostridia bacterium | reverse complement strand
GCAGGTGCTATCGGTATGGCTATCGCTATTTCAAAGAGCACCGAGAGTATGGCTCGTCAACCCGAAATCGCATCAAAAATCAATTCAACTATGATGCTCGGTATCGTATTTATCGAAACGGCTATCATTTACGCACTCATTACGGCAATTCTTATAATTTTCGTACTATAAGAGGTAAACTATGCCACTCAACATAGATTTTTTACAAATTCTTCTGCATATATTGAATTTTGTCATTCTTGCAGGTGGATTAACCCTTCTTCTTTTTAAGCCGGTAAATCGCTTTTTAGCAGAGCGCCGTGCTAAGTTTGAAAACGAAGAACAAAAGAATAAGGAAGTTGCCGAAGAAAATGCAAAATTGCGCGCAGAGTACGAGCAAAAGCTCAAAGACGCCGAAATGGAAATTTCCGAAAGGAAAAAAGCCACCGAAAAGGAATGCGCAGATATATCGGAGCAGTATATAAAAGAGGCTAAGGAAAAGGCTGCTGCTATCATTTTGGCTGCCGAGCAAGAGGCGGAAGACAGAAAAGAGCATATCCTTGAGTCTGCTCAAACCGAAATCGGTGAACTCGTGGTAACCGCAACGCAAAAGCTACTTAGTGATACGGTTACGCCTGAGCGTAACAGTGCTTTATATGACGAGTTTATCCGCCTTGCCGAAGGTACGGTAGCGGAAAAGAGGTCAAAGAATGCTAAGAAATGATTTTGACAATTTAGAGCCACAAGAGCGCAACGTCTTGACCGTTGAAATTCAGTGTATTACGCCACCGAGCGACGAACAACTTACCAAGATGCGTGAGTTTTTTTTGTCGGAGTATAATGCCGATGAAATCGATTTCGTAATCAAAAAAGACCCAAGCGTAGTAGGTGGCTTCCGCATTTTTGTAGGGGACGAAAACTACGATTGGAGTACGCTCGGTCGTATTCGTCAATTAAGAAAATCATTTCAGTCCCTAAAAAAAGAGCACGACCCTACGCGTATAATATCGCTACTCAGAGAGGATATTCAAAGCTTTGAGCTACACGCAGGGCATCAGCAGGTTGGCTTTGTGTCGACGGTAGGCGACGGCATTGCCATTATCGACGGCCTACGTGAAGTAGAGTACGGCGAAATCGTGTTGTTTGACTGTGGCGTCAAAGGTATGGTGCAAGATATCCGCGCTGACGGAACCAACGGAGTAGTGCTTTTCGGCGACGATTCCGAGGTATACGAAGGCAGTCGCGTCGTTAGAACTCAGCGCACGGCAGGTATTCCTATTAGCACCAAAATTCTCGGAAGAATTATAGACCCACTCGGTATGCCCGTTGACGGCGGCGGTGATATTGGCGCAAAGCAATATTATCCTATCGAGCGCCCGGCACCGGGCATTGTGGAAAGGAAATCGGTAAGCAGACCACTTGAAACGGGCATTATTGCCATTGACTCTATGTTTCCTATCGGCCGAGGTCAACGCGAGCTGATAATAGGCGACCGCCAAACGGGCAAAACTACCATTGCAACCGATACCATCATCAACCAAAAGGACAAAAACGTAATTTGCGTATACGTTGCAATAGGTCAAAAGGCTACTTCTATTGCTAAGGTGGTTTCCACCTTGAAAAAGCACGGAGCAATGGATTATACCGTTGTCGTTGCTTCTCCTGCAAGCGACTCCGCATCCTTGCAATATATCGCGCCCTACGCAGGTTGCGCGGTAGCCGAGTATTTTATGTATCACGGCAGAGACGTGCTGATAGTTTACGACGACCTGTCCAAGCACGCCATAGCTTATCGTACACTCAGCTTGCTGCTTGAGCGCTCGCCCGGTAGAGAAGCATATCCCGGCGACGTTTTCTACTTACACTCAAGACTTTTGGAGCGCTCGGCCCAACTCTCAGACAAGCTAAGAGGGGGAAGTATGACGGCGCTTCCTATCGTCGAAACGCAAGACGGCGACGTCTCGGCGTACATACCTACCAACATCATATCAATTACGGATGGTCAAATATTTTTGGAAAGCTCGTTGTTCTTTGCAGGTCAGCGCCCTGCAATCAATATCGGGCTATCGGTCTCGCGTGTAGGTGGTGCTGCTCAAACCAACGTTATGAAGAAATCGGTTGGCACCATTAGGCTCGATTTAGCGCAGTATCGCGAAAGACAAGCATTTTCTCAATTTGGTGGCGACTTGGACGAAAGCACCGCTTTGCAACTTAAGTACGGGGCAGGGCTTATGCAACTTTTAAAGCAAAGCAACAACGCGCCAATGAGCTTGCATCAGCAAGTTATTACGCTCGTTTGCGCCCAAGCAAAACTATTCGTTAACGTTCCCCTAAAAGACGTAAAATCCGTACAAAGGGACCTAATTTCATATTTTGAGAAGTACAATAGTGCTATTTGCCACAAAATTGCACATAGCAAGGAGTACTCGGAACAACTCAAAAACGAGATTGTGGAGAGTGCTAAAAAATATCTATCCAATCGCATTTAGTCGGAGGGAAAAGTGGCTGGCGCAAGCGAAATTAAAAGCAGAATAGAGGGTGTACGTGAGACCAAAAAAATCACGGACGCTATGTATATGATTTCCTCTGCAAAAATGAGAAAGGCTTTGCGTGGCCTTGAAGAAACTGCTCCGTATTTTGAAGCACTCAGCGAAAAAATCGGGGAGACCTTCCACTATATCCCCAAAACCAACAACAGATATTTTAGCGTATCTTCAACCGAGGAGCAGAACAAAAATTACGGCATATTGCTTATTACTGCCGACAAGGGTTTGGCAGGGGCCTATAACCAAGAAGCTATACGCCTGTGTCGTGACTATATGGCAAGCCAAAGCAAGACCACCGTGTTTATCATAGGCGAATACGGTAGACATTATTTCCAAAACAAGGGTATTCCCTTCGTGCAAGAGTTTTGCTATTCGTGCGGACACCCCAGCCTACTTGACGCTCGTAAGATATGCGCTGAACTGTTAGAGTATTACGACAGCGAAAAGGTCGATGAAATCAGTATAATTTATACCGATTATATGGGCGCAAAGCTTGGTGAAGCCAAGATAACGACCTTGCTTCCGCTCGACCATACCCATTTCTATAAGGGCTCGCCACAAGGCGAACTGCTTAATAAGGAATTCTTGCCCAGTCCCGACGCCGTGCTCGACGGCATAGTACCAAGCTATCTTATGGGATTTATTTACGGCAGTCTCGTCGAAAGCTTTTGCAGTGAGCAACAAGCTCGTATGCTTGCTATGAAGAGCGCAAGCGATAACGCTGAAGAAATGCTAAAAGCCTTGCGTTTGCAATACAACAAGATAAGGCAGGCATCTATTACGAACGAAATGATTGAAATTACGGCTGGTGTAAGGGCGCTCGAAAGACGGCACAAATCCCACTCGGAGTATAACAATGAATGCAAATGAATCTAAGCGTAGAATAGGTAAAATCGTCCAAATTACGGGACCCGTCGTCGACGTCAAGTTTCAAAAGGAAGATTTGCCAAAAATCAAGGAAAAACTTTACGTTACTTGCAAGCGAGAGCGTCGCGCAATGGAAGTCGTCCAACATATCGGTGGATACGTAGTGCGTTGCGTTATGCTCGGCGCAAGTGAAGGTTTATGTAGGGATATGGACGTCGTTGCAACCGGCGCACCCATTTCTGTGCCCGTTGGAGAAGCCGTTCTCGGCAGATTGCTAAACGTCTTGGGCGACCCCATTGACGGCGGAGAGGCTATACCCGAAGAAAACGAACGTAAATCCATATATAGACCTGCTCCCGAGTATGCCGAGCGCTCCACTTCGGAAGAGATTTTAGAAACGGGTATAAAGGTTATCGACCTACTTGCTCCCTATACTAAGGGTGGTAAAATTGGGTTGTTCGGTGGTGCCGGAGTAGGCAAAACGGTTTTGATACAAGAGCTTATTCATAATATCGCAACCGAGCACGGCGGCTACTCTATCTTTACCGGCGTAGGCGAGCGTAGCAGAGAGGGCAACGACCTATTCAACGAGATGCAAGAAAGCGGCGTTTTGAATAAGACGGCCTTGGTTTTTGGACAAATGAACGAAGCCCCCGGCGTAAGAATGAGAGTAGCGTTAACCGGCCTTACTATGGCAGAACACTTCCGTGACGAACAAAAAAAGGACGTGCTGCTGTTTATAGATAACATATTCCGCTTTATCCAAGCAGGTAGCGAAGTATCCACTTTGCTTGGTAGAATGCCCTCTGCGGTAGGCTATCAACCCACCCTTGCCCAAGAGCTTGGCGAGCTTGAAGAAAGAATTGCTTCCACTAAGGACGGCTCGGTAACGTCGGTACAAGCTATTTACGTGCCGGCAGACGACCTTGCCGACCCAGCCCCTGCAACTACGTTTGCTCACCTTGATGCAACTACGGTACTAAGCAGAAAGATTTCGGAGCTTGGTATTTATCCTGCAGTCGACCCATTGGAATCAACGTCACGTATGTTGGACCCCGAAGTCGTAGGAGATGAGCATTATCAGGTTGCGCGTACCGTACAAGAGATATTGGAGCACTATAACGAGCTTCAAGACATAATTGCCATACTTGGTATGGACGAGCTTAGCGATGAAGACAAGATATTGGTTAAGCGTGCAAGAAGAATACAACGCTTCCTATCACAACCCTTTAGCGTAGCTGAAAAATTTACGGGTACTCCGGGTGTATTCGTACCGCTTAGCGAAACCATCCGTAGCTTTAAAGCAATAATTGACGGCGAGGCCGACGAATATCCCGAAAGCGCCTTCTTTAACGTAGGCACCATAGACGACGTTGCGGAAAAAGCAAGACGACTTGCGGAGGAAAGCAATGAATCCCTTTTATCTTGAAATACTAACTCCTGAAAGGGTGTTTTATCGCGGCGAGTGTCTTTCGTTAATAGTACCGATAACGGACGGTATGTTTGGGGTTATGGCAAACCGTGAGCCGATTACAGCATCTCTCACCGACGGCGAAGCGTACTATACCAAACCCGACGGCGAAAAAATATTGTTTTCCATTTCGGGTGGTATGCTTGACGTGGAAAACAACGTTGCCAAGCTACTGTGCGAGTCGGCCCTTCTTCCCGAAGAGATTGACGAAGAACGTGAGCGAATAGAAGCGGAAAACGCACGCTCCGAACTTAAAAAGTCGCAAAGCAAACGTGACTATATGCTTTCAAAGTTGATGCTCTCAAAGGCAATCAATAACCTAAAGGTTAAGCAAAAACAAAGTATAAACTAAGAAAAAAGCAAGTTAAAAACTTGCTTTTCTTTGTTTGGAAATGATGCTAAAAGTCGTTTAAGCTCTGTCTAACAGCTTGGTAAACGTCTTGGAGGCAAACAGCGCACATCCTGCAACCAAGCAGATTGCAAGGTCTGCAAAGGCAAACGCGTTGTATAGGAAGCTCCAAGCAACGGCGCCGTAGTTCGGGTCGCCCGAGCCGAATACGAATACGCCGCTTACTACGTGCGAGAGATATCTTAGCGTTACGGCGATCAGCGCACCAAGTGCAAATTGTACGGGTTTGTATTTCGCAAGTAGGTTTTGTTCCTTGAGTATTGCGGTTAGTCCTATTGCTCCAAAGGCTATTGGATAGTCGAGTAGGAATTGGATGGGATGATAGAACCAAGGTGCTTGTATAAATTGTAAAAATCCGTATATGATGCCTGCAACTACGCCTTTACGGATGCCAAACATATAGGTATATACCATAAGTGGTAGTAGCGAAGCAAAGGTGATGGAGCCGCCTTGGGGGAGCTCAAGGAAGCGGATATAGCTTAGAGCAAAGCTCATTGCAATGGTTACCGATGCGTACACTATGCTCTTGGTAGTAGTTGGGTAGCTCTTGCCGAATAGACGAGCGCAAACCGCTATCACAGCAATGAGAATTGCCGTGAACACGTACATAAGCACTTCGCCCGTAACGTCAAAGGTTGCTCCTGAAGTGTAAGTTTTTACAAGGGTGGAAACGATAAGAGCAACTACGAGCAGTGCTATTACTATGGCAGCAATCTTTAGGAATTTTGGTAGCACTTCTTTTTTCTTAAGGGCAAGGACAAAGCCTGCTATACCAATGCCTACGATTGCAACCACGAGCACGACTACCGGGATAAAGGTTAGGTAATCTACGTAGCCTTCCAAAACATATTCGTTGAGCTTTAGGCCAAGGAGCGTAAATAGCAACGCGACCACGTAAACGGCTGTGGCGCTACCCGTAATAACGATGGCTTTACGCATATAGTCGGGCTTGAGCTTTTTGATTAAAATTAGGCTTACGGCAATAATGGCAATTACGCCAATGGTTAGATAAAGGGCAACGGTGGCCGCTTTATCAAAAAGCGATAGGGTTTCAAAAGGGTCGGTAAACATTTTTTCTCCTTTGCTAGGAGCCTTTTAAGAAAAAATAATAGCCCAAGAGATTACTTGAGCTAAATTTCCTAAGAAAATGGCTTTCTTACGCGAGCATAAACTCGGTCAAGTTCGAAGGGTGTAATCTCAGATAGCACGCTTGCTATCACCCCTAGCACTATTTAGTTGATGTGGTTATCATAGCACCAATAAATTGCCTTGTCAACCACTTTTTAGATTATTTTTTGCGAATTATTACCAAACATTCGCCGTTTTCTACCTTAATTTCCACTTTACCTACGGTAACTTCGTTTGAAAGGCCAAGCGATGAGTAGGGCGCGATTTTTATGCCATCAAGCGGATACTTTAGCCCGAACGAGTGCTCAAAGCTCACTTCGCCGCCAAAGGGAATGATAGACAAGGTAGAGCCGACTTCACACTCTTTTAGGAGTGGTCCGTCCACAAAGTATACTTCGGTGCTTGCACTAACGGCAACGGCGTTTAGACCTACCTTTTTTGCGTAGGCAAGTAGGTTTAGATTGCCAAGCACGTGGTCTATCTTGCCGCCGAGCGCTCCGTATATGGTAACGTCGGTTGCACCTATGCTGCTAAGATAGTCCAAGCAAATCTCTCCGTCCGTTTGGTCCTTGTCGGTGGGATGAGATATCGTCGTCACGAAGTCGGGAATATATCCCAACGTGTCAAAATCACCGATTACCGCTTGCACGGCACGGTCGTCAACGAGACGATAGCCGCCGTCGGCAGCTATTATCAGCTTTTCCTTGACTTCGATATCAAGCTCGGGTGCGTTTAAAACGAGTGCGTACTTCATTATTTTCTAAAGGTAAGGGCGTCGTCGCTCATACTTTCGACGATAGCAAGTGAGCTTACTTTGTATCCGTCCTTGCGAAGCGCAGCGCCACCGTCTTGGAAGCCCTTTTCGATGGCAATGCCGCATCCTGCTACCTTTGCGCCTGCTTGCTCTACGAGATTGATAAGTCCACGTAGCGCACAGCCGTTTGCAAGGAAGTCGTCTACGATAAGTACGACGTCACTTTCGTTGAGATAGCTCTTGGATACGATGATATTATAGTCACGATTGTGGGTGTAGGAGTGTACGGGCACGCTATATACGTCGCCTGCAACGTTGGAAGTCTTATGCTTTTTGGCAAAGAGCAATGGGCAGTCGAATCTATCGGCAACCATAGTTGCAATAGCGATACCGCTTGCTTCGACCGTCAAAATCTTGTTTACGCCTGCGCCTTCGTACTCTTTGTAGAGCTCGTCAGCCATAGCCTTTAGGAGCTTGACGTCGATTTGGTGGTTCAAAAAGCTGTCGACCTTTAGCACGTGGCCGGGGAGTACTTTGCCGTGAGTTAGGATTTTTTCTTCTAAAATCTTCATAACCTTCTCCTTTTGATTGATAGTATTATACCCCCCAAGGGGTACGCAAGTCAACGTTTAGATAAAAATACTCTTTTTGGGTGTAAAAATCTCCCGTTGGATAATAATCATCAAAAAGAAAAGGAGAACGTAATGAAAACGGAAAGGATTTTAAGATATATCGTTGCGCCCGTGTTGCTCGTCGTAATCGTACTGATGGTTATGCTTGCGCTTGGGGTTTATAGCAGCGACGTGGGTGAAGCCGAAGCGGCTACCGTGCTCAAGCGTGGCTCGAGCGGAGCGCAGGTTAGAACGCTCCAAACCAAGCTGAAAAATTGGGGCTACTATTCGGGAAAGGTGGACGGAATTTACGGCTCGCAGACGGTGACGGCAGTAAAATATTTTCAGCGCGTAAACGGTCTTAGCGTAGACGGAATCGTGGGTACTAAAACCGCAAATGCGCTCGGAATGAGCCTAAAAGGTAGCTCAGGATACAATCCGTCCTATTCTTCGAGCGACCTTAACCTTCTCGCAAGAGTGGTTTACGGCGAAGCAAGGGGCGAGCCTTATCTTGGCCAAGTGGCGGTTGCGGCAGTCGTGCTCAACAGGGTAAAAAGCTCGTCCTTCCCAAACACCATTTCGGGAGTAGTATATCAGCCGTGGGCGTTTACCGCCGTCAACGACGGACAAATTAACCTTACCCCAAACGACACTGCAAGGAAGGCGGCGCAAGACGCGATGAACGGATGGGACCCCACTTACGGTTGCTTGTACTATTATAACCCAAGGACTGCAACGAGTAATTGGATACGCCAAAAGGAAATACACCTTTCAATCGGCTCGCACGTTTTCTGCTTATAGGGGGTATATATGGATAAACGAACTAACCTACGAATTATTGCTATCGTCGTATGCTTGGCGCTCGTTGCAGGACTCGGCGTATCACTCGGTTTTCTTGCAAGTAGGACGAAGGCCTTTAACTTGGAAATGGGTGCCGTGTATGATAGCGCTTACTACGCCACCCTTGACGGATTGGGCGACACCGAAAACAAACTTATGAAGGTGCAGGTGTCAAACTATAACAAAACCAAAAAGGATTTGCTCCAAGAAGTCTACACCAACTGCGAAGTGATAGGGGTCAGCCTTGCCCGTCTTAACAACGAAGACTTTGATAGCACAAACCTAATGAAGTTTATAAATCAGCTCGGTGGCTTTGCAAGCTATCTAAGCAAAAAGCTCCCCGATGAAAGTATTACCGACGAAGAAAATCAAAAGCTCCTAAAACTCACTGAAGTGGTGACGGCGCTTGAAAAGGCTTTTGCGGAAGCCGGCGAGCAAGTGGCTCTCGGCGGTAACTTGTATAACACTTTGCAAGAAGGCATAGATACTCTAAGCGGAGTATACGACGCCTTTGACCTTACCACCGTCGAATACCCCGAAATGATATACGACGGACCTTTCTCCGACGGCTTGCTTGATAGAACGCCAAAGTTTTTAGACGGCAAAGAAGAAGTATCCCGAGAAACGGCCAAGGAAAGGGTTGAAGGTCTATACGGAACGGCAGAAGACAGCGGTGAAGTAAGCGGCGCAATACCCAGCTACCTATTTAACTTGGGTGGCGGAAGCGTTGAAGTCAGCAAGGTCGGCGGCTATATAGTAGAGCTCGCTTTGGAAAGCGAAGACGGAGAAGTCAATTACTCTAAGGAGCAAGCAATCACTTCGTCAAAGTCCTTTTTGAACACTCTTGGATATCAAGGAATGGAAGCAGTTTGGGTATCGGTTAACGGCGATACGGCATATATAAACTTTGCGTTCGTGGAAAACGGAGTAATTTACTATCCCGACCTAATCAAGGTAAAAGTCAGCCTTGTGGACGTTCGCGTGATAGGGCTTGAAGCGCAAAATTATTTGTACAATCACGTTGCGCGTGATGCTATCTCCGAGCGCGGTAACGTAGAAGATATATCCCTTAAAGAAGGCTTCGAAGTGGTTACGAAACGTGTGTCCGTTATCCCAACTGAGTGGAACACGGAAATTGCAACTTACGAAGTAGCCGGAAGGTACGAGGACGTATTTTACTATATCTATTACGACGTCGTAACCCTTGAAGAAATCAAGGTAATGCGCGTAATTCAAGACGAAAACCAAGGGGAGCTTATCGTTTAATTATTGTTGACTAACTTTAGTAAATAATATATAATACAAATATTATTGAAAAGAAGGTAACTTAAGTAATGCGTAAGTTTTTGATAGTAATGCTTGTTTTGGCACTTGTTGCGGGCGCAGCTCTCAGCTTGGTAGCTTGTAACAACGAAGTTGACCTACCAGGCCTAAAATGGGCAAATGAAGAAGTTTTGAGCTATGAAATCTATGACGGCGACACTCTCGTCGGTGCCCTTGTAATCAAGACCGAAAGATTAGATGCCGGCACTCAAACCCTAAATATGACCGGCGAAAGCCACGTCGTAAGCGCTTCTACCGTAAAAGGTACGAGAGTAACTATGGCTGCAACCTACGCTGACGGCACCACTTCGATGGCATCGGAAAGCATTCTTGACGGCTTTACCACCCTTGCAAGTGCAAAGAAAGTGGTTGCAAACGGCACCGAGTATACTTCAAAGGCTCGCTACGACGGCAAGCGTTATTACTACTCCGTAAACGGCGCTGAAGAAAAGAAGCTTAGAATTAAGTCGGGATTCGTAGACAACGAGTTGCTTTATACCGTACTTCGTGCATACACTATCGAAGATAACTACACCGGCACCTATACCGTGTTCGATAGCACCGCACTCGATAAGGCAGAGCTAACCATTAATACTTCCAATCCCGAAGTACACTACAACGGCACCACCCACTTGGTAGCAGGCGCTCCCGTAAACGGCATTACCATTTTCTCAAACGGCGTAGAGCAAGCAATGGCAACCAACGTTAAGTGCGTAGAGCTATCCATCCAACGCTCGTCCGCTCCCGTAGGCACCCCCATCTACGTAACCTATTCCGTAGAAGGTGACAACGGCCTAAAGGTTTGGGGTGAAGGCTCAACCGGTAAGTACTCAACTCATTTCCCAGTTAAGATAGTAGAAAATAATATTACCTATCGTTTAGCATCCATCTCCTGCAAGTAAAAACGCGACATTTTAGCGCAATACTTCGTTAAACTCAAGCTCCGTCGGGGCGCAGTACGCTAAGTACAGCAAACCCTCGGAGCTTTTCCTTTGCCTTGTCTTGCATCTAAACTGTCGCGTTTTTATCGCGCAATATTTTAGAGACCTACTTCACAAACAACAATCTCCCTGCAGGGCGCAGTAGGTCTACTACAGCAACCCTTTGGGGGACTATTATTTGCCTTGTCTTGCATCTAAACTGTCGCGTTTTTATCGCTAAAGTAATTTTTGATTATTTATCTTTAATTTTTAGCTTTAGCTAAAAACTTCACTTGAGCTTGGCTCAAACTTCACTGCAAAGCTACTTCACTACGTAGTAACTTCACTTGCAAATGCGTTTTGCATTTGCAATTATTCCGTCACAATCATTCTATCATTGACGTTATTGGTATTGTTTTCGACCATAACTTCTTTTTCTACTTCGTATGCAAAGTCGCCGCTTTCGTCGATGCTGAGTACTATATCGCCGTGACGATTGGTGCGGTAGGTAACGATACCTCTATCAAAAAGCCTATTCATTACGATAGGGGTGGGGTGGCCGTGCTTGGTGCCGTCGTCACTTGAAATAACTGCAAATTCAGCGTTAATCTTGTCAAGGAAAGCTTCGGTGTTGGATGAGTCGGAGCCGTGGTGTGCAACCTTCAAAACGTCTACGTCACAAGCGTTTTCGCCTAAATAGGAAACAAACCATTCTTCGGTTTCATAGGTGGCGTCACCGGTAAAGAGTACCTTTCTATTAGCGACTTCAAGTAGGATAATGGGGCTCATACCGTTGGATTCGTATGCGTCGAATTCTTCGTTGTCGTCTTGGAATCTATCGTAGCCGGGTGCGTATATATCAAAGCTGTATCCTACGCCCGAAATAACGTTGTCGTATACTTCGCCGTCTCCGTCAAGGCCGATAAAGTTGGTGCCACTTACTTCTTCGTGCACTCTGTCGATAAAGGTGCCGTAGGTTTGGTTCTTAGCGGTATTGTTGAGCATTACGCACTCAACTACAAAGCTGTCCATTACGGCAGTTAGCATATTGTAGTGGTCGGTGTCGGGGTGGGTGACTATCATATAATCGATTTCGTCCACGATACCTGCGCCCATAAGGTAGTTTACGTAAGAAGTTCTGATGTCCGCGAGTCCCGAGCTCGTAGAGCCGCCGTCGATTAGCACATCGGTGCCATCGCTGAACTGAACGAGGATGGCGTCGCCTTGTCCAACGTCAATAAAATGGATTTGGCAAACGACGTTTTCGAGTATTACGTTTGAGCTTGCGTCAACTGCGTTTCCACCAAGCTTAATTATGCGTTTGGGTGTGCCGGAAGTGCCGTCTTGGGAGCCGTCATCAAGATTTCCAAGAAGGCTTGCGCCAACGGGACTATAAGCAAGAGCAACGAGTAGGCCTACGATAACTACTATTGCAATTAGTATAAAAAGGGTGGTTTTGTTGAATTTTAAGTTTAGCTTTTTGGACTTTTTGGCCATATACACACTCCTTATTTTTTGATTATGATTTCATTAATATTATATATTATATAATAAAAAATTTAGATTTTCAATATTTGGTATTGAAATGCGCTTTTATTTAAGTTATAATGTATAAGGACAAAATTTTTGAGGTGATATATGAAACTCAATTACTGGAGAACTCTTAAAGTTGGTTTGGCGTTTGCGGTTATCCAAGTTTTTTGGACTGCTTACGACTACGTTGTTCCACTACTACTTGAAAACACCTTTGGTCTATCAAATAGTTTGCGTGGACTCATTATGGGCGCGGATAACCTTTTGAGCTTGTTCTTGCTACCTTTGTTTGGTAAGCTAAGCGACAAGACCAACACCAAGTGGGGACGTCGTACGCCGTTTATCGTACTTGGCACCATCGCAAGCGTTATCATTATGATTTTCGTACCCGTAACTTCAAACGCTCAGCTTGATGATGCTCTTGAGCTTCGTGAGTCCATTATGGCTACCGACGCTGAAGGCTTTACCTACGTTGACCACGAAGGCAAGGTTTACGACGCTGAAGCACTTTACACTATGCTTTATACCGAAGGCGCAACCAACTCTGACTACTGCGACCGTGACTACTTTGATAGCTTCGGCGGTGGCGAAGATAAGGTTGGTACTTTGGACGAATACCTTGCAATCGCACTCAACCCCAAGGATGCAGAAGGCGAATATACCACCGAATACAACACCTACGTTAAGAGCGGTTTGAACAGCTACGCAACCGACCAAGTATTCCAAAAGATTACTAAGGGCAATCTCACCCCCTTGATTCTTTATATGGTAGTACTTCTACTCGTCCTTATCGCAATGGCAACCTTCCGTTCACCGGCAGTTGCTCTTATGCCCGACGTAACTCCAAAGCCCTTGCGTTCACAAGCTAACGCTATGATTAACCTTGCAGGTGGCGCAGGCGGTGCGGTAGCATTCTTGATTTATACTATCACCTTTATGATTAATCCTTACGGATATATGGCAATTTTTATTGCGGTAGCTTGCGCAATGCTAATCCTACTTGCTTGCTACTTGGTATTCGTAAAAGAACCCGTACTCTTCAAGGAATGTCAAGACCTATGCGCTGAGTACGGCATCAGCAACGACGAAGACGACGACGAACCTATCGACGAAGAAAAAGAAGCTAAGATTGCTCTTGAAGGCAACAAGGGCAAGAGAGCAAGAATGATTTCATTCTTCCTTATCCTTGCATCAATCTTTATGTGGTTTATGGGTTACAACGCTATCAGCTCTAACCTATCAATCTACATTACCAAGACCCTTGGTCAATCGGCAGGTATCGGCGGTATCATCAGTGGCGTATCAATGGGCGTTAGTGCAGTTGCATTTATCCCCGTTGGCTGGCTCGCAGTTAAGATTGGTAGAAGAAAGTCCATTATGCTCGGCTTCGGCTTGGCTCTACTAAGCTACTTGCTAATCTTCTTCTTTGCAGCAACCCCAAGCCCATCGGCAGTATATCTATACGCTATCTTCTATCTAATCGCAGGCTTCGGTTTAATCATCGGTAACGTTAACACCTTCCCAATGGTCGTTGAACTATCTTCCAACGCAACCATCGGTAAGTACACCGGTTTGTATTACACCGCAACTATGTCGGCTCAAGCTATCACCCCATTTATCGCAGGTTTGATTATGGACGAGTGGGGCACCAAGTACCTATTCCTTTACTCGGTAGTTTGCGTAATTATCTCTATTGCTCTAATGTTCTTTGTAAAGCACGGCGATAGCAAGATGGTTCCACCCAAGAGCAAGCTCGAGCTCCTTGGCGCTGACGACTAATACTAAAATAAAATCACGGAGAGATATTGATGAAAAGACTTCAAAAACTTATAGCAGCACTTAGTGCAATAGTAGTAATCGCAGTTTTGGTTGTAGGCATAGTTGCACCTATGTTTGCAAAGACCGAAATCGTTATGACGGCATTCGCGCCCAGCGAAAAACCCGAAGGCGAAAAGCTTGACCTCGTAATGCCCGACGCTGACGACCAAGAAGCAGTTATCGCATTTGCAGTAAATCTTTACGAAATTGCATCCGAAAAGTATTGCACCGCTGAAAACTCAGCTTATATGGTAACCTTCTCCAACACTATGCTCGGCGTTCCCGTAACCGGTCAAAGATACGACGTTCGTAACGGCGACAAGGAATACTATACCGAATACTCCTTCATCGAAGGCGACACCGGCTTCCTTGGCTCAATTATGGGTGCAGTTGCTCCCGATAGCACTCGCTTCGCTGAAGTACGCTATACCGATGCAAGTATGGATTACATCAATTCATTCAAGATGTATACCACTTCCGACAAGGGCGCTCCCAGCTACACCAAGGACGAAAACGGCAACTTCATATACGACGTTGATTGGTCAACTGCAGCTACCACCCAAAAGCCAAAGCACGACTACGGCTACCGTCTAACCGAGCAAGATATCACCCTTGACACCGTTACCGAAGCAAAAGTTAGCTACAACGAAGAAGAAGGCTACTACACCTTGGAGCTAACCCTTGACCCCGTTAAGGCATCAGCAGCTATCACCATCCACAACCTAAAGGCTAATATGGGAGATGCTGAGTACACCGCAATGGTACAAAAGATTGAAATTTGGGACAACGGTTATCCACGTTACTTCCACGCTCTTGATACTTGGGAAGGTATGGGTGGCTTTATGGAATCAATCCTTGACTTCCGTACCACTTACTACTTTGAAGAGTACTGGTGTGATATTAATAACTATCAGTATATGGTAGAATATGGCAAATAAAAACACGATTCTTTAGCGAAATACTTTGAAAAACAAGAAACCCGTCGGGGCGCAGTACGATAAGTACAGCAACCCCTCGGGTTTTTTCTTTTCCTTCGTCTTTCATCTAAATAATCGCGTTTTTAGGGAATGAAGAATTAGGAGTGAGGAATGAGGAGTGACTTTGCTACGCAAATAAGGAATCCTTGTGAGTGGAACAAAGTGTAACGAAGCAAATTTCGCATTTCGCATTAAAACTTATTAATTGCTTTCAAAATCTTTGCTTCAAGCTCGTAAATTCCACTATCTTTGCCACTTGGGGGGATAATGGAGTTTGGTAGAGAAACTATTTCAATGGGTGCTTTGAGATATCCAAAGCACTCTTTTTGTATGGTTGCGACGATATCCGTCATCAGTCCACCGCTCAAAGTGGACTCGCCACATACTATTAGCTTGCCCGTTGCCTTAACCGAGTCTACGATAGGGGCGTAGTCAACGGGGGATAGGGATACGAGCGAGAATACGTCCAAGGCCTTGCCGCTTGCCTTGACGGCGCTGATTGCGCTATATAGTACGGAGCCTATCGCTACTATGGTAGCGTAGTTGCCACTTGCCTTTTTGGAAGTGGGTTCAAGTGGATAAGGGGTCATAGGGATAGTGGTAAAGTCTTCCTTTACGCCGTAGTATTCCTTGGGCTCGAATATGATAGATGGGTCGGTTGAGCGCAAGCACTCGCGCATAGTTGCCAAGGCATCGTAGGGGGTTACGGGGTAGTAAACCTTTAGCCCGGGCACTCTTGCAATTAGGCCGGATAGGTCTTGCGAGTGTTGTCCGCCGTAGCTTCTTCCTACGGGGAGCCTTAGCGTTAAGGGGAGCTTTAGCGTGCCACCGCTAAGGGATTGCCACTTGGCGCTTTGGTTTATGATTTCATCAGCCGAGCGCGTTAGGAAATCGGCGTAGAGTAGCTCTGCAAGTACCGTGCCACCACGCATAGCGTAGCCGACTTCGGCACCCACGATTGCCGATTCCGAAATGGGAGTGTTGAATAGCCTTTCGTAGGGGAGCGTTTGGTCCAAGCCGTAGAATACGGAGTTAGGTGAGTTCCAGCCCCTTACGTCTTCGCCGTATGCAACGAGAGTGTCATCACCCTTGAAGCCTTCTATTACGCCAAGCGTTAGAGCGTCGCGCAAGGTCAAATCGCCACCCTTTTGGAGTAGCTTGGTATATTCGGAATTGTCACTAAAATCATAGCTTGAGGGGGCGTTGTCGGTGTGGCCGCCGTTGAAAGCATAGCTTTCAATATCCGCGGCGTTACCACTAAAATCTTGCTTGGGACTGATATCGTCACGCGTAGCAAGAGAATAGGCACGCATAACCCTTTGGTGAGCTTCGTGTTCTATGGCGAGCTTATCTTCTAAGGTAAGCAAACCAGCGTCTATTAACTTTTGGGGATAGGTGAGTAATGGGTCAAGGGATAGCCAAGCATCTACTTCGGCGCTATCTCTACTTGGGTTGTCACCAATACTATGCTCGGAGTGACGATAGGTTACGGCGTTGAGTAGCGTTGCACCTTTGCCACGCTCTAAACCTTGCCTTGCGCGAGATACTGCATCGGCAACTGCAAGTGGGTCGAGTCCGTTTACCGACTCGGCGTTCATTTGGTTGGACGTAAAGCCTGCACCCAGCCTTGCCGGATTGTCGTAGGAGCCCGTTTCCGTCTTGGTGTTGCCACCACGTGCATAGAGATTGTCGGACACCACGAATAATAGGGGTAAACCCTTCTTTTCTGCCCAAAGGGTGCTATATTGGTTCATAGTAGCAAGGGCGATTGCTTCGTATACGGCACCACAATTTAGTGCGCCGTCGCCTACGTTTGCTACGACGATACCATCCTTTCCGTTTATGCGATTATATAGAGCGCCACCAACGGCAAGTGGGGCAGAGCCACCGACGATTGCGTTTGATGGATATACGCCAAATGGAGTAAAATGCAAGTGCATACTGCCACCGAGTCCACGTTGAAGTCCACTTGTGCGAGCAAAAATCTCGGCGTAGGCGCCGTATAAAATGAAATCTAACGCTCTTTCCTTTGCGCTACCCGAAAGGGAATTTTTAATACTATCGTAAGTGGGGGTGGGATAGTTTTCAAGTACGTCTTGAAGTTCACTATCACTCATTAGCCTGATGGCGCGAAGACTTTTTGCAAGGAACTCTCCGTGTGAGCGATGAGTGCCAAATATAATATCTTCCTTTCGTAGTGCAAGGGCTTCGCCTACGGCAACGGCTTCTTGTCCAATGGCAAGGTGACTTGCATAGCTGAACTTGTAGCCGAGTAGCCCTTCCTTACGAGATATCTCAAGCACCTTTTCGAACTCGCGAAGGTAAACCATATCGCGATATACGTCCAAAAGAGCTTCCTTTCCATAACGCGAAAGCTCGCTCTCAAGCGATGCTTCATAGGCGTTTAGTTCAACGTCCTTTAGCGTTATCTTGCCCTTTGCAAGAAGTTGGTCGGGAAGTAGCTTTTGCATAGTTTAGGTTATCCTATTTTATATATTCAAGCACCTCTAACGGGTGGTCGATGACTTCGGTTGCGCCTGCGGCGATAAGTTTTTCGCGAGTGCAAAAACCCCACGAGCAAGCGATAAACCTTGCCTTAGCGTTCGCTGCAGTTTGGACGTCGACAAGGCTGTCGCCAACGTAGATGGCTTCATCTAACGCGCAACCTAATCTATCCAAGCAAACGCGTACCATATCGGGGCTTGGCTTGGGGTCGTAGTAGTCGGTTATGCCACAAACGGCGTTAATCTTATTACCCCAAAAGGAGCGTACGATTTCTTCAAGTGGAGCTTGTAGCTTGTTGGATACGATGCCCATCTTGATACCCTTTGCGATTAGGGCGTCAATGGTTTCGTTGACGCCGTCGTAGGGACGGGTGTAGTCGGTTAGGTGGTCTTTGTAGTAATCTTTGAAAATGGGTAGCGCTTCTTGAAACCTATCCTTTGCGTTATCGGGTAGCCCACGCATAACGAGTGCATCGATACCGTTGCCTACGAAACTTAGCACTTCCGAGCTGCTTCTAAGGGGTAAATTGAGCTTAGATAGGGTGTAGTTAAGGGCAACCTTTAGGTCGTCAAGGGTGTTTGACAACGTGCCGTCCATATCAAAAAGTACGCATTTTATCATTTTAGAAAGCTCCACGCGAATTTATATTGATATTTTAGCAAATTTAATGCTTTTTAGCAATAGATAGCTTGTAATTCATTGCCGGCTCAAAAATTATTCACATAACTTTCAGCATTTGCTATCTGATATTTTCAAATTCACTTGCTAAAATATAGCCAAGATAAGAAAACCCGACTTCAATATAACGCTTGCCGGGTGCTTATAAGATAATTTAAATTTAATTGAATTTCTCAATCCCTCCTCCACAAATTACAAGAGAGCCAGCAAGCGGGCTCTCTATTTCTTTGTCCCACAAAGAAATTGTTATATGCCAACGTTTCCTATGGAAATGCGAAATGCGAAGTGCGAAATGCGAAGTGCGAAATGCGAAATCGGCATACGGGAGTGAAGTTTTTCTAACGAAAAAGTGAAGTTACTTTGTAGTGAAGTTTGAGCAAAGCTCAAGTGAAGTTTTTATCTAAAGCTAAAAGTTGTGGTGGAGTATATGTTGCATACTAACATATACTGAGCCATCTAACAAAAAGTATGAGAATCAAAAAAATGGAAATCCAATGACTTCCATTTTTGCATTTATTTACTGCAAATTATTTATTGTCTAAATCATCCAAGCCTAAAAGAAAGTCAGAAGAAACATCCAAGTAAGCACAAAGTAAATATAGGGTATCTATAGATGGTACGGTCTTTCCTGATTTGTAATCAGATACACATTGTTTGCGAACGTGTATTGCGTTAGCTATTTCAGTTTGAGTTTTCCCGCAAACCCTTAATATTTCATTAAATCTTTCTGTGAACTTCATATTGCTATTATAGCCAATCGAGTAAGTTTATACTTGACAGTCAGTCAATAACTGACTATAATGGAGTATGAGGTGAAAAATGGCGACAGATAGAGGAAATGCACGAAAAAACAAGTCAGATGAGTTTTATACTCAATTGGTTGACATTGAAAATGAATTACATCATTATAAGCCATATTTTAAAGATAAAGTTGTTTTTTGCAACTGTGATGACCCCTTTGAAAGCAATTTTTTTAAATATTTTGCAATGAATTTTAATCATTTGGGGCTAAAAAAACTTATATGTACTTGTTATGACAACTCACCAATTGCATATACACAACTATCTTTTTTAGGTGTTAATGAGAATATAACATATCCTAATCAATATCGGCACGCTTATAAAATTGAAATCAATGAAGTGGCAGATTATAACGATGATGGTGCGGTAGATTTATCAGATGTTAAATTTTTATTACAAAACAAGAAAAATTCACTTGTTCATCTTAATGGGAATGGCGATTTTCGTTCAGACGAATGTATTAATTTTTTAAAAGAAAGTGATATTGTTGTTACGAATCCACCATTTTCGCTATTTCGAGAATATGTAATGCAATTAATAGAATATAATAAACAATTTCTAATTATAGGAAATATCAATGCATTAACTTATAAAGAGATTTTTAAACTTGTTCAAGAGCAAAAAATATGGGGTGGATATATTTTTAATAAGACAATAGAGTTTGAAGTGCCGACAAATTACAATGGTACGTTGAGAAACGGGAAAAAATTTGGCAAAGTTCCGTCTATTACTTGGTTCACTAATCTACCAACAAAAAAACGTTCTGAAATTCTTATATTGTATAAGAACTATTCGCCACAAGTTTACCCAACATATTATAAGTTTGACGCTATAAACGTTAACAAAGTAACAGAAATACCAATGGATTACTATGGTTGTATGGGTGTACCAATTACTTTTTTTGATAAGTATAATCCTGACCAATTTGAAATCATTGGTTTAGGAGCCGGTGATTTGGGCAGGGAAATTGGTATTGGAGAAAATTATACAGAAGAGGAGTTAAAGAAATTTAAAGCACAAAATCCAGCGTTTAGGCGTGGAATACCTTTTTATTTTAATGAACAAAATGAACTTGTTGTTCCATATGCGAGAGTAATTATTAGGAGAAGATAAAATGAAAATTGAATTACACGAGATAGCAATTAAAGACATTTGTAATGGTTACGTTGATAGTCAAGAGAATGGAATTGTTGGTTATGGTGGCAAGCTAAACATTCGCCCACAATATCAACGTGAATTCGTTTACGACGACAAAAAAAGAAATGCTGTAATAGAAACAATTTTCAAACAATTTCCACTTAACGTTATGTATTGGGTCAAAAATGAAGATGGGACTTTTGAGGTTTTAGATGGACAACAAAGAACGATTAGTTTTTGCCAATATGTAAATGGTGATTTTTCGGTTGATAATCGTGCATTTCATAACCTAACCAAAACGGAACAAAGCATTATTCTAAATTACAAAATCATGGTATATTTTTGTGAAGGCAACGATAAAGAAAAGCTGGATTGGTTTAAGATAATTAATATTGCTGGGGAAAAGTTGACTGACCAGGAATTGAGAAATGCGGTATATACTGGTAGGTGGCTTACTTCAGCAAAAACTTTTTTTAGCAAAAGTGGCTGCGTCGCCTATTTGCTTGCAAAAGATTATGTAAACGGCTCGCCTATACGCCAAGAGTATTTAGAGACTGCAATTGAATGGATAAACGATGGTAAAGTAGAAGATTATATGTCACGTAATCAACATAAGCCCAACGCTAATGAGCTTTGGATGTACTTTGGTAGTATAATCAAGTGGGTAAAACTAACATTCCCCGTCTATCGTCGAGAAATGAAAGGGATAAATTGGGGAGCGTTATATAACAATTATCGAAACGCAACGTTCGATACAAATGCTTTAGAAAAAGAAATTCAAGAGCTTATGATAGATGATGATGTTACTAACAAAAAGGGCATTTATAGCTTTGTGTTAACAAGAGAAGAAAAATATTTGAGTATACGTGCATTTACAGAAAAGCAAAAAAGAGAAGCTTATGAAAGACAAAAAGGTATCTGTCCTAAATGTGGTAAATATTTTGATATTAAAGAGATGGCTGGCGACCATATTACTCCGTGGAGTAAAGGGGGACAAACGATAGCATCAAATTGCCAAATGCTTTGTGTCGATTGCAATAGAAGAAAATCTAATAAATAATAAAATGTAAAAAAGTAATCAAAAAAGGAAGTCGTTTGACTTCCTTTTTAATTTAATAATCCATATATCATTTCGCACTTTACATTTCGCATTTCGCATTTGAAGATATTGCAATATCTTTCACAATTTCACTTGCTATAATTAGTCCCATTACGCTTGGGCTAAAGGCCGTGGAGCCGGGGACGAGCTTGGTGCCCACTTCTTGCTCGGGGAAAAGGGGGACGACGGGAGTTTCCTTGGAGTAGCACACCTTTAGGTGGGTGATACCACGGTTTTTTAGCTCGCGGCGCATTATCCTTGCAAGGGGACAGACGGTGGTTTTGGATAGATCTGCTATCTCAAACGCCGTGGGGTCGAGCTTGTTGCCTGCGCCCATTGCCGAAATTATGGGGGTTTTTGCACCCTTGGTGCGTACTATCAGCTCGATTTTGCTCTTTACCGAGTCGATAGCGTCGGCTACGTAGTCGTATTTGGATAGGTCGATACTCGGTGCCGTTTCCAAGTCGTAGAAAAGGTTGTGGGCACCCACTTCGCATTTAGGATTGATATCCAATATGCGCTCCTTCATAACGTCGGTTTTGTATCTTCCAATGGTAGAGTGCAGAGCTATGATTTGGCGGTTGATATTACTTTCGCTTACGACGTCGTTGTCGTATAGGTCAAGGTGACCTACGCCACTGCGCGCCAACGCTTCGGCAATATATCCACCTACACCGCCCACGCCAAAAATAGCTACCCTTGCGTGAGATAGCTTTTCCATAGCGTCATTGCCAAGAAGCATACGGGTGCGCTCAAAAATTTTAGCCATTTGCTTGTTCCTTTTCTCTGATTTTCTTTAGGACGGGAAGCTCCTCTATGGAGAAGATAGGACCGCCCTTTTTGAATAGTACCAAGGTTTTGCCCTTGAGTGCAAGGATACCTACGCCAAGGGGCTCAAGTAGGAATACTATGGAAACTACGAGCATAAAGGCGTATACTACGTATACGAAAGCACCGCTACCAAACCAACCGTGGAAGCCTGCGACTATGGTATCGAGCATCATAATCTCTCTGCCTACAAAGCCCATAATGCCTACGTTTGCAGGGAAGATTGCGATAAATACGTATACGAGTGGGAGAGTAAGTACGAAAGCGAAAATGGTAATACCAAGGGTTAGGCCGTTACGGAGTTTGTGGTCTTCGATGGTGAGTGCAACGTTGGAAAACAGCATTATGCCACAGCTCATAGTGCCGATAACGATAAGGTATCTGCCGAGAGCGTTGGTGATTGCGCTAAATAGTGGAATAATTTGCATAGCCGATACCAAAAATACCAAGCCAAGGCAGATGATACCAACTGCACCGAGTAGCAATCCAAGTTGTAGTTTGGTTAGTTTCTTCATATCTCAATCTCCTAATAGAAAAGAATTGACGTTGCAAATAGGCATTGTGCTACGTAGTAGGTTACGAGTACGACGTAAATTAGCACAGGGTTGCCTTTTAGGTGTGAAAATTCCTTGAATAAAAGAGAGCCGTCGGAAATTACGAATAGAATGCCGGCAATAAGGCTCAAAACACCGAACACGTTATCTATATTGTGGATAAAGGCGTTGACGGTGACAACGAGCATAAGGTTAAGTATAAAGCCGTAAGCAAAAGCGAAGGGGGTGAGTTTACCAAGCTTTATCTTGTTTTTGCCAACTATTAGTGCAACTGCAAGTAGCATTGGAAGCACGAATAGGCAGGGGATAAGGTAAAGCTCAAAGGGTACGCTGATTAGATAGACTACGCCAAACAAAACGTGTCCACCAAAGAAGCAACTGCCACCGATAAAGAACAGCACGTTTGCCTTTTCCTTTAGGACGAAATCCTTGTTCATACAAAGATATAGGTCGCCTACCATTCCGAGTATAAGTGCGCCGAGCACCAAAATGCCGTATAGGGAAGCGCCCTTTAGGTAAATGGTTACGAGTGCTAAAGCCGTAAATAAAAGAGAGCCCAATCCCTTGGTGAAAATACGGGATACGGGCTTTTTGGCAATATTAAAGTAACCGCTTAGGGTGCCTAAAATAATGGATAACGGCGCGAGAATATATATTGCAATCATATTATTCTTCCTCGGCGTATCCTACGAATTTGTTTTTGAGAGAAGCGCACTTGACTGCCCAGCGAGTGTTGTACTTTTCGAGTTGAGCAGATGGTACGTAAATCTTTAGCGAGTCAAGTAGTCCGCTGAAACTATATTGGCTGATATGCTCGGACAAGGGTGCAAAGGTGCCGTCGCCTACGAGTCTAAGCTCGGTTAGCTTGTAGCACTCCATAAAGGCGCTGTCGTCTATGCTCTTGATACGAGCCGGGAGAATTAGCTTTTGCAAAGTGTCGTTAACGTTGAACGCGTAGGGGCAAATTCTATCGATGGTAACCGTCTTGGTGCCGGCGTCTGCAGTGAACATTGCGTTTAGGTCGAGCTCGGTTGCCGTGCCTTGGTAGGCGTGTATAACGTAGTTCTTTTCGGTTTCGCTAAACGATATGCCTGCGTATGGGTCATTTGCTTGCGCTGCGTTAAGCTTGCTGTATAGGATGCTTTCGCCTGCAACCGTGCTGTAGTTTTTGAGTGGCGTGCGAGTATACATAGTCATACCGACGAGTGTTGGGTCGTATATGGTGGTGAACTCGTATATGCGCTCGATTAGTGCAAGGGAGTATGCGCTCGGCACGTAATAGCCGTCTTCGTCAGTTGAAGTGATAAGCCAAGCTTTAGCGTAGGTTTCCGTCTTGCCAATAGGTACTACGATATCGAGAGTGGGTTCCGTCATACCGCCGAATGCGTTGGTACCATAGGTGGGTGGGGTGGCGCCGATAAAGTAAGCCATAGCGTTTTCGACGTCGCTGAATGCTTGACCTGCAATGGTCTTAGTGGTGGCTTTTACGTATATGGGTAGGGGTTTGGTGCCGACGCCTACGGGACTGACGTAGAGAAGAACGTTGCCTAGATAGGTGACATTGGCGCCTTCCTTATCCCCCCACTTAGAAGTTTCGGAAGTGTTACGAAGCCAGGGAGTGGATTCGCCTGCTTCGCTTGAAAGAAGGCTGCCGAATGCGTAGCTACCTACCGTTACGAGTGAGTCGGGATTTTTGACGGTGGAGAGAAGCGTTGCACCCCAGAAAGCTTGGTTGTATATTGCTTCGATACTGCTTAGGTCTATGGAAGTGAGCGCCGTGCCTGCAAACGAGCGCATTTCTATAACTTTCAAGCTACTTGGTAGCTTGGTTAGGTTTAGGCTCTTGCAACCTTCAAAGGCGCTGACGCCGATTTTTGAAACCGAAGCAGGGATATTGATGCTGACGAGCTTAGCACAGCCAAAGAAAGCAGAGTTGCTGATAGTGGTTAGACCTTCGCCGCCAAATTCGACGGTGTGAAGCTCGGTGCAACCGCTAAAGGCAAGTTCTTCGATAACTTGGAGCCCTGCACCACCAAAGGTTACGCTCTTTAGTGCCGTGCAGTTTTCAAACGCCGAGCTGAAAATCTTAGTATAGCTATCGGGGATAGTTACGCTTTGGAGCTTGGAGTTGTTTTTGAACGCTCCTGCATATACGCCCGTTACCACGTTGCCGCTATCGTCGGTAGCAGGGAGCGTTGCACTTTCGTAGGGGATATAGGAATACTTAAATCCGCTTACGTATACGGCGTCGTTTACGTTGGTGAACTTGAATATGGGGTCGGATACGCTCCATAGAGCGTACAAGGTAACGTTGGAGTTGACGGGGGTGTCAAAATCGTATGGCGTGGTAAAATCGGGGTCGGTATACCAGCCGAATAGGGTGTATCCTTCGCGAAGGGGTGCGGTAGGGAGAGTTGCCTTTTCGCCCGGAGCTACGCGTTGAGCGGGTACTGCCGAATAGTCGGTTGAAAAGTATACCACGAATTTGCCGTCGTTTACGTAGTCGTCGTCTTCGCCGTCGTATACTGCCTTTACCACGAGAGTTGCCGTGTCGGTGTGCTCGCCGCTGGTTGCGGTTAGCGTTGCAATACCTTCTTTAAGACCGGTTACGCTGGTGCCGTCAATCTTTGCAATGGTGGGGTTTGATATCGTAAGGGTGTAGTCGTTGCCCTTTGGACGGGTAGTGACGCTTGGGGTAACGGATACGTTGCCGCCGCTAAGATATACGGTGTAGCTATCGGAAGAAAAATTAATACTGCGCGTATCGGACGTGCAAGCAAAAGCACTCCCCAAAAGGAGTAAAACCACCAAACTTATGCAAATGTATAACGCTATCTTTTTCATTAGCCCGATTATAACATAAATATCGCGCGTTTACAATAGTATTCACCCAAAATTCGCAAAGCCTAAAACCAAATTATAGAAAATGCAAAAAAATTAAATTTTATGCATAAAAACGGTTGCTTTATGCGTTTGTATGGGCTATGATATCGAAGTATTACACAAAAAGGACTATTTTCAAGGAGAAATTAGCAATGAAAAAAATTATTATATCCGTTTTATTAATCGCAGTTATGGTAGTTGGCGCTCTCGCTCTCGTAGGCTGCAACGATAAGGGTATCACCGATCCTACCCCGGCAGGCATCCAAGAATATGGCAAGCTCGTAGTAGCTACCAACGCATACTTCCCCCCATTCGAGTACAAAGACGCTGACGGCAAAATCGTTGGTTGGGATATGGACATCGCTAAGGCTCTTGCTGACAAGCTCGGCGTTGAACTCGTAATTGAAGATATGGAATTCGATTCAGTGCTTCTCGCTCCCGGCGTTAACAAGGCACACATTGCAATGGCAGGTATCAGCTATAGCGAAAAGAGAGATGAAAACCTTGACTTCTCTATCGGCGTATTCGATAGCTCACAAGTTATCATCGTTAAGAACGATAGCGATATTGCAGGTCCATTCGATCTCGGTGGAAAGAAGGTTGGCGTTCAAAGTGGTACCGTAGGTCAACTACTTGCTGAAATGGATCCCGATTGGGCAGGCGAAGGCGAAGACGTTTGTCTTGCAGCTCCCGGCTCAGTTGCTAAGTACACCACCGGTGCAGAAGCAGTTCTTGCTCTCACCCAAGGCAAAGTTGACGCAGTTATCATCGATAAGTTCCCAGCACAAAAGTTCGTAGAAAACTATGCAGGCACCAAGATTTGTGACGAAACCGTATTTGACGACGAATATGCATTCGCAGTTAAAGAAGGTAACAAGGAACTCGTTGATTGGATTAACCAAGCTCTTATCGAAATGAAGAACGATGGCACTATGGATGCTATCAACCAAAAGTACTTTGGTTAATAAGAATTAGTTACAACTTAAAGTGGGCTGTTTCGCAAGGAACAGCCCTAAACTATGTTTATAGGAATAAAAAATAGATGAAATTAGATTTTAGTATAATTTTTAGACAAGAAATCTTGCTGTTGTTGCTCAAGTCCTACGGTTGGACGTTGGCAATTACGGTTATGGCTCTTGCAATAGGTATCATTCTCGGCACCATTCTTGCAGTGTTTATGGTGTTGCCTAAGGACAAGTTCATAAATAAAGTGTTAAACGCTTTTTCACAAATCTATCTTGCCGTCATAAGAGGTACGCCCGTACTCGTACAACTTATGATTATATGCTTCGTTATCTTTGCAGACGTAATTTTCTTCAATCGTGAGATATCGCCTTATATCATTGCAACCATCGGTTTTGGTTTGAATAGCGCGGCATACGTTGCAGAAATTATGCGTGCAGGTATTATGAGCGTTGACCGTGGTCAATTTGAAGCAGGTAGGGCAGTGGGTCTTAGCTATGGCACTACGATGAAGAGAATTATCCTTCCCCAATCGGCAAAGAACATCCTCCCACCCCTTGGAAACGAAGCTATAGTTCTTTTGAAGGAAACTTCGGTTGCGCTTATCATCGGCGTTAGTGAGTTCTTTACTGCTATCAAGGGTATAGTTAATACTTCGTATAACGTTATCACCCCTTACTTGTTTGCGGCAATCGTATACTTTATTACCGTATACCTTATTTCCTTCGGTTTGAAGTTGTTAGAGAGGAGGTTACAAAGAAGTGAACGCAGTTAATAATGAAAAAAACCTAATTGAAATTAGAAATTTAACTAAGAAGTTCGGCAATCTTCTCGTCCTTGACGACATCACCGAAAACATTAAGGAAGGTGAAATCATTGCCATTATCGGACCAAGTGGCGGTGGTAAGAGTACGTTCCTACGTTGTTTGAACGTTTTGGAAGATCCTACCGTCGGCAAGGTTATCTTTAACGGCAAAGACCTAACCGACCTTAAGATTGACATCAACGAGTGCAGACAAGATATGGGTATGGTTTTCCAACAATTCAATTTGTTCAACAACCTTACCGTAATGGATAACATTACGCTTGCACCAATAACCGTCAACCTAAAGAAGATGCGTAAGGCAAAGATGAATAATATCATTATGCCTTACTATAACAAGTTCCTTGCAAAGTACGAAAGCAAGATTTGCTCCTATATTGACAAGAAACTTGCAAAACAAAGAAAGATTATCGAAGAAACCAACGTTCTTCTTGCTCCCGTAGTAGAAAAGTGGGAAGCAACCAAGGTCGTAATTGACAAAGCAGGCAAGAAGATGGTGACTTACGACAAGAATCTCACCAAAGAAAAGCTAAAGCTCGTTGCAAAAATCGACGCTGCCGAAAGAGAGCTTATGCGTATCAAGTATCCCACATATAAGACCAAAGAAGAAGCACCTTTTACGACTAAGGAAGAAGTAGTAAAGCAAGCTCAAGCAAACGCTATGGAACTTCTAACGAGAATTGGTCTTGCTGAAAAGGCAAACGCATATCCATCGACGCTTAGTGGTGGACAAAAGCAACGTATTGCAATCGTAAGAGCGCTTGCAATGAATCCAAAGGTAATGCTATTTGACGAGCCTACTTCAGCACTCGACCCCGAAATGGTAGGCGAAGTACTCGACCTCATTAAGCAAATTGCAGCCGAAGGTATGACTATGGTTATAGTCACCCACGAAATGGGCTTTGCAAGAGAAGTTGCAACTCGCGTACTATTTATGGACCAAGGCGTTATCGCAGAAGAAGGTACGCCCGAAGAGCTTTTCGGCGCACCGAAGTGTGAGCGTCTAAAGGAGTTTCTATCCAAGGTACTTTAAAACGCGATTCTTTAGCGAATAGCATTGTCAAAGGCGAATTTTCTCAAGGCGCAGTACGTCAAGTACAGCAACCTTTCGGAAATTCGCCTTTTTCGCGCTCTTCATCTAAATAATCGCGTTTTTAGAAAGTGAAGAATTAGGAGTGAGGAATGTTGAATGACTTTGCTACGCAAACAAGGTTATAATTTATAAATCCACAACTTTTAGCTTCAGCTAAAAACTTCACTTGAGCTAAGCTCAAACTTCACTACGAAGTTACTTCACTGCGAAGCAACTTCACTTGCGTAAGCCACGCATTTCGCATTATAAAAAGGCGCGATTTTTTCGCGCCGTTTTTGTTACTTAATATCTATGCCAATCTTAGTACAAGGCACCTTCTCGTTTAGAATATCGTTGATACCGTACTTGCTGTTAGCAATATAAATGGTTGTGCCGAGCTTTGCCGGCTCTTTGACGTACTCGAGCTTAGCACGTGCGCCGTTTGCGCCTTTACGAGATGCGCCGTCACAGTAGTTTTGATAGTACTCGATATGCTCGATTACTTCGTAGATATCCTTGCCCGAAATGGTTTTTACAAGGCTGCTCTTATCGTTCATATCGGTAAAAATGCCGTCTACGCCCGATAGAATAAGTAGGTTTTTGGGCTTGACAAGGCAAGCAATTTGGCTTGCGGTCTCGTCGTTATCAATGCACTCGACAACCTTTTTGCTCTTTGAACGGAGGGACTGAATTTCCATCTTTCTGTTTTCTTCCGAGCAAACGGGGTCGTTGTAGTTGATAATCGGTATTGCGCATTGCATTGGACAACGGAGCAAAGCGTTCTTTAGGTGCTCGCACTTCATCGGGTCGTTGAAGTGTTGGTGCTCAACCAAAAATTGACGGATAGAGTAGCTTGCGTTGACGAATCTACGATAGGTTTCAAGGAGTATCGACTGACCTTGTGCTGCATAGTCGGTTTTAATATCGTTATCGTCACCTTTAAGCTCCACGCCGTTGCGATGGATATAGTCCAGCCTACCGATTTCGGTCGCGCCGGAGGTAACCCACAAGTAACCGGGGCGAAGTTCACGAGATATGCGTGCGATTACGTTATAGTCGATATCGTTGTTTTGCTTGTCAATGAGTGCCATTGAGCCCACTTTGCCGACTAATTCTATGTCAAACTTCATTTTTGCACCTCTAAATAATTTACTACATTATATAAATAACGACCTAATATGTCAATCTTTTCTTTTGCTAAAGACGCAGCCGCAATAATTTTGTCGATATAAATCGTACTTTTTGGATAGCTCTATCGACCTAAGATAGCCACCCTTCTTTTTGAAGTCGGTGGGGAGATATTTTGCGCCCGTTTCCTTACCTGTAGCCTCGCCGAGCTCGTTTATGAGAGTGGCGTTTTTGAGCGGGGAAAGGGTAAGGGTGGTTGCAAAATAATCGTATTTGCCGCTTGCTTGCTTTGCCGTTTCTCTGAGTCTAAGTTCAAAGCATATTTTGCATCTACTGCCGCGTTCGGGCTCTTGTTCGTAGCCTTTTACGGTATCGAAAAACAAGTTTTCCGAGTATCCGCCGTCGATTACGTAGAAGCCGAATTCGTGGGCAAGTCGCCTTAGTTCAAGTAGCCTTTTTTGATACTCGCTCTCATCCGTTATGTTGGGGTTATAGTAGAAAAGGGTAACGTCAAAGTGCTCGCTTAGATACTCCAAGGGATAGCTTGCACAAGGGGCGCAACAGGCGTGGAGAAGTAGGCTGGGCGTTATGCCGCGAGCCTTGTTTTTTTCTATTAGCTTGTCGAGTTCCATTTGTGCGTTCATACCAATATATTATACCACACGCTTGCCCGTTTGCATAGAGAAAATTTATAGGTCGCGCGCGTAAATTGGGTATTGCAAAATACCATAAATTGGTTTATGATAATAGGTAGAGTTAATACTTCTTAAAGGAGAATAAATATGGCAAAAGAACGATTTGACAAACTACTGACTCCGTTTGGTGAAAAGCTTGACAAGAGCTGTCCGCTACCCGAGTATCCACGCCCACAAATGGTTAGAGATTCCTATATCAACCTTAACGGCGAATGGGATTATGCAATACTCCCCAAAAAGGATGAGCTAAAAGAGTATCAAGGCAAAATCGTAGTGCCATTCTCGCCCGAATGTATTCTTAGCGGCGTCGAAAAAATGGTTACGCCAAGTGACGTCCTATACTATAAGCGCACGTTTACCCTTCCCGAAGGCTTCAACGTAGGCAAAGTGCTACTACACTTCGGCGCAGTAGATTATATCGCAAAGGTTATGGTAAACGGCAAGGAAGTTATTACGCATAGGGGTGGATATTTCCCATTCTACGCTGACGTTACCGACGCTCTCGTGGACGGCGAAAACGAACTTACCCTTGAAGTTACCGACCCATCCGACACCTACGGACAAGCAAAGGGCAAGCAAAAAATTAAGCGTGGTGGCATATTCTATACTCCCCAATCTGGTATATGGCAAACGGTATGGATGGAGAGCGTGCCCGTAAATTATATTGATTCCATTCAAATTACTCCCGATATCGACAGCGACACCTTGAACGTAAAGGTAAACGTTAGTGGCGAGCTCAGCGGTGGCAAGGTAGTAGCAAAGGACGGCGAGGTGGTTATCGCTGAAGGCGAACTCGCAAGCGGCGAAGCAACCTTGAAGCTAAGTGGCTACGAGCTATGGAGCCCCGAAAACCCCAAGCTATACGACCTTGAAGTAAGCTGTGGCGACGACAAGGTAGGCTCATATTTTGGTATGCGTAAATATTCCGCAGGCAAGGACGACAAGGGCAAGCCACGTATTATGCTAAACAACAAGCCATACTTCCACAACGGTCTGCTCGACCAAGGTTATTGGTCGGACGGTATGTATACCCCACCAAGCGACGAAGCTATGATTTACGACGTCGAAATCACCAAGAAGATGGGCTTCAATATGCTCCGTAAGCATATTAAGATTGAGCCACTACGTTGGTACTATCACTGTGATAGGCTTGGCGTACTCGTATGGCAAGACTTCATCAACGGCGGTATGGGCGCAAACAAACTATTCAACGGCGCGCTTGGACTATTCCACATCAAGGCAAAGGACAGCTGGTACTCACTCTGTGGCAGACAAGACAAGGTTTGCCGTGACGAATACTACGTTGACGCCGAGCGTACTATGAAGACGCTATACAACACGGTATCCCTTGCACTATGGGTTCCATTCAACGAAAGCTGGGGACAATTCGATTCCCTAAAGGCAGTTGAGTTCATCAAGAAGTACGATACCACTCGTCCCATCGACCACGCAAGCGGTTGGATTGACCAAGGCGGCGGCGACTTCCTATCCCTACACATTTACTTCCGTCCCGTAACCATCCCAAGCGAAGATAGTTTGGGCAGAACGGTAATCCTAAGTGAGTTTGGTGGTTACTCGGTTCCCGTAGAAGGTCACGTATTCAACCTTTCAAAGAGCTTCGGCTACAAAGCTTACGATTCATTGGAGAGCTTTGACAAGGCATACCACAAGCTATTTGAAAATCAAATTCTACCAATCATAGATAAAGGCTTGTCGGCAACCGTATACACCCAGCTCACCGACGTAGAAGACGAAATCAACGGACTACTCACCTACGACCGCAAGGTTGTCAAGGTGGACCTTGAAAAGATTAGGGAGCTTAACGCAAAACTCCAATATTAAAGCGATTCTTTAGCGAAATACTTCACAAACACAAAAAGCCCACGGAGAGTGGGCTTTTTTGATAAGTGCTGACTTCGTCACGATAAGTGTTGCAAAGATGAACTTTGCACGATAAGTGTTAGCCGTTGGCTACGATAAGTGCTTTGCCTAAAGGCAAACGAAATGGTATTTATAAATTATATCCTTGTGAGTGAAGCGTTAGCGAAATGAAGCCACTCCTCATTCACCATTCACCATTCCTCATTTTTGCAAGCATTTCGCATTTATCTTGCTACTTGCGTAGTAGCAAGATATAAACTACTGCGTACGCTATTGCTACTGCGTTGACGGCAATCACCGCGATGCAAATGGTGGGGAAGACTACGGGTAGGAAGCTAAGTCCTTGAAGGACGGAGCTTATCGTCACGCCAAGGTAGGTCGCAAAGGCAACGTCGCATAGTGCCGCTATTCCACCGAGAATTATCAAGATGATGAAGAATATATCACGTCTCATTACCAATATACCTCCATTCCCTTTAGCGTATCCATATCGGTAGGGGTTGTGTCGACGTCTTCGCCGTCCATATAGGACGAGCTGAAAATGCCTTGAACGTAAAAGTTGCCTATGCCACACTCATAACCGAGTTCGGGTATATAATAGTTGTTCGACCAGTCGCTACCCGATTTGTATAGCTGTCCCGTGATGTCGCTTTCTACTCTCGTAAAGCCGAGGACTGCGCCTGCAACCACCGCTTTTTCATTGGACGTTGTGGTGAACGAGCCTGTGTTAAAGGAGTCGGTAAGCCTGCCTAATAAATAGGATACCACCCCACCTACGAATAGGCGTTTGTTGGTTTGTTGGGTGGTGTTTGCAGTTACGTTGCCGTTATTTTGGCAGTTATTTATGCTTGCGCTTGCAGAATTGTTTAGTCCGACCAATCCACCTACGAAAGCGGAAGATTCTACTGAGAAAGTGCCGCTTATTGCTCCGTCGTTTTTAATTTTCGTTATACTTCCGATATTGACGGCGTATGCACCTGCAAGGTGGTGCTCCATTTGGAGAGTATCCGTCTCGGTGACGGTGCCCGTGATTGCACCCGTATTGGTGGAGTTGGTGGTTGCGCCTTCGTTAAGATAACCTATGCCGCCAAGGTTTAGGGCGCCTGCAAGCATCGTGCCCGTGATTGCGCCCGTGTTCAAAGCTCCGTCAATGGTGCCGGTGTTGGTGGTGGTTATGCCACCGAGTATTATAGACGTGTTTTGCTCGTTTTGGTTGGTGGTGGCCGTGAGAGCTCCGTTGTTGGTGGAACTTGAAATCTTGCCGTAGTTACGCATAGTAATACCACCGATATTTGGCGACCAATAGCTCGTAGCCGTTGTTTGGGTTAGGGTGGCGTTGTTGGTTGCGTGGGTGATAGACGCCTTTTCCGCGTTGGTTGCAGCTATGCCTGCAAGGTCCAACGTGTCGGAGACTACCTTAGAGCCGTTTGTCACTACTGCACGAGTGAGAGTGCCGTTGTTTATGCCCACCACTCCACCGAAAATTGCATCTCCAAAGGTGCCTGCCGTGTCGCTACTCGTTGCACTTTTTGCATCTCCCGACAAGCTAACGTCAAGCGACACTTCTACATCACTTACCACACCTGCATTTTTGTAGAGTAGTGTACCGATAACCGTTTCTTCGAGAGCCGAAACTTCGTTGATTGTGCCGGATACGAAAACCTTGACGTCCCTGATATTGCCCGTTGAAGTATAGGCTACGATACCACCTTCAGAGTTTGCGGTGAGCGCCAAGTCTTCGGCGTAAACGTTTAGATTTTGCATACTACCCGTAACTTCGTTTACAAAGAGTGCGCTGCTCGTTGGGAGAGTGTCGGGGGTATCTAAAAATTTGATAGTAAGGTTAGATAGGCTGCCCGAAAGCTTTTTGATAAGGCTATGGCTAACCTTTCCTTTTACGCTAAGAGTGCTTCCACCGCCGTCTATATTGACGCTTAGGTTGCGCGAAGTCCAAGTGGTAGCGTCTATGGTTAGGTCGTTTTCGATGGTATAATATCTATTGCTGCCGTCTTCAAGCGCCAAGCTAAACAGCTCCGCTGAAGTGATTTTGAGTGGGCTCTCCAGGGTGCCTTCGCCGCCAAGTGACGGCGGTACTACTTCTAACGCTACCACGCCGCCAAGTAGACAAACCAAGCACACTGCAATTACCGATAGCACGGCGGTGATTTGCTTTAGCGTGGGCTTTTTGGAGCGTGGCACAACGATGGAGTTGCCACTCTTTTTGACCTCTTGCGCGTGGGTGAGTCTATATATCTTTTTAACCCTATCAGTGTTGGGTAAGCCTTTTAGATGGGCACTTACAGCCAAGCTGTCGCCAACGACCGATGCCATTTCGACGGGGGTTATGGTTTGACCACCCAAGTATAGGCGTAGCGCTTTGCCCGCTTTCTTTTTGAATAGTAGGTAGTCTTCGGTTTCTTCGGGCTGGGCTACGTAGTCGCTCACTTTGCTTAGCGCACTCTCGTAGTGGCGCACTACTTTGCTTGCACCGTATAGGTATGCAAGTGAGAGTAGGGGGAATCTGCCGAAAGACAGGCTAAAGCTCCCCTTGCTTACAAGGAGTGTCTTGAGCTCTTTGACGTCGTCACCTATGACGGCAAGACGTATCTTTTTGGCAGTTAGCGTATCCATTATTTTTTGATTTTAACCTTTCTATCCTTTGCCCAATTGTCCAAAATATCGTATAAGTAGGCTTCGTTTACGTCGTCCTTTTCAATGATTTGGCGAAGTAGTTTGTTGGTTTCGCGGTAGGTTTGAGTTAGTTCTTCGATAGAAGTCTTCTCTTGCGAAATGCGGCTGAGCATTGCTTCGGAACCACTCTTTACGGCGTTTATCTTTTGGTTGGAGTCGGCTACCTTTTCGGCTACGTCCTTGTTGATGAACTCGTTCATACGCCTTACGTTGTCGTCGTAGTTTTCAAGCGTGCGTTGCAGTTCCTTGACGTTGTAGCTCTTGCGCTTTTCGTCAAGAATACTCTCTAACTTGCCAAGTTGAGTTTCGGCCTTGGTTTCAAGGTCGGATATGTTTTCGAGCTTGTCAGCTACCTTTTCAACCGTGCCGAGTAGCTTGGTAATCTCGTCGGTGTAGCGGTTGCTCATACGCATAAATCTATCGATTTGGCTTGCAAGGTCGGTGGCCTTTTCGGCTTGTGAGCTAAGTGTGCGATAAATCTTGTCGAGATTGCCCCTTGCATCTCCGCTAAAGGCTTGGTTTAGCCTATCTATATCGCTCTGCACGCCGGAGTAGGTGGCTATGAAATCGTTAAGATTGCTTTGAATGGGCGTGAGCAAGTCACGATAACTTTTGAAGGTTTCTATTAGTAATTTTACTTCGTTTTGGTCCATTACCTTTTCTCCTTTATCGCCCTTAGGCGTGCGCTTAGAGTTTTTTGATTTTCTTTTAGTTCGGTTAAATCGCGTTTTAGCGTGTCGAGTATAAGTGATTTTGCCACTTCGTTGCCTTCAAGGTCGGGGTAGAAGCGGACGATATCGTAGCTGAGTGCGTGACTCTCTTCCTTGAGTGACGCTTCCATAAACTCAATGAGCTTGGTATCTCCCGAAAGGCGGAAGGTCTCCTTGGCTTCGTCGTATAATCCCAGCTCCCAATACCTAATACCGGCTTCGCGATAGGCTCCGTAGCGAATATACTTTTCGCTTACGTCTATTAGGTGGCCTTGCTTTACGCGTTGCAGTTCGTCGTCAAGACCAAGCGCCGTAACGCGTGCGTTTTCATATTGTCCAAGAGAAATAAACTTGGAAATCCTTTCAAGCAGCTCGTCTTCTTCCACTTCCTTGACGGACAATATGCTTTCGAGATTTTTGATGGCGTCCTTGACGGAAAGGGACAAGAACTCACGCCTAAAGAAATCTCTAAAAGCAGGCACGTCGCGGTCTTCGTAAACGTAGACGTTGTGCTTGGCGCGCGATACTGCTACGTACAAAAGGTTAAAGTAGTAGCGGTAGACGCTGTTTTCGTCGGCGGTTTTGCGATTGACGGTGATGCGGTCAAGCGTTTCCCACTTGTCGTAGTTGTCGGATAGGATATTATATAGTATTACCGTGTCGCGCTCCAATCCTTTTGCTTCGGAAACGGTTAGGATTTCGCGGTTGCCGAGTAGACGGCGCATATTTGCCTTTTGCCTATCGGTTGCAACTATTAAGGTATAATCGCCGTACTTCTTTTCGCTGAGTAGATTGATAAATCTGGCCCCGTTTACTTTGACCGCTTGGGTCTTGATGTCGGTGTCGACCGACACGCCCTTTAGCACGAAGCTGTGGGTGCCGAACTTTAGGACGTTGATAGCGCCGAGAGAAGTGATGATTTCCGAAATCTTTTTGGTGTTGCGGTAGTTGTTTTGCAGCTCTTTGACTTCGGTTTGGTCTTCTTGATAAAGCAGCCTTTTGAGATAGGCAAAGCTAAAATAGGATGGGTTTATCATTTGAAGCGCGTCACCAACCGTAAATAGCTTCATTGACAAACTTGCCATCAAATGTAGGTTTATTTCCGTCATATCTTGCACTTCGTCAAGTACGGCAAGTGAATACTTTGGCAACCTGTTTAGGTTGGTTATGAGTTCCCGACTCATAAAGTTGTTGTCGGTTAACCCGTTTCGAGAAAGATAGGTCTTATAGTCGCGACCAAGCCTATAAATTACTTCGCACTCCGTCTTTGAAAAGGAAGTTGCACGCTTGAGAAAATACTCGTCGTAGCTAATCATTTCCTTTAGCGGCGTGCGTGGCTCGTAGGAGCCGTAGATAACGCCGAAGATTTCTTTATAAATTACTTCGCTGGAAAGGTTTTTGAGCTTGGCAATTTGTCCTTGCACAAAGCTTTCCTTGAGATACTTGCGCGTAAAAACTTCTTCGCCGCTTGGCGTCAGCGTGCCGCCGAGATAGTGCTTGTATAGGTCTGCGATGAGATAATAGTCGACCTTCTCGGTTAGGTAGGTATATATGACCTTGAGCTTAGCAAGTATCTTGTTGTCTTCTTCCACTTCAAGGTAGATGCCCAGCTTGTTTTCGACGGCAATCTTGTGGTTGCCAACGTATTTTACGCGCCCTTGCTCTATGGCTTTTATGAGAGATAGCACGGTGTCGGCAAACGCGGTTATCTTGCTTTTGGTGTCGATTAGCAGTCCGCGCGAGAAGGTGGAGTAAAGAAGTCTTCCGCGATACTCCCTGCACGCAGAGTATATTACCTTATCTATGCAAACGTTGGTTTTGCCCGAACCTGCTACGCCTTGGACGAGCATATTTTTATCTTCGGTTTCGACGATTTCTTTTTGGTGGGGGCTGAGCAACGGGAAGCTTGCTTTGTCTGTGCCGGCTACCCTATAAATCTTCTTATAATCGCTTTCGTTTGCGTTGGCGGTGCCAAGTGAAATTATACCCTCGAAGCTCTTTAGCGTATCAAGATAGTAGACGAATCTGCCGTCGTTATAAAGTATCTCGCTCTCCGTGGTGGTGTAGGCGGTAAATACTACGTCGTCAGGCTTTAGGGTGGTGAGTGGCAAATGCTTGCCAAAGGTAAAATATAAATCGTGCTTGCCGCTAAGGGTTAGCTTGAAATGCTTGCCTGCTTTGGAAAGAGTGGCAATATGGGGGATAACGGCTTCGGCAAGCTTTGATAAAAATAGGTCGTGTGAGCGTATCTTTTTGATTTCCACGGCACATCTCTCCGTTTTGTAAACGGAGCTGTATGCGCTAAGCACGGTTAGCGTGGTGTCAATGGAAATTTTAAGGTTGAACGCGCCCATTAGCCTTTGCTTTCCTTTAGGTGTAGTGGGGTTATAAGCTTGCTTAGCTCGCCGTCGTAGGCTTGCTTTAGCGTTATGGTTTGGTTGGTGCGTAGCTCGGTTACGCTCTCGTGGTCGTAGTCGTATAGCCTTACGCGATTGTTGCGCGCGCGTTGGTAAACGCCGGAACTCTCCTTGCGAGCCCTGCGGTTTTCCAGCTCGTGATAGTGGGCGTATAGGCGTGCGTAAAGTACGTCGCGTGCGCGGTTGCGATTTTGTAGCTGAGAGCGCTCTTCCTTGGCAACTACCACTATGCCCGTGGGTAGGTGGGTGAGCCTAACGGCGGTGGCAACTTTGTTGATATTTTGGCCGCCTGCACCCGAGCTGTGGAATATGTCGGTGCGTAGGTCGCTTTCGCGAATTACTATGCTTACGTCATCCATTTTTGGCAGTACCGAAACCCAAACGTTGGCGTTGCCTACCTTTCCGCCCGTGCTGCGATTGACGCCCGTTTCACGTTTTAGGTAGCTGTAAGCACCCTTGCCTTCAATGAGTAAGGTGACGAATTTTGCTTCGTTTTCGGACAAAGACACCTTGTACTCACACCTTTTGGCAAGGGCAAAATAAACCTTTTGGAGCTCAGCCCTAAAGGCGTCCGCTTGTGGGTTTTCGGAGCGGATTTCGAGTAGTGCACTGCGTAGGTCCCGTTCGTCTTTTGGTCTTAACTCTTCGCTGAGAAGTGCGTATAGTGCTTCTATTTCGCCTTCGTCGTCTATTTCTATTGCAACCTTAAGCGACTCTCCGAGAGTATATGCTTCTTCAAGAGAGTTTTTTTCGTCACTTAGGCGTAGATAAAGCCTGTTATCCGCAATTATTTCGGGACTTTCCAAGCACTCGACAAGCTCAAGATATCTTTGACTTATCGGTTCAAGCTTGGTTAGTAGCGCCCTAATTTTAGTATCCATATTGATATTATACCAAAATAAATAGACTAAATAAAGTATTTTATATATTTAATTACGCGCGTAATATATCTTGATAAATTGAGCGAGCGGTGTTATAATAATTATATCCAATTTTTCGGAGGATACTATGAGTTCAGTATGGGGCGAAAACCTTAAGCTCTCTTTGTTTGGCGAAGCTCACGGCCAAATGGTCGGTGGCACTTTGCACAACTTCCCTGCAGGCGTAGTTGTAAATCTCGATAGAATCAAGCTGGGATTGAAGCTAAGACAGGGTAGCAACAACTTCACCGCTGCACGTAAGGACGAAGATAGACCGACTATTATTTCGGGCGTAACCAACGGCGTAACCAACGGCGCACCCATTACCGTCGTTTTCTACAACAAGGACGTTGACGTCGTTGACTACAAAAAGGAAGTGCCGCGTCCAAGCCACGCCGACTACGTATCTGGCGTAAGATACAATGGTCACGCCGACACCTTTGGCGGTGGTCACGGCTCGGGCAGAAGTACGCTCCCAATAGTCTTTTTCGGTATGCTTTGCGCCGACTATCTTGAGAAGATGGGCATCAAAGTAGTATCGCATATCAAGTGCATAGGCGAGATATACGACGATAAGTTTGGCACCGAGTTTTCGGACGAGCTGATTGAAAGACTAAATTCCTCACCCCTTGCAACCATCAACCCCGAAGTTAGAAAAAAGATGGTATCACTACTAATGAGCATAGGCGCGGTTGGTAATAGTATCGGCGGTGCGGTCGAGACCGCAGTAGTGGGACTTCCTGCAGGATACGGCTCGCCAATGTTCGACGGCTTAGAATCCAAGATAGCTTCATTCTTGTTTGCAGTCCCTGCTGTAAAGAGCGTAAGCTTTGGATACGGCGCTCGCTTTGCGCACGCGCTCGGCTCCGACGTTGCGGATAGCTTCGTTTTGAACAATGGCAAGATTGAAACTGACAATAACTTTAACGGTGGTCTTAACGGCGGAATCAGCAACGGTATGCCCGTTGTCGTCAGCTGTTCATTTAAGCCCACGCCGAGTATCAAGCAACCCTTCAAGACCCTTAACTTTGAAACCAACAAGGTAGTAAACCTTGAAGTAAAAGGCGAACACGTAACTTGCCTTGCACCGCGCGGAACCATCATTGCAACGAGCGCAGTTGCTATTTCCGTGCTTGATGCAGTGCTTGAGGGAAAGGGCTATTTTGAGTGCAATTTGGTAGCTGAAGCTACAGAAAACGAATAATTTATGGCAAAGAAAGTTTTAGTAACAGGTGGTTCATCGGGTATCGGTGAGTGCATAGTGCGCTCCCTTGCAGCGCTCGGCTACGACGTAAAGTTTACTTACTTTAAAGGTAAGGATAGGGCGGAAAAAATTGCGCGCGAAACGGGTGCAAAACCATTCTATCTCGACCTTGCTGACGTAGGCTCAATCGACGAGTGTGCAAAGGCGGTTGGTAAAATAGATATCCTTATTAACAACGCAGGCGTTGCTGAAATCAAGCTCTTTACCGACGTTACCCTAAGCGAGCTTGACAATATGCTTGGCGTAGACCTTAGGGGTACTTATATCCTAACCCAAAAGATAGTGCCCAATATGATTTCCAACAAGTGGGGACGTATAGTAAATATTTCTTCGATGTGGGGAGTAAGCGGTGCAAGCTGTGAAGTTTCCTACTCGTCGGCTAAGGCAGGACTCATTGGCTTTACCAAAGCTCTTGCAAAGGAGCTTGGACTAAGTGGCATTACTTGTAACTGCGTTGCACCCGGTTTAATTGATACTCCTATGAGTGACATACTCTCCGAAGAAGATAAGCAAGGTTTCGTAAGTATGATTCCCATTCCGAGAGTGGGCACGACCGACGACGTTGCAAACGCAGTCGAGTTCTTCATCTCCGAGCGTAGCTCCTACGTAACCGGTCAAGTGCTATGCGTCGACGGAGGTTGCGTAGTATAATGCACAAGATACTATTTGTTTGTCACGGAAATATTTGCCGCTCGCCTATGGCTGAGTTTTTAATGAAAGACTTGGTTAAGAGAAAGGGTGTGGAGCATATATTCGAGATTGAGTCGGCTGCTTGTCATACCGACGCGATAGGCTGCAGACCCCACCGCGGTACGAGAGCAAAACTTCAAGAGGTTGGCATATCGACCGAGGGCAAGACGGCAAGGCTTATAAAAGAAAGTGACTACGAGTACTTCGACTACATCGTAGCAATGGATAGGTATAACGTACAAGACCTTGAGTGGAGATTTAGCGGTGACCCCGAGCACAAAGTAAAGCTGCTGCTTGAGTATGCAGGGCTAAGCCGCGACGTAGCCGACCCCTGGTATACGGGAGATTTTGAGGCAACGTATAGTGACTGCGTAAAGGGAACAAACGCTCTTTATAAATATCTTATGAATAAATAGTTCAAGCTACAAGAATTTCACAAATATAGTACTATAGGTATCCCCGATAATAAATGGAGATACCTTTTTTTATGAAAAGTTTATTAAGTAGATAAGTGATGTTTGCAATTTCGCATTATCTAAACGACGAGCATCACTTATCGTTGCGATAGCAATCACTTATTCTTTTAGCACATTTCGCTTTCAAACAAGGTTTGTTATTGAATTTTGCGTGCGCGTGTGGTATCATATATAATAGCAAAAAGTTTTTGGAGGAGAAGATGTCGTTTTTTTCAAAAGCCAAAGATAAGGTAAAAGGGCTTGCCGTAAACGGATACGGATTCGTCAAAGCCCATTGGAGCCAACCCCTTGAAGGCGAATACCTAAGCATCAAAGAGTTTTTATCCTACTGCTTTGGTAATATGGGCATAAGTGCCTTTACCTTCCTTGCGGGCGAAACCATCGCGTTTACCGCAGGTTATTTCTGTGGGTCAATTATGGGAATATCCCTAATAGACTTTTCGATTATTTCAATTATCGCGCTCGTTGTTAGATATGCAACCATCTATATGGAGCCGCTAACGATGACGGTGTTTGAAAACCTGGGTAAAGTTGATAAAAAGACGGCTAAAAAGTGCATCATAGCCTACTCGACGACCATCGTTGTAGGTATAGCGTGCTATTGTATACCGCCGACTACGTGGGGTATGGACGTCAAAATTATCAAGGGTCTTCCGCAAATCGTCGGCAATATCTTGGTAATTAGCGGCGTTGGTAACTTCGTAAACTGGTTTATTCGCTCTAAACTTTGCAGAAAGTATGGTAGATATAAGCCGTTTATGCTTTTATACGGCATTCCAATCGCCGTGCTCACCAGCCTTATCCCGTTTGTACCGGCAAGTTTGGAATATACGACCAAGCTCGTTCTTTTACACGCATTGTTTACTTTGCGCTCAAGATTTACCGCACTTTATAGCGACAACGCATTAGCAATCGTTGCAGTCGTTACACCCAACTCCGTCGAAAGACAAAAGCTATACTCAATCGGCGGCATTGCAATCGGATTGCTACGCTCTATCTTTAGAATTATCTTCCCGATGATGATAGTGCTGACGGGTGGTTATCTTGATATCCGTTCCTATCAAATCTTTATTCCAATACTTTCTGCTATCAGCTGTGCGGTAGGCTTTATTCTTGTGCAAGTTCAAGAGAGAGTTGCCGAAAACTACGAGACTAAACCCAAAGTCAAATTTGGTACTGCCGCCAAGAAGCTGCTCAAGAATAAGTTCTTCTGGATTATCAATATCTGCGCGATTTTCGAAGGTTGGAACGGCTACGCCGACGGCGTTATGAACTACTTCCTAATCTACAACCTGCGTCTTGAATGGATAAGCGGTGTAGTAGGTATCGTTGGTATTACGTCGGTTATCGGTAACCTTGCAACGCCTACCCTTATCAAGAGATTTGAAAAGAGAAACATTCTCCTTATCGTTAGAATTACTTGGATAGCCGTGACCGCTTGCTATCTCGTTGCAATCAAGCTCGATAGCGTGGCGTTACTCATCCTATTCGTTTTCATAAGAAGCGCGCTTACGGCTTGCTCAAACGGTATTTCAAGAAGCCTAAACGCAGATATTTTGGACTATCACCAATGGAAGACGGGCGAAAGAGCCGACAATATGGTAACGATGTTCAGTTGGTTTACCACCCCTGCAACTACGGTAATAGGACTAATTATCCCAATGCTATTTGAGCGCGTTGGATTCACTTCCGACTGGGACGTAATGTTCGACTCGGGTATATTCCAAGACGTAACCACCATCTACGTTATAGTTGCAGTCATTGCTCTAACCGGCTCGACTATACCATACCTATTCTACAACCTAACGCGTGAGCAACACGCAAGGTGCGTAAGAGAAATCCGCGAGCGTGTCGAGGCCGAAAGACAGGCGTTAGAGGGCGGAGGCGAGCTCGCCTTAGCGGTCGCAGGCGCCGACGACGGCGCTACCACCGAATGCGCTCAAGAGGAGGTATGCGAAAATGAAAAATAGGTCTAAAAAAATCGTTGCTATAATCGGCGTACTATCTATCCTTGCGGTATCGGTCGTAATGCTTACCGCTTGCAACAAGAGCTTGGATAACAACGTTGAATATAAAGTAGAAGAAAACGGCGAAATCACTATCGTTGGCTACACCGATAGTACGCTCATTCACGAAATCACCATCCCAGACGAAATCGACGGCAAGCCCGTAACTAAAGTTGGTGCTCAAGGCGTGGTTAACGCTGAAAACCTTTATACCATATATATCGGCAAAAACGTAAAGGAAATTGATACTTGGGCGTTCACTAATCTCGTAGGTCTTGGTGCCGACGAGTACGGCAAAAACGGCAAGGGCTTCGTGGTCGACCCCGAAAACCCATACTTTACGGCAGTAGACGGCGTACTATTCAACAAGGATATGACCGAGCTTATCTACTATCCAATCAGAAAGGGCGCTGATATCGATAACAAAATGAACGTCGAAAGCTACGCAACCTACGTTATCCCCGAAGGTGTAAAGAGCATTAGGGGTAAGGCATTCTACCACTGCTACTATCTAAGAGAAGTTACGCTACCAAGTACCCTTGAAAATATTGGTGAAATGGCGTTCTTCAAGTGCTCCGAGCTTGCTACTCCCGTACTTCCCGAAGGTCTAAAGACCATTGGCAAGGACGCGTTTAGCTACTGCACCCGTACCACTGAGGGCGATATCAAAGGCTTTACTTCCATCAATATCCCTGCTTCAGTTGAAAGTATCGGTGAGTTTGCATTCTACAACTGCCGTGCTATTGAAACCATAACCATCTACGGCAAAACCGAAGCTCAAGTAGAAGCACTACAAGACGACGGCACCTTTGGAACCAAGTGGTACCCCACCGACAACGGCAGAAAGATTAAGACGTATAAGATAGTTTATGCGTAAGCTGGCCTTACGCATAATGAGGAATGATGAATGAAGAATGAGGAGTGACTTCATTACGCTTCGCTTCACTCACAAGGATAAAAGTTAAATTATTAAATCAATAAAATAACTATACTCATAAAACGTAAATAAATAGATGATAGACGCGACAAAAATAATCCCCCTAAGGGTTGCTGTACTTTCGTACTGCGCCCTGCAGGGGGATTGTTTTTAACAAAGTATATCGCTATTTATTTGCGTTTTATAAGGTCGGCGACGTATAACCCATTCGCCCCCGCCTGTGCCAAGCCGCGAGTGATGCCTGCACCGTCACCAATGGTATAAATGTTATCCCTAATCCTAAAGTCGTTGTCTTGGAACTTGGGCTTTATGGAATAGAACTTTGCTTCTACGCCGTATAGGAGAGTGTCGTAGTTTGCAGTACCCGGTGCAATCTTGTCAAGAGCGTATATGGTCTCGATAATGTTGTCGAGTTGGCGCTTTGGAATACAAAGGGATAGATCGCCTGCAACGGCGTTGAGAGAGGGGCGTACTCTGGATTGCTTGAGACGATGGTCGTTGGTACGGCGGTTGTTTACAAGGTCGCCGAAGCGTTGGACGATAACGCCGCCACCTGCAATCATATTGGCAAGCTTACAAATGTGCTTGGCGTACGCGATTGGCTCGTTGAAGGGTTGGGTAAAGCGCGTAGTGGACAAAATGGAGAAGTTGGAGTTTTGGGTCTTGAGCTTTGGGTCGGCGTTGGCGTGGCCGTTTACGGTCAAGATGCCGTCGTTGTTTTCGATTACTACTTCGCCACCTGAGTTGAAGCAGAAAGTACGCGTGCAGTCGCCGTGGTCCTTGGTGCGGTAAAAGATTTTAGGCTCGTAGATTTTTTCGGAGATGCCTTCCCAAATGATACGTGGAAGCTCTACTCTAACGCCAAGGTCAACTTGGTTGTTGATTACTTCAATGCCGTTTTTGCGACACCATTTGCCAAACCACTCGGAACCCGAACGGCCGATTGCGATAATTAGGTCGGCGTATCCGATTTGCTCGCCTGCGTCGGTTACAACGTAGTTTGAGCCAATATTTACGTCGGTTACCGCCGTCTCGGTAATGACGGTTACGTGCTTGTTGAGATACTCCATAAGTGCGCTCATAACGCGGAAGTTGCCGTCGGTGCCAAGGTGCTTTACGGTTGCTTGGAGTAGGTATAGGTCGTGCTTTAGGCACTCAAGCTTGATTTCGTCGGAAGGGGAGTAGGTTTTCTCCGTTGCGCCAAACTCGTCAAGGATATCCGATACCTGTTGGATATAGTCGAGAGTTTGCTTTTCGCCAATGTAGTCTTGTAGCCAGCCGCCGTACTCGGTGGTGATGTTGAACTTGCCGTCACTAAAGGCGCCGGCACCGCCAATACCTTCCATAATTGCACATTGCTTGCACTTGATACAAGACTCGGTTTTGTGGGTTGCAACGGGACACTTGCGCTTATCGAGAGCTCTGCCGCGGTCGATTACGCATACTGATTTAAGGGGGCTTTCCTTTGTTAGGCGGTAAGCAGCCATCAAGCCACCGATACCACCGCCAACGATTACAACGTCATAATTCTTCATAAATATCTCCTTTGATAGGATAAATTTGCGTTCCGAACTATTATAACACGAAAGTCGTATTGTGTAAACAATAAATTTATGTTACAATAGGTTAGCGGAGGAATTATGCTTACTACTCAAAACGGAAAATTTTATCTCGACGGCAACGAATTCAAGCTCTACTCGGGAGCGATACACTATTTTCGCGTTTTACCCGAATATTGGCACGACCGCCTTTTGAAGCTCAAGGCTATGGGGCTTACGACGGTTGAAACCTACGTTGCGTGGAATATCCACGAGCCCAAGGAAGGTGAGTTCACGTTTGACGGTATTGCGGATATTAGAAAATTTATCCTAACGGCAAAGGAGCTTGGCTTGTACGTCATCGTTAGGCCGGGACCCTATATTTGCGCGGAGTGGGATTTCGGCGGTTTCCCGGCTTGGCTACTAAAGTACGAAGACGTTAGACTGCGCTGCTACGAAGATAGATATATGTACTACGTAGAGCGTTATCTACGCAAGCTCTTTGAGCAAATAGCCGACCTTGATTACTCAAACGGCGGCAATATAATTGCAATGCAAGTGGAAAACGAGTACGGCAGTTATGGTAGGGATAAAAAATACCTATCCGCGCTGAAAGCTATCTACCGCAATGCAGGCGTTAAGTGTATGCTGTTTACGTCGGACGGAGAGCATAAATCAAATCTCAGCGGCGGTAGGGTAGAAGACGAGCTTATGGTAGCGAACTTCGGCTCCAACCCTAAGCGTAAATTCAGCGACCTAAAAGAAATGCAACCCGATAAGCCTTTGGTTTGCGGAGAGTTTTGGTGCGGCTGGTTTACGACTTACTGCGGTAACTATAACTCGGGCTCGTCGGCAAGCCAAGTAGCAGGATATCTTAAAGAATTCATAGACTTAGACGCAGGCTTTAACTTTTATATGTTCCACGGCGGTACCAACTTCGGCTTTACAGCAGGGGCAAATTGCTATAGACACTATCTACCCGATATAGCTTCCTACGACTACGGCGCACCGCTCACCGAGTGGGGCGACTATACCGACAAGTACCGTAAGTGCAGGGAGATAATCTTTAAGGCAAGGGGAGTGGAGCCGATGGCATTGCCCGATAGACCACTCACTTGCGCCTACCCCAAAGTGGAACTAACGGAAGAAATAGGCTTTAAGCAAGCGTTAGAGAGCGTAAGCACCTTGCACCACAGCAATATCCCTTACCCAATGGAGCACTACGGACAAAACCAAGGCTATATCCTATACACCACCGAATTTAGCGGTAGTTACGGAGATAGTAAACTGACCTTTGAAAACGTTCACGACGTTGCCTACGTGTGGGTGGACGGCGAATACAAGGGTAGGTTTAATAGGCTTGACGTCGATTACTACAAAGGCGGCAAGGACGAGTACTCGGTAGATGTCAAGGGCTTTGACGGCACTATCAAGATAGAAGTGCTTGTTGAAGCAATGGGCAGAGTAAACTACGGAGCTAAGATTTACGATAGGAAGGGCTTGACGGGGGTACGTATTGGTGACCAATATATTTACGGGTGGGAAGTACGCACCATACCCCTTGACGAAATAGATAAGCTCGCCAAAAATGAGAGCCAAATAAAAGCAGCCTATCCCAAATTCTATAGGGGTAGCTTTGAAATCAAGGGGGCAATTCGCGACACCTTCATTGATATGCAAGGCTTTACCAAGGGATGTGTATTCATCAACGGATTTAATCTCGGTAGGTATTGGAACGAAGGTCCACAGCGCACTTTCTATATCCCTGCTCCACTCCTAAAAGAGCAAAACGAGATAGTGATTTTTGAGCAAGAAAGGGCTTATACCAATTCCGTAGGCTTCCAAGAAAAACCGATTTATGGGAAATATTTACCAGAGAATGGGAAGCCTAAATTTAGGTTTTGGTTTAAGAAAAGCAAATAAAATTGCTAATGCAATCGCATTTGAGAAATACAAAAGCTAAGGCTTTTGCGTGAAATACTCTCGCCTTGCGAGAGCAAGAAATACCTCACTCCGTTCGGCGCGAAATACAAGTGCAAGCACTTGCGTTAAGGTAGGAGTATATACTAAGTATTGCAATATACTTTAACTTTCTAATACCACAACGCAAAAAACTTGTTTTTTGTATTTATTGCCTTGGAGCGTTAGCGCAAAGGTATTTATCGCCCATACGGTATTTATCGCTGAGCGTAAGCGAAGTATTTATCGGCGAAGGAGAATGCTAACTTCGCATTTGGCGAAGCCAAACCTTCGCCAAATTTTAACCTAATTTTAATAAAATTATCCCCCTTATTTCATTGACTTTACGTGCGCGCATACATTATAATAATTTCAAAAGAGAATAGCCCATCTCTTTTTTGCATTTGGGGGAAGTATGCAATATCAAAAAGAAGACGTCAGAAACAGAATAGTCGATGCTGCAAAAACAGAGTTTTTGCGCGTGGGATATTTTCGTGCAAGCATGCTCCAAATCAGCAATAGGGCTCATGTCCCGATAGGGAATTTATACCGCTATTTTGCCTCAAAGGCATCACTTTACGATGCTATCGTAGGCACAGCAAAAGAAAGAATAATTGAATGTATCGAAAACGGAAAGGGTATATCCATCGAAGCCGATAACTTGGGTGGAAACTCAACCAAAATTATCGTAAATAAGGCGAGTGACGGATTTTTAGATTTATCTAAAAATTACCACAAGGAAATCATTCTCCTTACCCAAAAAAGCGGTGGCTCCGCTTACGACGGGTTTATAAACGAAGTGATAGGTCGCATACGCGAGCTACTCAAAGATAGGCTTGGTAACCTTTGCAACGACAGCAACGAATTCTTGTTTGACATAGTCGCCGACAACGTTACCCGTGGCGCTTTTAGGATTTTGACCGAGTGCCCCATAGAACAACAGCACGATGAAATAGTAAAGCTTTTGGTTTTTTATTTCAACCATCTCGAAGATAGATTGTATTAGTAATAAGGTAGGGAATAATGAAGAAATTTTCGCGCTTTGTCGTAAATAATAGATTGTGGATAGTAATTATTTTTGCCGTCCTACTTATTGCTTCCATCGTAGGTATGATGTTCGTTGAAGTTAACTATAACGATAGCGCCTATCTTCCCGATAGCTCGAACGTAGCCCAAGGTCTTGACGCTATGTACGGCGAGTTCGGTGAAGGCGGTAACGCTACCGTTATGCTTTCGAACACTACGATTGAAAAGGCAGTTGAGTTCAAGGCTTGGATGGAGTCTACCGACGGCGTTGCCGCAGTAATATGGATTGACGACATCTTCCTATCCGACGAAATTTGGGTTATAAGGGAAGCTCAAGAAAACACCAAGGGCGTTACTCGTGGTAAGGCCGTTTACTTCATAATGCATATGGTCGAAAAAATCGACACGCTAAGTGACGACGAAATGCAAGCAATAGCTGCAGTTCTTGGTGGCGGTGCTCTTGACCTTGATAAGCTAAGCGGCGTACTAACCAAGCTAAACGCAGGTCTTAGCAAGGCAGACCAAGGACTATTCCTTAACTTTATGCTCGGTATGCAAAGCGCCGTAGCAAGCCCCGATAGTCCCTTTGCAGGTCAAGGCGGTGGCTTCGATCTCGGTATGCTCGAAGAGTTTAAGCCCAGCTTGGAAATGTTCTACTACAACGACGCTAAACGTGGCGAATACGCTTTGTTCCAAGTAGCCTTTACCAAGAGCGACTACGACACCAAAACTATGGACGCTATCGACGTTATTAAGGACGGCGACGGGGATATTTCCATAGTAGGTAACGCAGCAACCACATATAATAGCATTCAGCTCGTTAGCAAGGAAACTATGATTTCTACCATAGTTGCCGCTATCATCATTATCGTTATACTACTTTTAACCACCACTTCTTACCTTGAGCCTATCGCAATCCTTATCCCAATAGGCGTAAGCGTACTTATGAATATGGGTACCAACTGGATTACCCCTTATCTCACCGGCGCAGGCGGCGTATCCTATATTACCCAAAGCGTTAGTGCCGTCCTTCAGCTTGCTCTAACGATGGACTACTGCGTAACGCTACTACACCGCTTCAAGGAAGAAAAGAAAAAGGGACTCAAGTCCAACGAAGCTATGGTCGAAGCTCTAAGCGGCGCACTCAAAGCTGTCAGCTCCGCTTCCCTTACCACCGTTGCATCCTTCGTAGCCCTTATGTTTATGCAATTTAAGCTCGGTATGGATATGGGCTTCGTACTAATGAAAGGTACCATACTATCCATTCTATGCGTTATCTTCTTGATGCCTGCAGTTATCCTTTATATGGAGAAACTCCTTGACAAGACCGAGCACAAGACCTTTAACCTAAGCTGGAGAAAATTCAGTAAGGGCTTGGTTAAATCACGTTTCTACGTACCCTTCATCATCATTGCAATTATAGTTCCTTGTATCTTCCTACAAGGTCAAAACTTCTTCGTATACGGCCCCGAAGCAAGTATGGGCGGCACGGCAAGTGAAATCGCCGCCGATAGGGAAGATATGGAAATCGTATTCGGAAAGCAAAATCAGCTCATTATGCTGCTTCCTATCGAATATTACGAGCAAGGCGTTGAGCTCGAAATCACCAAGGAAGTCGCAAAAGTTGACGGCGTTGCCGTAGTACAAAGCGTATCACTCCTTGAAGAACAAGGCGTTCTCGATATGATGCCCAAGAAGTTCCTAAGCCAATTTATGGCAAACGGCGAAGATAGCGAATATACGCGCTTGGTTATGTTCCTTGACGCCGAAGAAGAAGGCGAATCAACCACCACTCTCGTAAAGGAAATTCAAGCTATCGCAGATAAGTATCTTGCTGAAAACGCCGACCTTGGTCAAGGCTACGTGCTTGGTATCTCGTCAGCAACCCTTGCTATCAAGGAAATAGTTAACCTTGACTACGACATCATCAACTACGTTTCGCTCGGCTTGGTTGCGCTAATTCTCTTATTCACCTTCAAGAGCGCACTTCTCCCCGTTATTCTCGTCGTCGTTATACAAGGTTCCGTTTACGTCAATATGGCAGTGCCTTATATCACCGGTCTTATCCAAGGAGAGCCACAACCCATCGTATTTATAGGTTATATGCTCATTAGCTCCATTCTGCTTGGCGCGACCATTGACTACGGCATACTCCTTACTGATAGATATATGGAACACCGTAAGACTATGGGTAAATACGACGCCGTACGTCAAGCACTCGCAGATAGCTCGCGTACCCTTATCACTTCCGCAGGTATCCTTGCAGGCGCAGGCGCCGCCGTACAATTCGTATCAACGCTCCCTGCAACCAAAGTAATCGGCGCAGCTATTATGCGTGGCGGTATACTATCATTCCTATTCGTAATTATATTGCTTCCGCAACTACTCATTTTGCTCGACAAGGCAATCAGAGCAACCACCTTTGGCGGTAAGAAGAATATGATTGACTCCAAGACCATACTCGTCGCACCCGAAATCGAAGAAGCATCGGTTATCCAAAGACCAAAGGATGCAACGCAACCCCACTTCTGGCAACTTCGCAAGAAGTATCGCGATATGACTTCTTCCGAGCGTGAAGACGCGATACTTGAGAACATTCTCGAGTCGATTGATAATCCGGAGTTTGACCCGGACTACGAAGACAAGTAAAAACGCGATTCTTTAGCGAAATACCTTGAAAAATAAGAAAACCCGTCGGGGCGCAGTACGCCAAGTACAGCAACCTAATGGGTTTTTTCTTTTCCTTCGTCTTTCATCTAAATAATCGCGTTTTTAGAGAATGAAGAATTAGGAGTGAAGAATTAGGAGTGGGCTTCATTCCACTTCGTTCCATTCACAAGGATTCCTTGTTTGCGAAGAGAAACGTAGCAAAGCCACTCCTCATTCCTCATTCAGCATTCATCATTTGCGTAAGCAACCCACTTTTCCACATATCAACAGGGTCGCATAGCGCGCGTTATTTATTTTTTATTTCTTTGAATCTTATGTTCTTGTTTCTTATTTCTTCTTTTAGGGAGATAAATCATAAGTAAGAGTTGAGCCGATTTTTGGAGTCAAATTTGAAGGGAGTTTTGAGCATATTTTTGGGGTCAATTTTGGGCTTGATTTTGAACTAAAAAAATCACGGGTTATCTACAATCGCTGTTGACAAAACGAATGAGTTATCCACAGACAGACCTTGCTTTTTGTCGCTGTAACGCAACTTGTAACAATTCGGTTACACCCCAAAAATAGTTTTGAATTATCTATTGCTTTTGGCGATACCCCGTGTTATCATACTCATAGAAAGGAATAGAGCAATAAAAAAGCACACTACTATAGGGTGAGATTCTTAGCAGAGAATTTGCAACTTGACAAAAGTGCAAGCATCGCATTTGACTAGTCAAATGCATTACGGGCTAAGCCCAAACCCATATTACAAGCAGAAAGAGAGAACAAAACGGTTTAATCCGTAATGTCCTCTCTTTTTCTGTTAGTGAAGTTTTTGCTATCGCAAAAGTGAAGTTGCTACGCAGTGAAGTTTGTGCTACGCACAAGTGAAGTTAAGTTTGCCCAACACTTCGCCGTCAGGCGAAACTTCACTCACGAAGTGAACTTCACTATCGAAGATAACTTCACTTGCCCAAAGGGCAAACTTAGTTAGCGTGATTTGTCCGTTAAGGACATCACGCTATGCGGAGTATGCTTTTTGTATTAGAGATTAAAATGAATTGACCTACGGTCGTTAATTGCAATCTTTGCAAACTTACTTCTTCTTCGGCTTAGCAAAGCTCTTGGTTGCGTTTGCGATGCTGGTAAGGTGGTCGGCGATACGCTCGCAGTCGTTTGCAAGGCTTAGATACAACGCGCCTGTTTCGGGGTTGCAGACGCCTTGGTTAAGTCTTTCGACGTGCTTTTCGCTCATTAGCACCTTCATATCGTCGGTGATTTGCTCGTAGGTGTATAGGGTGGGTATAAGCTCGGGTAGTTCTTCGTCGTAAATCTTGTAGGTCATCTCAAATAGGGTGTTGAGTGCATCTCTTAGACGTGCAACTTCTTCTAAGCTGTCTTCGGAGAAGCTGAGTCTGTCTTCCTTTAGGCGCTCTGCGTACTCGAAAATATTTTCGGAGTAGTCACCGATACGCTCAAGGTCGCTAACGGTGTGGTGGGCCGTTCCAAGCAACTCGGCGTCAAGTGCATTAATATCTAATTGATTTACCTTAACAAGATATTTGGTTATCTCTTTATGTAGATAATTGAGTTTTGCTTCGGTGATTTTTTGCTCGTCCTTTTTGGATACGTCGACCTTGGTGATAGCGTCGAGAGCAAGGTCAAAGTTGGATTTAGCAAGGGTGCACATATTGAGAATTTCTCTCTTGATGCTTTGTACGGCAAGGGGTGGCGAGCTTAGGATTTGCTCGTTTAGGAAGTATAGGCGTGGTACGTCGTCGCGCTCGGCTTCGCCTTTGCGTTCGGGCACTATGAGCGTTACGAGCTTTACGAGTGGTTTGATGAAGGGGAGAAGAACTATCGTGGTTGCTACGTTGAACATAGTGTGTAGCATTGCAATTTGCATTTGCGCGGTATCAAACCAGCTCATTAGTAGGTTGGCGTACTTTGCAAATATATCGGTAATCATAAATAGTGTGCTGCCGATAACGTTGAATAGAAGATGTACGACGGCTACGCGCTTAGCGTTGGTGGTGGTACCTATGCAGCAAAGGAGTCCCGTTACGCAGGTGCCGATATTTGAGCCGATAACTACGTACATTGCTTGGGGGAAGGTGATAATACCTGCAGCACTCATCGTAATAACCAAACCCGTCATCGCGCTTGAGCTTTGGATGATGCCCGTGATAACTGCACCGAGAACGACGAGAAGTAGGGGGTTGCTTACACTTTGGAGAGCGTTTACGATTACGGGAGCTTCTTTGAAGCTTTCCATACTGTCGCCCATAACTTGGAGTCCTACGAAAATCATACCCAAGCCACATACTATCGAGCCGATTTTCTTGAGAATATCCTTTTTGGCAAAGAGTAGCATAAATGCGCCGATACCCGCGCAAGCTGCAAAAATAACGGTGATTTGGACGTCTTTTATACCACCGAAGCCGAGTGCTACGATTTGGGCGGTGATAGTGGTGCCGATATTTGCGCCGAATACTACGCTCGTTGCTTGGGGTAGCGTCATAAGTCCTGCGTTAACGAAGCCTATGAGCATAACGGTAACTGCCGACGAACTTTGGATAACGGCCGTAACGCCGGCACCGATACCTACGCCCACGAAGCGAGATTTATCGATAAATCCGAACATTTGCTTGATGCGATTGCCTGCAACGGCTTCGAGATTGTCGCCAAGTATTTTCATACCGAAAATAAATACGCCAAGACCGGATAGGGCAGCGAGTATTGCATAGAAGATATCAAGACCAGTCATAATAAATCCATCCTTATCGTGTTGGCAAAGTCAAGGCAAAGCCTCAACCTCCACCAATATCATTATAAAGTAAGGGCAGTCAATAGTCAATATCCAAAATTGCCGCACATTACCTTTGCATAGCGTGTGCGCGCTGCTCGCGTAGGCGTAAAATTAGGCTTTAAATCAAAAAATCACTATTTACATTTGTGCGCGCGTGTGATAAAATAATATTTAGAACGCAACCTTTTGGGGTGGGGAATGAAAAGACTTCGTAATTTAATCGTCGTGATTTCACTTGCATTGGTAATGGCTATCGCCGTTGCCCTTTTTGCAGGTGCCGTTTCTCCCACAGAAAAGCCAAAACCCGACTATCGTTTGCTTAGAGCCGAAGGCAGCGACTTCGTCGACGAGCTTGGCAACAAGGTTTATCTCAAAGGTATAAACGCAGGTGGGCTATTCGTCCAAGAAGAATGGATGTGCCCCGTCAGCTCCAAGGATACTCTCACTACCTACAATACCCTTATTTCACGTTTTGGTTACGACGACGCTATGACACTCGTCAAGGCATACCAAGACGCTTGGTGGACGGAGCGCGACTTTGACAACGTCAAGGAGCTTGGCTTCAATATGATAAGGCTACCCTTTGCCTACTTCAACATTGAAGACGAGAGTGGCAACCTAACTAATTTTAGTAAGCTTGATTGGTTCATTGACAACTGCGACGAGCGTGATATATACGTTATCTTGGACCTACACGGAGCCTATGGCTCGCAAAACGGCAAGGACCACTCCGGTGACACGTCGGGTACCGACCTATTTGGCAACGCCACCAACGAAGCTAAGACCATCGCTCTTTGGGAAGCGGTTGCTGCGCGCTATAAGGATAGGGATATAATCGCAGGCTACGACCTACTAAACGAGCCCGAAGGCGCACACGGCTACACCGATTATAGACAATGGAATTTCTATGACAAGCTCTACGACGCTATTCGTAAAATCGACGTCAATCACGTCCTTATTATGGAAGCCGTTTGGGAAACCAATTCTTTACCCGCACCCAATATGTACAAGTGGCAAAACGTATGCTACTCCTACCACAACTACGGCTGGGACGATATCAATAACTTCGATTACCAAAAGGACTTCACCGACAAAAAAATAGCCGATTACGTTAATCAACGCGACTATTATGAAGTACCTTTGTTCGTCGGTGAGTTCACGCTATTTTCTAACGTTGAAAGCTGGAATTACGCACTCAGTGCCTATCAAAATAACAACGTCAACTACGCTATATGGACCTATAAGGTCTACACCGGCGGTGGTGCTTCTTCGTGGGGTATCTACTGCGGCGGCGGCGAAAGGGTGGACGTTGAAACCGACAGCTATGAAGATATACTCAATAAGTGGAGTGCTGAAAGCACTTTGAATTCATACAAATATAATACACTTTACGATAATATATTGAACAAAGGAGAATAGTAATGGCTGAACTAAAAGGTATCTTTTATTATGGCGAAACCAAAAACGGACACTTCAATTTCCACTTGAAAGCTCCAAACAGAGAAACGATTGGCGTTTGTGAAGGCGCATACGCTGACCTAAGCAGTTGCAAGAGGGGTATTGCATCAGTTCAAAAGTTTGCACCCATCGTCGTGGAAAAAATCGAAGACCTTACTCTCAAAAAACCTATGGAACCCCTAAAGTTCCCCAAGGCAGAAGTTTATCAAGATAAGCAAGGCAAGTTCCGTTTCCGCATTTACGCTAACAACGGCAATCTCGTTTGCATCAGCGAGTCCGGTTACGCCAGCAAGGAAAGTGCTAAGGCAGGTATTGCATCCGTTGCTAAGTGGGCACCCACTGCAGACGTAATGAGCGAAAAAGATTACGTTGAGCTCACCAAAAAGAAATAATTTACCTTTTGCTCGCGTCTAAGAGAGTATCCCGTAGGGGTACTCCCTTTGTGTGTGTAGAGCACGGCGCATTTTTGCATTTTCAGATAAAATAGGGGAAGATTGTAAAAAACTAATTGGAGGCATTATGAAGACCGTTACACTCATCAATGATAATTGGCTTTTTACCAAAGAAGGCAAGCAAGAAGTAGTCAGTGTACCACATTGCTGGAATGCCGTTGACGGACAAAACCAACCAAACTATTACCGTGGACTATGCTCCTACGAAAAGACCTTGGAGGGGCTAAGCGGAACCACCATTATTAGAATCGAAGGGGCAAACTCCGTATCCAGCGTATACGCAGGCGGCAAGCTCCTTGCAACCCATAGGGGCGGATATTCTGCATATTCCGTAGACATTACATCTCAAGTAGTGGACGGCAAGTGCGACGTTAAAATCGAAGTTGATAACTCCGACTTTGAAGACGTATATCCATCGACTGCAGACTTTACTTTCTATGGTGGTTTGTATCGTAACGTAACCCTTTTCACCGGTATTGATAAGGGCTACTTCGACGTTGTAAACTACGGTGGTAGCGGCGTTAAAGTTACCCCCGTTTTGAAGGGCCAAAAGGCCGAAATCACCCTTTCGAGCGTAACCTACGGAGAGGGCGAAATCGTAAATTATGCTATCTTGGATAAAGATGGTGCCGTCGTCGTAGAAGTAAGTGCAAAGCCCTATGAAGAAGTAACCGTCGTATTGGATAACCCCAACCTTTGGGATACGGAAAACCCATATCTATATACCGTAAAAGCCGCTTTAACCCTTGACGGCGCTCTCGTGGACGAAAGTGCAACGCGCTTTGGCGTAAGGGAAATTATCTTTGATAGCGAGCGTGGTTGTATCCTTAACGGCAAGCCCGTCAAGCTCAAAGGCGTATCACGTCACCAAGATAGAGAAAACCTTGGCAACGCTCTTGGCTACGAGCATATCAAGGAAGATATCGAGTTAATCAAGGAAGTTGGCTCCAACTCTATCCGTCTTGCTCACTACCAACAAAACCAAATCATCTACGACCTTGCCGACGAATACGGCATCTTGGTTTGGGCTGAAATCCCCGTAATTTCTCGTTGGGCGGAAAAGAAGCTCGAAAACGCCAAGTCACAACTCGTTGAGCTCATCAGCCAAAACTACAACCATCCGTCCATCTTCTGCTGGGGCGTTCAAAACGAAATCACCATCGGTGGCGGTGGTGGCGCTTCCAAGAAGTGCGTCCGTGGCGTCAAGGCTCTAAACGACCTTGCAAAATCAATGGACGCTACCCGTCCCACCACTTGCGCTCAAGTTATGATGGCAAGTAGGACCGACCCACTCAACTACGTTACCGACATTTTGGGCTTCAATATTTACTACGGCTGGTACGTTCAAAAATATACCGATATCGACAAGTGGCTCGACGACTTCCACGCCGAAAATCCCACCCTTAAGCTTTGCTTATCCGAGTACGGCGCAGAAGCCGTGCTAAGATATTACTCGTCCAACCCCGCTCAAGGCGACTACGGCGAGCAATACCAAGCAATACTACACGCCCACTACGCAAACGCCATTATGTCACGTGATTGGATGTGGGGCGGCTACGTTTGGAATATGTTTGACTTTGGCTCTGCTATCCGTAACGAAGGTGGCGTTCAAGGTAAAAACAACAAGGGCTTGGTTACCTTTGACAGAAAGGTTAGGAAAGACTCCTTCTACGCATACAAGGCATATTGGAGTGACGAGAAGTTCGTCCATATCGGTGGAGAAAGATACGCTTTGCGCGCTATCGGTAAGAGCAGAGTAGACGTATTTAGCAACTGCGAGCAAGTAGAACTAAGCGTAAACGGCGTAAGCTACGGCGCAAAAGAGGGCAAGCTCACCACCTACGAAGTTGATATCGCAGAAGGCGAAAACGTAATCACCGCAGTAGCAGGCGACTGCACCCATACCATCACCGTAGCCGGCGTTAGCGAGGAGCCAAGCAGCTACAAGTGCAATCAAGCAGGCAATCTCGTACGCAATTGGTTTGCAGCCGACGACGCAACCACTTCCGAAGACTGCCTATCCATCAACGACAAGGTTGGTTTGGTACTCAAGAGCGAAGACGTCCAAGCAATGCTCGGATCCAAGATACCAATGTGGGTAGCAAAGATAGCTTCACCCTTCAAAGTCAAGACGCTACTCAAGGTAGCCCGTATTTCACCGGAGATGCAAGGGATAGTGAACAATTTCCTACAAACCATCAAAAAGTAAAAACGAGCGATTTTAGCGAATAGCATAGCAAAACACAAAAACCCATCGGGCGCAGTAGGTCTACTACAGCAACCCAATGGGTTTTTATCTTTTGCGTCGCTCTTCATCTAAACTTGCTCGTTTTTAAGTGAGAACAGCTTTTATTTCCGTCGACTTTCATCCAAACTAACGCATTTTAGGGAATGAAGAATTAGGAGTGAGGAATTAGGAATGATTTCACTGCGTAGTAACTTCACTTGCAAATGCGATTTCGCCTTTGCAAAAGCTCCAAAATCTCTTTGTCAGCAGGGCAAAACTCGTATTCGGGGATTTCGCTTGGGAGTATCCACTTTAGGTCGGCGTGCTCGATTAGAGTGGGCGTGCCGTCAAGGATAGTTGCGTTAAAAAGGGTAAGGTGCACCGTAATATCGGGATAAACGTGGGTTACTTCGGTGAATACGTCACCTACGGACAAAGTAATATCAAGTTCTTCCTTGCACTCACGCACAAGGGCTTGCTCCTTACTTTCGCCTTTTTCCACCTTGCCACCTACGAACTCCCAAAGAAGTGCGCGCGCCTTGTTTGCAGGGCGCTTACAAATCAAAAACTTATCCTTATCCCAAATTAGTGCTGCAACGACTTCTACCATAAATAGCTCCTTATACGTTAAGTATAAACCATTGTGATTGGTTTTGCAACACTTCGCATTTCGCATTCAACAAAGGCTTGCTTAACGCGTACGCGTTGTGTTAAAATGATAGCGTAAATGGAGATTATATGCATTACGATTTTGACAAAGCCATAGAAGTTATTAAGCAATACGATACTATCATCATTCATAGGCACTCTTCTCCCGACGGAGATGCTATCGGCTCGCAAGTGGGTCTAAAAAAGGTGCTGGAAGCGAACTTCCCCGAAAAGAAGATTTATGCAGTAGGCGACCCTGCAGGTCGATATTCCTTCGTTGAGGGCTCGGCTATGGACGAGATAGAGGACGGCGTATATCAAGGGGCGCTTGCGATACTGCTCGATATGGGAGCAGCCCATCTCGTGAGCGACAACAGATATACTCTTGCCGAGTGCACCTTACGCATAGACCACCACCAATACGTGGAGAAGTTCACAGAGCTCGAAATCGTCGATTCTTCGCGCGAAAGTTGTGCGGGCTTAGTGGCGTCGCTCGTAAGGGATTGGGGGCTTAATTTGACCGCTCAAGCCGCCAAGGCGCTATATACGGGAATGGTGACGGATTCGGGACGTTTCCGTTACGACTCTACGAGCTCCGAGACATTCAAGGCGGCGGCATATTTATTCGAGCAAGACTTTGATGCAGGCGACATATATATCAACCTATACAGCGACGACCTTGATATGATAAGGCTACGCGCGAGTTTCGTTATGCGTATTGAGCTAAGCGAGCACGGGGTTGCATACATATACACGACCGCGGACGAAGTCAAGGCGCTTGGCGTAAGCGAATTTACCGTTTCGCGTGGTATGGTAAATACTATGGCCGAGATAAAGGGCGTAAACACCTGGGTAAACTTTACGGAAACCGATGAAGGCGTGCTATGTGAACTACGTTCCAAGACCCAAAACATAAACCAAATAGCCGTCAAGTACGGCGGTGGCGGACACGTTAAGGCAAGTGGCGCGCGCGTAAAGGACCGCGAGACCGCAATGGCGATGCTAAGGGACTTAGATCTAATGCAGATAGAGGAGTAATATGAACACCAAAGTTAAAAGACAAATTCTTGATAAGATTAAGGAATACAACAAGATAATCATTTCTCGTCATATTCGTCCGGACGGCGATTGTATCGGTGGCACCAAGGGCTTAAAGGCTATTTTGGAGCTAACCTACCCCGAAAAGGAAATATATCTTGTAAACAGCGATTACTCCGAGTATCTTGCCTTTTTAGGTGGCGAAGATAGTCAATTCGAGGACGATTTTTACAAGGATGCTTTGGTAATCGTGCTTGACACGGCATCAACCGACCGTATTTCCAACCCCAAGTACAATCTTGGCAAGGAGCTAATTAAGATTGACCACCACATTGATATCAAACCGTACGGCGACCTTAGTTGGGTGGAGAATTTACGCTCGTCACTATGCGAGATGATAGTGGACTTCTACGACACTTTCAAGGACGAACTCAAGATAAACGGCGAAGCCGCAACCTATCTTTACACGGGTATGGTGACGGATAGCGGTAGATTTAGACACAACTCGGTTACGGGTGCGACTTTGCGCTTAGCAGGTCTGCTCCTTGACGTAGGCGTTGACACCGAGTGGCTACACGCCAATCTCAAGATGGAAGACTACGACTATCTCGTATTCAAGGCATACGCACTTGGCCAAGTAAAGCTCACCGAAAACGGCGTAGCGTATATTTACGTTGACAAGGCTATGCAAGAGCGTTTTGGTCTTTCTCGTGAAGATGCAAGTGCAGCGGTAGCCTTTGCCGAAAACGTAAAGGGCAGTTTGATATGGGCTGCGTTCATTGATAACGCCGACGGCTCTATTAGGGTAAGACTACGCTCACGCTTTTTACATTGCAACGATATAGGCGAGCATTGGCGTGGCGGCGGACACGAGTGCGCTTGCGGAGCAACGCTATACTCGGTAGATGAAATTCACGCACTCCTTGCCGAAGCCGATGCTAAGCTCAAGGCTTACAAGGAAACGCACGAGGGCTGGCTATGAGAATACTTGTAACTAACGACGACGGAATAAACGCCGAAGGCATAAGGGTGCTCGTTGATTTTGCAAGCACCATTGGCGAAGTTACGGTATGTGCCCCCAAGGTGCAACAAAGCGCCAAGGCCCACGCAATCAACATATACACTCCATTTGAAGTCAAAAAGGTGGAGTACTTGGGCGCCAAGGAAGCATATGCCGTGGACAGCACTCCTGCCGACTGCGTAAGGTTTGGTACTCTTGGACTAATGCGCGACTACGACGTAGTGTTCTCGGGCGTAAATAGGGGGCTAAATATGGGCGAAGACATATCCTACTCGGGTACTGCAGGCGCCATATTTGAAGCAAGATATCGCGATATAAAGGGCGTAGCATTCTCTGCCGAGATAAACTCGTTTGACTCTGCGCGCGAGTGGATAGGCAAAGCGTACGAATATATAGTAGCGCACGATATGCTCAAGCACGCCGACCTACTAAACGTAAATATCCCCGACAATCCCAAGGGCATAGTAGTAACCAAGCAAGGCGGAGCGTATTATACCGACAGCTTCGTTGAAATCGAAAAGGATATTTGGAAGCAAACGGGCTACTGCATACACCAAAACCGCCACGACTTAACCATCGATAGCGATGCAACCATAGACGGCTACGTAACCATCACTCCCCTAACCCACACAAGAACAGACTATAAGGCTTACGAGATTATACGTAAGGACGTTTAATCTCGTAGCGTCTAAGCATAGCGAAGACGTAATTGCGCTTGAACTATGCACTTAAATCTTGTTCTACATAGAGTTTGATTTTTCTTTTGGCTTTTTAGGAAAACCGCTTCCCAAAAATGAAAAACTATTGATTTTGGGAAGTGAGAAAATTTATATTCAAGTTTCGGATAATATAACCCACCCCGATACGTTTGAGCGAGAAATAGAACCTTTGTTAAAAATAAAAGATGCTTATCCCAAAATGATAATTGCACGAACAAGAAATCCTGAATACCAATATGAGGGCGTTAGGATTGTTGACATGGCGGATTGGTTATTAAACAAGTAACCAATTTCCTTGTTCGTGTAGCGTAAGCGCAACGAAGTTTGTGTCCGTTAGGACATAATTGCGCACCTATAGAGTGCATAATTGCGATTTCAAAGCAATCTTAATTCCGTCCGTTAGGCACTTTAATATTTCCAAATCAAAAGGCACTCCGAAGAGTGCCTTTCTATCTTTATAAAAAGATTTTGTTGTGTGGATTATGCAACAGGAGCATAAACGATTTCAATAGAAGTAATGTGAGATTGTCCGCTTGTATTGGTGTTATAAAGAACAACGGTGCTTCCATTTATGGTATATACACTAGCATCAGCTGTGATTTCACTTGTTCCGTCAGTAACAACGAGAGTGCCGGCATCGCTACTTGCAAGGGTAACCTTAATGCTTGCGATTGTATAATCAGCAGCGATAGAGATGCTCAATTCACACGTGTGACCCTTATATAGACGTATGGTACCGTTTTTATTAAGACCGACATGGTTGTTACCCCCGTTGGTTTTTGTAGAGGTAACTGTGAAGATGGTTGCATCAAGACCGATGGTTGCAGCATTGTTTCCATCAACCATGTTGGTGGTGGTGCCTGCAGTATAAGTTGCGGTAGCTGTTTCGGATGCCATGCTTACAGAACATCTATCACAAGCGCCATTGGTGTCTTCATCAATATGTCCAAGAGCGGTACTGCCTGCTTGAACGGTACCGCATATAGTACATTCAGCTGCATTTTCACAGTCGGCATCGGTATAGGTTGAGCAAACGTGAGCGGTAGTAATGGTAACAGTTGAGCCTTGTGCTATTTGATTAGTGTTGCTATAAACGGTAACGGTACCGGAAACACTAACAACGTCACCGATATTTACTTGAGTACCGGTACGGAAAACGAGAATACGATTGGTTCCGTCGGTAAGGTAGAAAGACATGTTATTGTAAGAACTCCATGCCTCATAAATGTCGGAAACAGTACCACTTAGTTCTACAGCAGTACCATCGGTGGCAGCAAGAGCGTCTGTAATAGTGTTAACAGCGCCAGTTGTTTGATCATCACCATCTTCGCCTTCACCAGTTGAGGGGGCTATATAGATGCTGCTTTTGGTATAGGTTGCCTTAGCTGCCATTTGAGCTGAGCCATTATATGCAGAAGGAGTTCCTGTGATAAGGAGATATTCGCCAACAACGATATCTTCGCCACCAGCTACGCGATAGCAATAGAGGTCGTTTGTGCCATCGCTAATAGTGATGGTGATATTGTTGTATTGGGAACTATATTCGGTATCGATAGATTTTACGTAACCGTAAACAACGGTATCTGCAACGCCGGTGCCAGCAATACCTGCAGCAGCTGCGTCGGCAAGAGAGGTGATATTTAGTTTAACGAAATCAGCAACTGCTTCAATAGTAGTGTTGTACTTTTTGATAGGTGCTGCGATTGCGATAGCATTGCCTACTGCGATAGTAGCAGCATCTTCAAGGTTGTAACGGTAAACGAGTAGGGTGTTGCCTTCTGCATCTACTACGTTGAATGATACGTTGCCATATTGTGCGCTGTAAGCAGAAGTGATTTCAGAAACAATACCAACGATAATATAGCTATCTTCGGTAGTTGCGCCACTTTCAAGAGCTGTACCAGCGTTAAGAGCTACCTTAACAAAGGAGGTTCTTTCAGCAGCAATCTTTACGGTGAAGGTTGCAGTGTCACTTTCAGTACCACTTGTGATGGTAGCAGTGAAGGTGACGGTTTGTTCAACGGAGCTCTTGGTTAGGGTTACAGCGTTAGCTTCGCCGATGGTTGCGCCGGTGCCTTCAACGGTCCAAGCAACGTTTGCCCAAGTGCCTTCGGGTAGAGTGAAGTTATCATTGTAGGTTTCTTCGAGTGAAAGGATGTTCTTTTGTCTTTCAACTTTTTGTGCATCAGTTAGGTTTTCGTTTACAATTTCAATAGAGTCAACGCTATCTGGATAGAGCTGATACTTGTTGCTATAAACGTTGATGATGCCAGTAAGGTTAGCTTTTCCACCTTGGTTCCACTTTGCAGCAAGAGTTGCATTTTCTTCTTCGCTAAGTAGATAAATGTTCATGTAGCAAATGAAATCAACACCGTTTACTGAGAAGTAGTAGTTGTATCCATCAATTTGTCCCATGGTAACGCCATTGAGAGCGGCACGGGTTGATTGAGTGGAGATAAGAGTTTCATGGTCAGAAATAGAAGAAGCGCTTCCGAACAGCTCGGTTTGATCGGTGTATGGTAGAGTTGCTGGGTCAACAGAATTACCGGTTGCAATAACTTCACAACCTTGATTGTACTCAAGGCAGCCACCATAGGTGGTAACGGTACCCTTTATAACAACTTCTTTACCACGAGGGAAAGCAGTGTTGATGGTTTCTCTAGTTTCGGTGATAGCTGCATCAAGTGTGGGCTTATATGCATAGTAGCCGTTGCCGTCTGCATCCACGATCCATAGTGAACCTTTTGAGCTTGAGCCTGGGTCAGCATTTACGCCAAGAACATAACCTTTAATGGTAATGATGGTTTCGCCATCGTTTGCTTCGCAAGCTGCTTTGTATTCAGCATAGGAGTTGAGAACGAAGGCAGGAACCTTGTGGTTGTAGGTCAAGGTTTGGGTGTTGCCGTTTTCATCAGCGATGGTAGCGGTAAGAACGTAAACTACTTCTTCAGATGAGAATTCGTCAACGTTGATCTTTTGGATACCATTGGTTACTTCGCCGAGAGAAACGCCGGTTGAAGGACCAGAAGTGATGCTGAGAGTCCAGGTTACGGTGTAGGTACCATGCTCGTTCTTTAGTACGGCAGCACGAGTAAAGTCAGCACCGGTAACGGTAGCAGCATCTCTTAGTTGTGTTTCCAAATATTCTTTTGCTAAGTCGAGACCGGTGGTGTCACCAGCGCCGTCATCAGGAGTGCAAGCTGCAAACACTGATACGCACAAAGCGAGAATAAGAGCCAACACAATCAAGAGACCGCAATTACGAAATTTTTTCATGTTACTATTCCTCCTTAGGATGTGTTTTGTTTTTTTGTTTAATTTGACTATAGGGTTACTTTATTACAGTTGATTACTCAACGATTGTAATATCTTTTACTTTGAAAACCTTGATTTGGTAGTCACCACTAAAGTAATCTACAACACCCTTTACGTTGATGGTCTTGCCTTCAAAGTCAGCTGCAGTTAGAAGATTCTTGTTGCTGTCGTATAGGGGGATGGTACGTACGTCGACGATGGTGCCGTCACTTGCTCTGCAAGTAAAGGTCATTGCGCCGTCGGAGCTACCACCGTTGTTAGTGGTGTAGATATCGGTGATTACAAGGTTTTCCATTGAAATCGAAGCTGAAAGCATACATTCTGCAAAATCATATTCTGTACTTATGATGCTGTCTTCGGTTTCGGTTTCTACGGTTACTTTGCCGTTTACGAACGTGTCTGCATCAACCAAAGTGTAAGCTGCACCTTTGTTACTGCTTAGAAGTTGTAGGTTGTTGGGGTCGTCCGGTACGAAATCGCGATATTGAACGTCGCTGATTTGCCAAGTGCCACCCGTTTCGTAGTATTGCACTACGCCAACTACTCTAACTTCGTTGCCCATTGACAAAATCTCCATACCCGTACCACTTAGGTTGTAACCGTAATAAACGGCTATACCATAGTAAAGGTCGGTTTCTTCGTCGTAGGACTCTACGTATACGGTTTGAGAAGAATCTTGTACTACTACGCCTTCGACTGCAACCTTGATGCCGTTGTAGTCGTTGATGTTGGTGCGTAGTTCTTTGATGGTAAGAGCTACTGCTTCACCGGTGTAAACTTCGGGGTCGGCTACGCCTGAGTGAACGTATAGCTTTTCTACTTTAGCTTGGGTAAGCGCGTTCATTGCAACGGTGCCGTAACGGTTGTTTGCGGTATTGGAAGCAATAGCAAGACCATTTTGGAGTAGCTCAACGTTAAGGTTGCGATATTCGCCGTCGGCAGTCTTTTTGTACCAAATCCAAACGAGATATCTGCCACCCGTTGAGTCGGCGTTCCACTTGTCGTCTTCGGACTCAATGATGATGGAGTGAGCGTCTTTTAGAGCTTCTTTGGTGAAACGTGATGCAGTGTGGCCGTAGTTCTCGATTTTGCCCGTTGATTCGGGAGTGTTTACTGCAAGGAATCTTGCCTTAAATATTCCGTTTGCCATTACGGCTGTGGGGACGTCGAAGTGTACGGTGTCGCCGTCAACGTGGTTTCTGACGGTAACTACTTGCTTAGCAGTAGTTGAAGTCATATCAAGCTTGAGGTCAGCTACGTAGTCAACGTGCACGTGGTTGTTTTCGTCGCCACCGCCAGCGGTGTCGTCCGTATCGTCGCAAGCAACGACACAGACGAGCATTAGGCTGACGATCATAAGTATTGATAGGATTTTAATTAATTTTTCCATATTAATCCTTATAGATATTAATAGATTTTTTGGTTTGTTTGCTAATAATGGTTATTAGCTGTTGTATTCACATTCGTCAACTGCATCAGCAAATGCGCTGTTGATGAGAGCGTCAACGTCGTTGGTGTTTTCGGTTAGGCACTTAATCATTAGTGCGCCAACTTCGTCACGAGCCATTGATGAGCCGTTGAAAGCAGGGCTAGTGTAGTAAGCAGCTTCTTGTTGGAGACATACCTTAGCTGAAAGAGCTGCGATATTAGCGCCGCCGTCTGCATTGTTAATGAAGTTTGCATAAGCAGGGTGCTCGCCAACTGACTTGATTACAGGAACATAACCTGATACCATTGAGAATTCAGCTTGGAATGCAACGGTGGTGGTTAGGTACTTGACGAAGAGCCAGCTTGCTACTACTTCTTGGGGATTTTCCTTACCGAAGATGCAAAGGCTTGGGCCTTGGGAGATAACCTTGGGGTTGCTTGCATTAACTTGGGGGATGGTGGTGATGCCTACTTCGAAGGGGTATTCGCCGGTGGTTTCGTCTTTAGCGGGACGTTGGTGGGTTGCACCTGCAGATGAACCGATTGACATATAGCTGTTGGTGTCAACTTGTTCGATGAATAGACCGCTGGTGTATGCGCCGTAGATTTCTTGGGTGGTTACGTAACCCTTCTTGTGCCATTCACGGAACATCTTTACGAAGCTCTTGTTGGTGTCGTTGTCGAATAGGAAGTGATCGCCGGTTGCGCTGGTGTAGGGTGAGCCGTATTGTTCGCACATAGTGATGAACCAGTTAGCTTCACTGTCGTAGCCAAGAGGGATACAATCGGGGTCGATTTGCTTGATTTGAGCGCAAAGTGCTTCCATTTCTGCCCAAGTCTTGGGGAGTTGTAGGTTGTGCTCGTCAAAGAAGGTTTTGTTGTAGTAAAGAACTTCGGTTGACTTACTTAGAGGCATGGTGTACATAAATTCGTCGCCGAATTGCTTACCTTCGTTGTAGTAACCTTGGATGAAGTCTGCCTTTTGAGCGTCACTTAGACCGATACCTTCTTCGGTGCTGTTGATAAGGTTATCGAGTTGAACGACTGCACCTGCAACGTTATAGAGTGCAACGTGGTCTGGATAGCAGTATGCGATGTTAGGTTGAGCGCCTACGTTGATTTCGGTGCTGATTTGGGTTCTAACGTCGTCGTAGCTACCAACTTGTTCGTGTTCAATGGTGATGTTGGGGTAAATCTTGTTGAACTCAACGATATAAGTGTCAAGAACAGCGCGAAGGTTTGCACCCATAGTGTGGTAGAATTTGAGGGTTACTGCGCTTCCGTCGTAGCCGCCTTCTGGAACAACGAAGTTTGCTTCGCCTGCACTGTTTTTGTTACAAGCTATCAAGCTAACGGTGGTTGCAAGCATAACTACGATAAGAAGTACACACAACAATTTCTTTTTCATGTCTTTTTCTCCTTATAGTGTATTTTATTTTTTTGTTCTTTATAAAGTCGTATCGCCCACTACGCTAAGCATACTGGGCGAGTAAACCGATTTTAGCCCTTGATACCACTTCTCGATACACCTTTCATGATGTACTTTCTGAAGAAGATGAATACAAGGAATAGTGGGATAGAAACGAGTGCAACCGCTGCCATTTGTACGGGGAAGTTGGTGTCACCCGAAGTTGCTTCGGTAAAGGCGTTTCTAAGACCGTTGGTGATAAGTTGCATATCCGCGTCTCTTGCAACGAGATTTGGCCACATATACGAGTTCCAGGCCCCCATCATCTTTAGAATAGTTATCGAAATGATGGTAGGCATTGCAAGTGGGATCATAACCTTCCATAGGTATTTTAGGTCTGAGGTGCCGTCAACTTTTGCTGCAAGATATAGTGAGTCGGGTATTTGCATAAAGCTTTGACGGAGCAAGTAGACGTAGAATACGCTGACAAGGAAAGGTACGATAAGTACGGTGTAGGTGTTTAGCCAACCGAGTCTAAATACCGTTTCGTAGTTGGTGATGGTGAATAGTTCGCCGGGGATCATCATAGTACCAAGGAGCATTGCAAACAGTGCGTTCTTGCCCTTGAACTCAAGACGAGCAAATACGAATGCGGTTAGTACCGTGATTACGAGCGAGAGTATCGTTGATACTACGCCGACGATAACGGTGTTCTTAAATAGCGTGCCGAGGTTTGCAGCGGTAAACGCTTCTACGTAGTTGTACCAAACTACTTGCTTGGGCCAGAAGGTTGGTACGCTTAGTCTATATTCCGCAAGGGTCTTAAGAGATGAGATAATCATCCAATAAAATGGGAACAAAACTACGACTGCTACTATTATAAGGAATAGATATCTAAAGAAGGTGCCAAATACGTTGTTGACGACTTGGAGCTTGGAGGTCTTTTCGATATCTCTTTCGTGCATTATTACAGTTGCTTTTTTATTTTCTGCCATAATCCACCTCCTAATAATGAACTTTCTTCTTGCTTACTTGTAGGTTTACAAGGGTTACTGCCATGATGATGGCGAACAAGATTAGCGAAGCGGCACTTGCTCTACCTTGGTGTTGACCTTCAAGTGATTGGTAAATAAAGCCAACCATAGTGTTCATTGCGCCCTTGTTTCCGGGAGGGCCCATAGTTTCGCCGAATATACCTACGATGCTCGAGTACTCTTTGAAGCCACCCATAAAGCTGGTGATAACTACGTAAGCAATCATTGGGGATAGCAGTGGAACGGTGATCTTCCATAGCGTCCTTGCTCTTGAAGTTCCGTCAACTTTAGCGGCATCGTAATATTGCTTGTTGATGCTTTGGAGTCCGCCAAGTAGAATTAGAATCTTAAAGGGGAGCGCGTTCCATACGATATAAATAACCATAACGGTTATGTTTGCCCAGTAGCTTGAACCTACGTTGATCCAGTTGATGGGCTCTACTCCGAAGATACCGAGGAAGTTGTTGATGATACCTGCGGTGGTGATTAGTGGAGGTTCTGCAGATACGTTACCTACGATATTGAACATTGCCGCAAATACCATGCCGATAGCAATCGAGTTGGTTACGTAGGGCAAGAAGTATATCGTTTGTAGGAAACGTCTAAGTGGTCCGATTGAGTTAAGAGTAACTGCAATCAGGAGCGCAAGCACGGTCGAAATCGGAACGGTGAGTACGCAAAGAAGCACTGTGTTCTTCAAGCAGGTCGTAAAGTTGCGATATTCCACAACTTTTTCAAAGTTGCCAAAACCAAACTCAAAGGTAGCACCGCTAAGCGCCTTCATCATGCCGTAGTCTTCCATGAATGCAAGTCTGATGGTGTTAACGATAGGGTATAGCGTAAATACCGCAAGCAATATTAGTGCCGGGGATAGATACAGCCATGCCTTCCATTTGTGTTTAGAATCTACCATAGTTTCACCTCTTATAGAAAGATTCTCTTTTCGTGATTTTCGCCGTTAGCTACGGTGATTTCGGGGTATACCTTTGTTTCGCCGTCAAGGTAGTATACGTTGTATCCTTCAACGACGGTCTTTGCCTTTTTGCCTTCGCCAACAACCTTGGTTACGAGCTCAGCGTGTAGGTCGACTGCCTTTTGGATATCACTGGTTACGCATAGGCGAGCGTTATCTACGCCACCTGCGAAGTATAAGGTTTGTCCTTCCTTATTCTTGCCCATTGCGAGCTTATAGGTGATTTCGCCAGTAAGAGCGGGCTTTTCGGGGATAAGGCTTTGGACGAGTTCAACTGCAGGAGCAACCTTTGCTTGTGCTGCACCAAGGAGCTTCTTGCCTTGCTTGATGAAGAACTTTGCAACGGGGGATAGGCTTTGCTTTGCTTGCTTTTCGAGCTTAGCAATATCTTCGTCGGTTAGTAGTACGCCGAGGTCGTAGCTCTTGCCGTCGTACTTAGCGTTCAAGGTTTGGCTTGCCTTGTTGAAGGTGTAAAGGGTCTTGCCCTCGTTTGCCATTGACCAGGTAACCCTTTCCTTAGCGAATACGAAGGTCTTGTGTGCCTTTAGGTTGAATCTTACTTCCTTTTGGGTAGCGTCTACCTTGTTGTCAGCGTTGATGATAGAGCGGATAACGGGAGTATGTGCTTGAGCGTTAGCTGAAACGATACTTACGTCACGACCCATAACTTCTACGCTGCGGAGTTCGCAGTGAAGTGCGCCGTCTTCAGCAAGCTCAAAGCCTTCGGGACGGATACCAACGTAAACTTCTTGGTCTTCCACGCCGGGAGCGTCGAGCACTGCATCTTCGCCGATATAAACCTTGCCGTCACGGATAGCGCCGTCAAATACGTTGATAGGGGGAGTTCCAAGGAACTTTGCAACGAATAGGTTTTCGGGGCTGTCGTATACGTCTTGGGGTGCGCCGATTTGTTGGATAACGCCGAGCTTCATAACGACGATCATATCGGAGATGCTCATAGCTTCTTCTTGGTCGTGGGTTACGAAGATAGTGGTGATTTGAGTTTCTCTTTGGATTCTTCTGATTTCTTCACGAGTTTGAAGTCTTAGACGAGCGTCCAAGTTGGAAAGTGGTTCGTCAAGTAGAAGAACGCGAGGCATCTTTACGAGTGCACGAGCGATAGCAACACGTTGTTGTTGGCCACCTGATAGCTCGCTGGGTTTACGGTCCATAAGTTCGTCGATTTGAACGAGCTTAGCAGCTTCGTAAGCCTTCTTTAGCATGTCGTCTTTGCTTAGCTTGTCTTCGCCCTTTAGGTTTTGTAGGGGGAACAAGATGTTTTGCTTAACGGTCATGTGAGGATAGAGTGCGTAGTTTTGGAAAACAAGGCCAACACCTCTATTTTCGGGTGACAACGCGGTGATGTCGTCGTCGCCGAAGTAGATTTTGCCGGAAGTCGGCTTTTGAAGACCACTAATCATATAAAGAGTAGTGCTCTTGCCACAGCCGGATGGTCCAAGTAGACCAATGAGCTTGCCGTCCGGAATTTCAAAAGAGAAATTGTTAACGGCTACTACTTCCTCGCCTGCCTTCTTGTTTCTACTGGGAAATACTTTTGTTAAATTTTCAAGTACAACTTTCATAATCCAAGAGTTCCTTTATATATTGTTTTTTTGTTTTGTATAATCGGCGGAGCTTGGCTCCAATAATTACCTAAGTTATTTGTTCTCGTCCTTTTTGTCTACTTCGACAAAGGAGTTGGCAAGGGGATTTGACGTGCCGTATAGTGTATCTGAAAGCGCGTCTCCCGAGCCTTCGGCGTAGGTGCTTTGTCTAAACGCAACCATCTCGGCTTCGTTTTCAAATATCATTTGACTTGCAAGGTCTACGGTTACCGTCTTTGCAAATACGTCGTGGATAAAGGGACGATAGTCCTTGTTCCATACGAATAGCACTATTTCAAAAATGAACAATAGGGCAATTACTATTACTGATATCAGCGCGTTGGAAGTAAACATCATCAACACCAAAAGCACGGGGACCATAGTTTCCACCGCGTATTTTCCAAGGAAAGTCCTTATAAACATAGTAATTGTGTTGACGCGCACTCCGTTTTGATGTATAACGGCGATGCCGAATACCTTTTTGCCAACGGTTTGGCCGTTTTTGAATAGTAGGGGAACGATAAATTCTAAAATCAGCATAGATAAAAGTATGCCGAGTGAAATCATTAAAAGAGTGAATGCAAGAATTCTCATCATCCTTGCGTTATAAGATAGGTCGGTTGCTAAAACCTTGTCGCACTTGTCGTAGGCTTTGAGCCAGTTTTTGAGTTCGCTCTTCGGCACGTCGTCCGAGTTGCGAGTTAGGTCTACGCTAAAATCTTCTTGATAGGATTGCACGTAGCGGATAGGTTTCATTAGGAAGGCCTTTTTGCCGTACTTAGCTTTTAGTTCGTTTTGACAGGCTTCGTATGCGCTCAGCCAAGCCGCTTTTTGCTCGGTCGTATAATTATCGTACGTGGTGTCGGTTGCGAGTAGGTCTACGCCGTGTGAGCCAAGATATTTAGTTCGGTAGGATAGTAGTTGTTCAATGGTGATTTTGACTGCTTCGTCGTAGGTGACGGCGTTTGAAAATTGCTCCGAGTACGTGTCCCAAATTGCCTTTTCGCTTTCGGTGAGTTCTTCGTATGTCTTGGAGTAATCTACGCCGTAAGCACGCTTATAATAGGTGGTATAGGCTTCTTGTGTGGATACGCTTGCATTAAGATGTGTGTCGTAGTCGCAAGCAAGACCGATTAACCAGGCAAATCCAACTGCAAGCACCGCAAAAAGGATGGCGTCTAATATAAACGCAACCAATCTTTTAGTAATACTTGCTTTTTGAATGTCGAATATCATTTTTTCTCCACGTACTGCGCCTCTAAAGAACGCGCTTTTGCGCCGTTTTATTATTATTTATATTTATAAATAGACGGCGTCCTAAAGAATGTTAACATATTTCTACAAAATAATCAACCCACATTTTAAAAATATATATTAAATAATATGGTAAATTTTAGTAAAACCCAAAAAGTTAGCAAATCAGCCGTTTAGACCTAAAATTCGGCCGAAATATTTGTCAAAATCACTCGCTTGGGATGGGATAAGAGATGCCGGATTTCAATCAAAATTTGCCCTAAAATCAGCTCTGCAAACAACGCCGAAAAATGGTCGATTTTTGCCTTTTGCAAATTTTTCAAAAATAGAAACTTGGGTAATTAAAAGCGGAAGCTAAGAAACCTAAATCGGTAAAATTCACTAAAAACACGCAACGAGATTTTAAGGAATAATTCGTTTGATTTTTCATTTGAATTTACGCCTTATAATTTGATTTAAAATTGCACTAAAAATAGGGGAAAGTTCGCAATTTCTGTGAATATAAAAATTGTCATAATTTGTTTTTTTGCTCGCACGCGTTGACTAACTTAAGTTTTTGTTATATGATTAAGCTATCTATACAATACGCTCGCTTAGGCACGCCCAAGCAAGCGTTGGAGTCGTTATGTTTAAGTCCAAAAGAAAATTCAATCTCGTTGCACTTATCCTACCATTATGTATCTTGATGAGTATGGTGGGTTGTTGGGTTGGAGTATTTGCTCCCGCTCAGCAAGTCGTAGAGTCTGTCGAAGCAGCTTCCTACGACAGCTATTACGCAGGTCTCAACGAAAATCTCACGGGTGATTCGTTTAGGACGGAGCTTGCAACGCTAATAACTTCTACCCACGATTATAACCCTACTTATGATGGGCTTCGTAACATCTTTGACGAGAGTGACGCCGACCCCAACAAGAGTGGTAATATTCTTTGGTTTTATACCGGCACGTCCGTTTCTTTTAATGGTAGCTTTAGCACTGGCACCAATCGTGAACACGTTTGGCCAAAGAACTCAGGTAGTGCCTTCCCGGCCGAGAGCGAAGCCGGCTCGGATGCTCACCACCTTCGTCCAACCAATAGTCAATTGAACTCCACCCGTAGCAACAATAGCTTTGGCGAAGTACCGCAAACTACGGCTAATATCGTCAAGGAAAACGGCTCTACTTCCTACGCTAATCTTTGTTACCAACAAGACTCAGTATTTTATCCCGGCGTTGGCTACCGTGGGGCAACGGCACGTATACTTATGTACGTTCAAACTCGTTGGGGAGATAAATATAATCTTACCTTCGTTTTGGGCAAGGGCAACAACAAGACTATAGGCGATATTGAAGACCTCATGAAGTGGCACGTCGAAGAGCCTCCAACGGAAGCTGAAAAAGCAAGGAACGAAGCCGTTTACGCCGTTCAAGGTAACCGAAATCCCTTTATTGACCACCCCGAATACGCCGAAATGATTTATTGTCACGACGGTGAAAGCTATAGCGACGAACTCCAAAACGTAGTGGAAACTTACGGTAGCTACCTTGACGGTGACGTAGGTGGAGACAGCACCATCGAGCCCACTGAAGTAGTAATTTCTCCGTCTACTGCTTCCCTTGTTAAAGGCGAAACATACAGACTATCAGCCGAAGTTTATCAGGCAGGAGCAACCAGCACTCTAAATTGGACTTCGTCTAATACGAGTGTTGCAACCGTTGAGGGTGGCGTAGTTACTGCAGTAGGAGCAGGTAGTGCAACTATTACCGCAACGAGCACTGCAAACAGCTCCGTTAAAGCCACCGCTACTATTTCGGTTAAGGCAGTTAGCTCGATTGCGCTTACGGGAGCACCCGTCAAAACTACCTATAGCGCAGGCGATACCTTTAACCCAACGGGTATCACGGTAACGGCAACCTACTCCGACGGCTCGACGGCAACTATCCCAAACGAAGATTGCTCTTGGCTTGACGGCACGTCAAGGGCGGAAGCTTTAAGCCAAGGTAGCACCACCGTTATTTGTAAGTACGGCACCGCCGAAAAGACGATTAGTGGCATTACCGTAAAGCAAGCCACCACCAAAACGTTAACTATAACTCGTGAGAGTTTTAGCGGAAGCGGTGCGTATAATTGGTGTACTTGGAGCGCGGACGGAATGAGTGGTCAGGGCTTTATGTACCCGGGACAAACGGGCTCAATTCAAATGAATAGTAGCAAAACTGCTCAATATATATTCAATACGACTGCATTTAGTGGTGGTATAGTGTCAATCACAATCAAATCGACGGCTGAAAAGCCTTGGAGCGTTTATACGTCTTCGACGGCTTATGGCACGGGTAGTGGCAAAGTAAGTACGGGTACCAAACGAGGCACTTTGACTTCGTCATCTTCGGGGGGCACCCTTAATATTGGCACGACCGACCAATATTTTGCTATCAATTACGAATCGACGGGCGTCGTATACGTTGAAGAAATCACCATCGTATACGGCTCGACGCACGCACATACTGCAGGCGAGTGGATTGTAGACAGCAAAGCTACTTGCTCGGGAGCAGGTAGCAGACACACCGAATGTACCGAGTGTGGCGAGATAGTGGACGTCGAAGTTATCCCTGCGCTTGAGCATAGCTACGGCACTTGGAGCCAAACCACGGCGCCTACTTGTACTACCGACGGCGTGGAAGAGAGCCTATGCTCATCTTGTGGAAATACTATCACTCGAGAAGTAAATCGCTTAGGACACGACTTGGAAGCAGTGGAGAACAGCTACATTGCTCCCACTTGTACTGCCGACGGCTATGAAGGAACTTACGCTTGCGTAAGAGAGGGCTGCAACCACTCCGAAGTGGGCGATAGTATCCCTTCCCTTGGACACAGCTACGGGGCGTGGAGCGTGGTAACCGAGCCAACTTGCAAGACGGTTGGAAGCGAGCAAAGAGTATGTCCCGCTTGCTCGGACGTAGAAACGAGAGAAGTCCCAACCATCCCACACGCTTTTGGCGAGTGGACGCCCATTGAAAACGATATGGAGCAAAGGGTATGTGCCGACTGCTCCCATACAGAAGAAAGAGCGCAAGCTAACGACGAAGTCGTAGCTTCATTCGCCGCACTCGTTGAAGCAGTTGAAAGTGCAAACGGCTTGGAAGCAAAATGGAACGCGATAGGTGAAGCTCTTGAAGCATACGCCGAGCTAAGCGACAGCGAAAAGGATGCTTCAAGTGAAGCCTACGCAACTCTCGTTCAAGAGATAAACGCATATAACCAAACGGCAACCCAAATAAATCAACAAGCCGAAAAGGCAACGCACCAATCGATTTTATTCTATATCGGTGCGGTATCAGCACTTGCATACGCAGCTTGGTTTCTTATTAGAAAGGCATAAGGGGGTGTGATATGAAAAAGGTTTTATTTATTTTTGTAGTTTTGGCAGTAGTTATGGTGTCACTCACCGCTTGTAACCTTGTGCCCGAAGAGCCCGACGTTTACACCGAGCTAAACGAAATGGCACGTATGAGCTACGTAGGGGTAAATTTGAGCGTTCAAACCACTATGGACGGCGTTACTTTGACAAGCGTTTATACCGTAACCAACAGCTCTAACAATACTATGGTCAGCTATTCAAGCGAGAGCTTGGCAACTATCGTACAAGACGGACAAGGCAACTACGTTATGCCCGAAAATAGGGTGATTACCAAGACGGGTAACGCCACCATTAAAAACGGTGCTATCGTAGAGCAAACGGGCGACTCGGCAGATATCCCCGTAAAGAGCTTGGAAGCTCTCGTGCTTGACTTCAACCAAAACTATTTCAATATGCCCCACGGATACTACGAAAACGACTATTTCGTATTCAAAGCTGAAGTAACCAACGTAAAGGGCTTTACGTCAAACAACACTTTTGACGGCAAGGATATGAGCGTTGAAGTGCACTACAACGAGAGCCTTGAAAAGGTAATGATTGATTATACTATGGATAGCGGCGCAGTGGTTAAGGTCGTTTACACCTTTAATTAATCCAAATGCACAAGTAAAAAGGAAGTCGTAAGACTTCCTTTCTTTTTGCCTAAATAACGGCGTAATTAATTTTCAATTAGGTTTTCGCTTATAATCATTCTCGTTGGGAAGAACTCTCCCATTTGTATGCTTACGATTTTGGCACTAAACGGCGTAAATATTTCAGCAAGAAGAGCTTTAGCTTGCTTTGTCGCTTCGCTATCTCCTTGGAATATCGTTGCGTGGGCGTGGTAGGGATGGCCGTAGGGATAGTTGCAGTCGAACAGATTGTGTAACTGCATCAAGCTCTCGTTCACTTCGGGCTCGACGAACACCACTTTGTCGCCAAAGTGGTTTATTTTTAATAAACCAATATCAAATTGAGCGTGGGTTTTGGCGCTCTCTTTTATTCTTTTGACCAACTCGCACTCCTTGTCTGTGGGGAAGCTCCCAAGGGTAAGATGAAAGGGTATGCCCATCGTTTGCGTGCCGGGGTTACCGAGCTCAAAAACTTTGGCTTGGAGAGCGCTCAATTTGCGTTGAGTTTGGTCGTCAAAGACTGCAAAAACCGTCAAAAACTTGTCCATTTTGGTACTCCTTGCATACATACTACCACGATTTATCCAAAAACACAAATCTAAAAGCCGCATATAGCGAAATTGGGTCTTTTCAAAATGCGCCTTTTAGTGTATAATATATTGGCAAAAGCCAATATCCGTTTGGAGAACGACTATGAGAATGTACGATATTATTAAGAAAAAACGTGACGGCGGTGCTCTCAGCGAGCAAGAAATTCACTTTTTCGTAGATGGATACGTTAGGGGTGAAATTCCCGACTATCAAGCATCAGCGTTGCTTATGGCAATATATTATCAAGGTATGGACCTTGACGAAACGAGAGCGCTCACTTTTGCCGTGCGTGATTCGGGCGTTAAGCTCGATTTTTCGGGCGTGGACGGACTTCGCGTCGACAAGCACTCGACGGGTGGGGTCGGCGACAAGACCAGTCTTGTCGTAGCGCCGATAGTGGCATCTCTTGGCGTAAAGGTGGCAAAGATGAGTGGCCGTGGACTTGGTCACACGGGTGGCACCATCGACAAGCTGGAGGCTATCCCGGGCTTCCAAACCGACCTAAGCGAAGAAGAATTTATCTCTATCGTCAACGAGATAGGCGTTGCAATAGTTGGGCAATCCAAGGAGCTTGCACCTGCTGACAAAAAGCTATACGCACTTCGTGACGTAACCGCAACGGTGGACTGCACGCCCCTAATCGTATCGAGCATAATGGGCAAAAAGCTTGCCGCTGACGACGACTGCATCGTGCTTGACGTCAAGACGGGTAGCGGTGCCTTTGCTAAGACTGTGGAAGAAAGCGTTAACCTTGCAAAGATAATGGTTGATATCGGCAAGAGCGCAGGCAAGAAGATGCTTGCACTTATCACCGATATGGATAGACCGCTTGGCGCAAATATCGGCAACAGCTTGGAAGTAATCGAAGCAATCGATACGCTAAAGGGTAACGGCCCCAAGGACTTTGCGGAAGTATGCGTAGTGCTTGCTACCAATATGCTCTACCTTGCAGGCAAGGGCAGTATGGAAGAATGTGAAGCTATGGTAAAGCAAGTTATCAGCGACGGCACGGCGCTAAATACCCTTGCAAAGATGGTAAAAGCTCAGCACGGCGACGACTCCGTAATATACAACCCCGAGCTGTTTGAAAGGGCAAAATTCAGCTGCGAAGTGCGTGCTGAAAAATCGGGATATATCACCAAAGTGGATGCCGAAGGCTACGGAACGGCTTCCCTAATGCTTGGTGCGGGTAGAAACACCAAGGAAGATAAAATCGATTATTCGGCAGGTATCATTTTGCTTAAAAAGACGGGCGACAAGGTAGAAAAGGGCGAAGTAATAGCCAAGATGTACGCAAACGACGAAGCTCGTTTTAGTGGCGCGGTAGCACGCTTTAATCTCTCAACCGAAATCAACGACAACCCACCCGCGGAAAGACCGCTTATCTTTGAAAGGGTGGAGTAAAGGAAGAATATATGGCAAAACTTTATTTTAAGTTCGGGGCAATGGGATGCTCCAAAACGGCACAAGCACTAATCACCAAGTTTAATTACGAAGAGCGTGGTATGAAGGTGCTACTCATCAAGCCGAGCATTGATAATCGCGACGGCGCAACTATAGTACGCTCACGCATTGGGCTACAAGCCGAAGCAATCACCGTATCGGAAAACGTCGACGTTTACGAGTTGTATCTTAGCAAGTATCGCGACTCAAACGTTATTATCGTAGACGAGTGTCAGTTCCTTGCACCCGACCAAGTCGACCAGCTTAGTCAAATCGTAATGGACTACGATATACCCGTTTTGTGTTTTGGACTCTCTACCGACTTTCTTACCCACTTGTTCCCGGGTAGCCGTAGACTATTTGAAATCGCCGACTCTATTACCGAAATCAAGTCGGTATGCAAGTGTGGTGGCAAGGCTACCGTCAACGCTCGTCTTGACGACGAAGGCAACGTAGTATTTAGCGGTGACCAAGTTTGTCTTGGTGGCAACGAGAGATACGTCGCAATGTGTAAAAAGTGCTGGCTAAAGGCCAAGCGCGAGCAAGAAGCCAAGGGCATTCGTACCTAACTATCACGACTAAAGAAAAGGCAATATGGAACGTTTAATTATAGGATTTTGTGGTGGAACGGGTAGTGGCAAAACCACTCTCGCAAACAGGGTTATTCAAGCAGTAGGTGGCGACGGCGTGCTTGTAAGTATGGATTGTTACTACAAGGACAACCGTCATCTCCCATTTGAGGAGCGCGCCAAGATAAACTACGACCATCCCGACGCCTTCGATACCGAGCTACTTATCGCTCATCTCAAGGACCTAAAGGCAGGGCGCAGCATTATGCACCCCACCTACGACTACGCCAACCACGCCCGTGGCAAGGAGTATATTCCCCTTGATAGCGCCAAGGTAATCATCGTAGAAGGCATTTTGCTTTTTGAAAACAGCGAGCTAATGGACCTTCTCGACATCAAGATTTACGTTGATACCGATGCCGACGTCCGCGTGCTCCGTAGAATAGTGCGCGACGTAAACGAAAGGGGCCGTAACCTTGAAGGCGTAATCAACCAATACCTAACCACCGTTAAGCCTATGCACGAGAAGTTCGTAGAGCCCTACAAACGCCGTGCCGACGTCATCGTCCCCGTGGGTGGTCGCAACAACGTGGCTTTCAATATGATAATGAATACTATACGCGAAAAAATAGCACAATAGGTGAAATATGAATCTTAAAATATCCAACGAAGTAAAACAAGCCCTTGAGAGCGGAAAAGCCGTAGTTGCACTCGAATCGACCATCATCTCTCACGGTATGCCATACCCCCAAAACGTCGAGACGGCGCTTAGGGTGGAGCAAGAAGTTCGCGCTCACGGAGCGGTACCTGCAACCATTGCAATTATTGGTGGCGTACCCACGGTAGGATGCTCCAAGGAAGAAATAGAGTGTTTAGGCAAAGCCGGTCTTACTGCCACCAAAGTATCACGCCGTGATATGCCTATTGTCGTTGCAAAGGGACTCAACGGCGCAACCACGGTAGCCGGAACTATGATTTTGGCAGAAAAAGCAGGTATCAAGATTTTTGCAACAGGCGGTATTGGCGGAGTGCATAGGGGTGCCGAAAAAACTATGGATATCTCAGCCGACCTTGAAGAACTCCAAACCACCGACGTCACCGTAGTGTGTGCAGGTGCAAAGAGCATACTCGACCTAAATCTCACTATGGAGTACCTTGAAACCAAGGGTGTTGCAGTCATCGGCTACGGCACCGACGAGCTACCTGCATTCTTCACTCGCAAGAGTGGTATTAAGGTGGGTTACCGAATGGATACTCCCAATGAAATTGCGAGAGCGCTATACGCCAAAACCGATATGGGCCTAAAGGGTGGAATGCTAATTACCAACCCCATTCCCGAAGAGTATTCTATGGACGCGTCCGTTATCAACCAAGCTATCGACAAGGCTATTGCCGAAGCCGAAGAAAAGGGTATCAAGGGCAAGGATATCACACCCTTCCTACTTGACAAAATCCAAAAAATCACGGGTGGCAACAGCCTAAACAGTAACATTGAGCTCGTGCTAAACAACGCACGTCTTGCAGCTCAAATTGCGGTTGAACTCTCCCAAATTGGGGGTTAGCGCAAAAGGAAGGTAAATATGTATAAAAAATTAATAGAAGAAGCCGTCAAGGCAAGGGAAATGGCATACGCACCATACTCAAACTATATGGTAGGTGCTGCGCTTCTTGCTACGAGCGGCAAGATATACCACGGCTGCAACGTCGAAAACGCAGCCTATACCCCCACCAACTGCGCCGAGCGCACGGCGTTCTTCAAAGCAATCAGCGAAGGAGTGCGCTCATTTGAAGCTATCGCCATAGTAGGTGGCAAAGCGGGCGCCGAGCTTTCACCGAGCATAACCCCTTGTGGCATTTGCCGTCAAGTAATGGTGGAGTTTTGCCCCAAGAACTTCAAAATCATTTGTGGCACCCCCGACGACTACACCGTCCACACGCT
>JAFTZC010000002.1 GCA_017461065.1 Clostridia bacterium | reverse complement strand
GGTAGAGTTACAACGGAGTTGGTAACTTGGATGCTTTGCATAGTTTGGCTTGCAACTTGTCCTAACGCTTCGCCCGTGATAAGTGCGCCACACTCGTTTTTGATAGCTATACGCTCGGCAATACGCATCATAAATCTGCGCATAATAGTTATCATAAATTCAGCCGGGCAATGCTCGTGGATTGCATATTGAATTTCGGTAAACGGTACGACGGCAAGTTTGATGTCGCCACAATATGCAGTTAGCTTTTTGGCAAGGTCCTTGACCTTTTGGAGCGCAAGTTCAGAAGTATATGGGAAGCTATGATAGTGAATAGCAAAAATTCTTAGACCCCTTTTAGCCATAACGTATCCTGCGACTGGACTATCGATACCACCGCTTAAAAGAAGCATCGCGTTGCCACTACAACCCGTTGGCAATCCTTGCGCGCCCATAATCTTGTCATAGAATAGGTATGAATATCCACTTTCACGTAGGTCTACGTTTAGGTCAAAATCATACTCAAATAGATTAACTTTGAGTTTTCCACCCGTGTGTTTAAGTAAAAATCCACCGATTTTTGCGCCAAGCTCCATAGAAGTCAAAGGGAAGCGCTTGTCTGCACGTTTTACGGTAACTCTGAATACACCTTCACTTGGAGCAATGCTTGCAGCTGCCTTGCATAGCTCATCAAGGTCGGTTTTAACCTTGAGAGTCGGGCTTATTGAATGAATACCGAAGACTTTGGTAAGGCGAGAAATTATCTCGTCCATATCTTCGGGATTAAACTCCTCGATATAATATCTTCCTTGCGTTTTGGAAAAACGATAATCAATTCCACTTAGGCTGTTTTTGATGTTTTTTATTAGTAAACTTTCAAAATAGCTACGATTGTTGCCCTTCAAAAAGATTTCGCCAAAACGAATAAGTATACAATTATATTTAACTTCCATATCTCTCCAACTCCTTATAAACGCTTAGATATTCATTTACGAATACTTCAGCTTCTTCCATCGTGTTATAAATAAAGAAACTCAATCTCGTTACACCGTCAAGATACTTGCCCTTTAGCCCAAGTGCTTCGGCAATACGACTCGATGCCTTGTTAGATGCACAAGCTGAGCCCGTTCCGACCATTATGCCCCTTCTTTCAAGGGCGTGTTGCATAACTTCACCACGTACCCTTGGCGTAGAAAACGACAAAATATAAGGTGAACTTTCGGGTCCGCTTAGGAACTTTATGCCCTCGATTGACGATAGATTATCTTTGATATAATTTTTAATTTCAGTTAGTTTTTTGAGCGTTTCGGGCAAATTTTGATATCTTTCTACTACCGCTTGCTCAAAAGCAAGAATGCCCGATACGTTTTCGGTTGACGAGCGAAGCCCACCTTCTTGTCCACCGCCGTAAACTATGGGATTTACGCTAACACCCTTTGCAATATATAGAGCCCCTACGCCCTTTGGCGCGCCAATTTTGTGAGCACTCATAGAATACATATCAACGCCCATTGAGCGAAGATTCATTTCGATTTTGCCCGTTGCTTGAACGCCGTCGCTGTGGAAAAGTGCCCTTGGACACTTGCTCTTGGTTAGCTTGCATAGCTTTGCAATATCGTTTACTGCGCCCGTTTCGTTATTAACGTGGATAATGGACACGAGCGTTACGCTTGGGGTAAGTAGTTTTTCGAATTCTTCGTCAATTACTTTGCCGTACTCGTCAACGGGACAAATTTGAAGGTCAAAGCCCCTTGCTTTTAGCTCTTGTGCCGTTGCGTATATAGCGGCGTGCTCGTTTGCAGATATGATAACCCTGCCACCTTTGGTCTTTTTTGAGCCCAAAAGCGCGATATTATCACTTTCCGTGCCACCGCCTGTGAAAATAATCTTACCTTCGCCACGTAACTTTTTGAGTATAGTGGCTCTTGCACTCTCAAGCTCTTGCTTGATGACAAGCGAGTTGTGATACAATGCAGATGGATTATAATACTCTTCCGTTAGGTATTTTTTTACTATTTCCACACTACTATCGGTGCATTTAGTTGTACTTGCGTTATCAAAAAATATCATCTCTTTAGTTTTACAATCGTCACACCACGCTCGCCTTCGCCATATATTCCGTCGCGATATTCCTTTATCGCAGAATGCTTTTTGAGCGTTGCCCTAACAACTTCACGCAGCTTACCCGAGCCGTAGCCGTGTACGATACGCACTTCGTTTACCCCTGCAAGGAGAGCTTTGTCAATATAAGCTTCGAGAGCGTGTTGCGCCTCGTCACTACGCATTCCAAGTAGCATAAGCTCAGGACTAAACGCCTCGTTGCGTAAAGTGTATGTGGTGGGTGTCGTTTCCTTTTTGATTTCTTTTTTACGACCTTTAAGTTTAACGAGAGCGTCAAGCTTAAAGTTACTATTCATCTTACCAAGTCTTACTACTACGTTGTTTTTGGTGATTTCCTTGACTTCACCTTCAACTTTTAGCGCTTTTACAAGCACTATATCGCCAACCTTGATTTCTCCTTCGGCTTCTTCACCAAAGCCTTCGAATTCGTTATCTTCCGATACAACGTACTTTTCAAGCGATTTCCTCAGCTTACGCGCTTTGAATAGGTTTTGTTCGGTTGGCTCGTCCAATATATCACGAAGTGTCTCGATGATTTCATTTGCTTCTTCCATAGCTTCTTCGACAAGGCGCTTGGTTTCCTTGCGAACGTTCTCGTTTAGCCTTTCGCGTTGGATATATAGCCTATCGCGCTCACGCTCTACTGCTTTTTTGGTTTCTTCGGCTTCTTCTAAAGCTTTTTGGGTCCTTTCTTCGTTCTCAAGAGCGTTTCTACGAGCAATTTCAAGAGCTTGGAGCACGTTTTCGAACTCAAGCTTTCCGTCTTGAATGCCTGCTTGAGCTTCTTCGATAATACTTTCCTTAAGACCAAGCTTGCGAGCAATCAAAAGTGCGTTTGATGCACCCGGTGTACCCACGATTAGTTTGTACGTGGGATTATAAGTCAACGGGTTGAAATCCATCGATGCGTTTTCGCACCTATCCGTTACGACGGCGTATTCTTTAAGCTCGTTATAGTGGGTTGTGATTATAGCCTTTGCGCCGCTTTCTTTAATGTAGGAAGAAATGCTCATTGCAAGGCTTGCGCCTTCAGTTGGGTCGGTACCTGCGCCAAGTTCGTCAAGCAAAACCAACGTGTTTGGCGAGATATTGTCGATAATCTTTACGATATTTGCAATGTGAGAGGAGAAAGTAGAAAGATTTTGCTCGATACTTTGCTCGTCGCCGATATCGCAAAATACGTCGTCAAACAACGCGAGTTCCGCTTCTCTGGCAGGAACGTACATACCACTCGATGCCATTATGGTTAGAAGTCCCGTTAGCTTTAAAGATACCGTCTTACCGCCGGTGTTCGGCCCCGTTATAAACAATAGGTCAAAGTCATCGCCAACGCGAATATCGGTGGGCACAACCTTATCTTTGTCGATTAAAGGATGTCTGCCTCGCTCGATGCGAACGACGCCATTTTCGTTCATCATCGGTCTAACGGAACGAGTAGCGTTAGCGTAATAGGCCTTAGCGAAAATGACGTCAAGGCGTACGATTTTATCAAAGCTTTCCTTTATTTGGTCTACGCTGGTCGACACTCTAACGGTAAACCTACGCAAAATCCTTTCAATTTCGGCTTGTTCTTCCAAAATATGGGTCTTTAAAACGTTGTTGAGCTCAACGATTGCCATTGGCTCGACGTATATCGTTTGGCCCGATGCGCTTTGGTCGTGGATAAGGCCGGGGATTGCGCTCTTGCACTCCGCCCTAACGGGAATAACGTATCTATCCCCCCTAACCGTCACGATATTATCTTGGAGATACTTTGAGTACGTGGGGCTGGTAAGATAGCTATAAAGCTTAGACTTGATTTGCTCACCCGTCTTTTTGATACGAATTCTTATAGAGCGAAGTTCGTCCGAAGCCCTATCGTGCATCTCGGTGTCGGAGATGATTGCGTTATCTATATCTTCTTCAAGCGCTTTGTCGGTGTAAATGGAGTTGGCAAGATTTTTGAGTAGCTTTAGGCTATCGTCGGGCACTTTTGCAATGGTAGATTTAACGCTCCTTGCAACCCTAAGCATCCTTGCCACTCTGAGAAGCTCGCCCATGCTGAGTACGCTCATAACCGAAGCCTTTTCCAGCACGTAATCAATGTTATCAAAGGCAAAACTTAGGTTTGTAGCATACTCAAAAGCGATTTTATCGGCTTCGTAGACTTCGTCTAAAAGCTCGTTGACGTAGCTAAGCTCACGCATCGGTCTGATTTCTCGGACCGCTTCGCGTGCTGGCTCCGAGCTTGCATAACTTGCGACGGAGTCCAATATCTTATGGAATTCAAGAGCTTTTAGCGTTCTTTCTTGCATTATCTTAGTACGATTCCTAAGTTTTCTTTAAGGGCTGCGAGTACGTTGTCGATTTCCTTGTTAACGTCGCCGTCCTTTAGCGTCCTATCACTTGCTTGGAAGGTGAGCTTGATTGCAACGCTCATCTTGCCGTTCTTGGTAAGAGCTTCACCCTTGTAAACGTCGAATACTCTTGCGTCAATCAAAAGATTTGAGCAAGCGCCAACTACGGTTTCGAGTAGAGTATCTGCTTCAAGAGTAAGGTCGCATACAAGAGCAAGGTCGCGTTCCATAGCTTGGAACTTGGATACTACCTTGAAGTTGTCAAAGCTCAAAGCGTTGTCCTCAATGTATTCTTCGTTGATTTCAGCAATATACATACGCTTGTCAACATCGTATTCCTTGGCAACGTCGTACTTAACTTCGCCAAGATAACCGATTACGGTGCCGTCACTTGCAACGATATTTGCAGTACGATATGGGTGCATATATGCGATATCGGTTGCCTTGAACTTAACGCTGATACGTAGTGCGCTTAGTAGGTCTTCGATAATATACTTGAAGGTGTAGAAGTTTTCCTTTTCACCAAAAGCACCGATTGCAAGAACGTTTTCTTCCTTAGGAAGTCTTGTAAGCGGTAGCTCGTATGGAAGATAGGTTTTAGCTACTTCAAAGAATCTGCCTTGTTTGTTGCCGCGAAGGATGTTGGTAGCCATAGTCTTAATCATACTATGAGCAAGCGTGGTACGCATTACGCTGTAATCTTCGCCAAGGGGACTGAGAAGCTTAACGTTTCTTCTGAGAACGGAGTCTTCTTCAAGGTGTAGCATATCCCAAGCTTTGGGACTTACGAAGGAATAAGTGCAAATTTCATAAGCGCCCTTTCCAACGAGAATATTCTTAATCTTATCGGCGTTTTCTTGCTTTTTGGTTTTGCCACCAGCGGTCATTTCAGCATCGGGCATCAATGAAGTTTGGATTGCATCATAGCCGTACATACGAATTACTTCTTCGGCGATGTCGTTTACGCCAACGATATCTTCACGATATCCCGGGATAACGGTGTGCATCTTGTCGCCGTCTACGGTGGTGGTCAAGGTCAAAGAATTTAGAATGTCAACCATTCTTTGTTGTTCAACTTCGATACCGAGAATGTGGTTTACATCCTTAGCGGTAAAGTCGATTTCAAGTTGCTTTGCCTTAACGGGATAACTATCAACGGTACCAGCAACAACTTTACCCCATCCGTTTTCAACTATCATACCGATAGCCTTTCTAAGACCGTATTCTTGGGAAATGAAGTCGATACCCTTTTCAAATCTTGCGCTACTATCGGAGCGAAGTCCCAAAGTACGTGATGTACGTCTGATGTTATCGCGTGCAAAACGAGCCGATTCTAAAATAACAACGTTGGTGTCGTCAAAAATGGAGTAATTTGCGCCACCCATAACGCCGGCTATTGCCATTGGCTCTGCTTCGTTGCAGATTGCAAGGTTATCGGTGTCGAGAGTATAGGTCTTATCATCAAGAGCAACGATTTTTTCGCCCTTCTCAGCACGTCTTACGACGATTTTGTTACCTTTGATAGTCCTAAGGTCGAATGCGTGCATAGGTTGACCTACTTCAAGAAGAACGTAGTTGGTTACGTCAACGATATTATTGATGGGACGGAGTCCGCTTGATTTAAGTCTACGCTTAATGTATTCGGGTGACTCGGTTACAACTACGTCGGTGAGCATACCTGCAAGGTATCTTGGGCAAAGGTCGGTTGCAAGGTTTTCAACCTTGATATATGAATTGATGTCGTCGCCTACGGGCATATCGGCATAATCCTTAGGCATTTTTAGGGTTTGACCTGTAACGGCTGCAACTTCACGAGCAATACCCAAAATGCTGTTGGCATCGGTACGGTTAGCGGTAATACCAACGTCCAAAATAACGTCGTCCGTACCCATAACTTCGTTGATATCCTTGCCAATGGGAGTGTTATCAAGGAGTTTTAGAACTTTATCTTCGCCTGCACCCTTATAATCGGCTTCGGTTAGGTTAAGCTCGGAGCCACCACAGAACATACCGTTGCTATGGACGCCACGAAGTGCGCCTTCGTGAATTTCCATACCGCTGAATAGCTTTGCGCCTTCGAGTGCTACGGGAACGATATCCCCTGCTTGCAACCACTTGTTATTGGTTACGATTTGACGTTCTACGCCGTCGGCAAGGTCGATTTTGCAAACGATAAGCTTATCTGCGTTTGGATGTTGCTCTACGCTTAAAATCTTGCAAGTCTTAACGCCCTTAACAGCGTCGGCTTGATTTATAACTGCTTCGATTTCAAAGCCGCAAGATACGAGCTTATCGGCAAGTTCGGGAATAGAAATATTGATATCTACAAAATCTTTTAACCATTTTACGGGAACTAACATATATTTCTACCTCCTATTTGAATTGCTTTGAATAGCGAACGTCGTTGTCGAATAGCAAGCGCATATCCGGGATAGAGTACTTAATCATAGTAGCTCTTTCAACACCTACGCCAAAGGCGTAACCGGAGTACTTTTTGCTATCGATACCGCACATATCGAGAACTGCGGGGTTTACTACGCCTGCACCCAGAAGCTCTATCCAACCGGTGCCTTTGCAAAGACGACAGCCCTTGCCGCCACACATAGCACAGCTAAGGTCAACTTCTACGCTGGGCTCGGTGAAGGGGAAGTATGAAGGACGGAAGCGAACTTTGGTTTCTTCAGAGAAGAACTTTTTAGCAAATTGCTCCAAGGTACCTTTAAGGTCTGCAAGAGTGATATGCTCGTCGATAACAAGACCTTCGATTTGTTGGAACATAGGCGAGTGGGTTGCATCGTCGTCGGGACGATAAACTTTTCCGGGACAAACTATGCGAATTGGGGGCTTGGTTTCTTCCATAACACGAGCTTGTACACAAGAAGTTTGTGTTCTAAGCAAAATATCGGGAGTGATATAGAAGCTATCGCCGAAATCTCTTGCAGGGTGGTCTTGTGGAATGTTGAGATTTTCAAAGTTATACTTTGTAAACTCAATTTCGGGACCGTCTGCAACGCTAAATCCAAGACCGATAAAGATATTGAGAATATCGTTCTTAACTAAAGTTAAGGGATGAAGTGCTCCTTGCTCTTGCTCGGGAACGGATAGCGTAACGTCAAGGCGTTCACTTTCTTCGATAGCCTTGCGCTCTGCTGCTGCGATATCTTGCATTTTGGTTTGTAGAGCACTTTCGATTTTTACTCTTACGTCGTTAACCAACTTGCCGATAGCAGGTTTTTCTTGTGGGGGTGCGTCTTTGAGAGACTTGAGAAGCGCGGTAATTTCGCCTGCTTTGCCAAGATACTTAACGCGGATGTCGTTTAGCTCTTGTGAAAGCTTAGCTGCCTTGATGGCTTCCAAACCCAATGCGGTAATTTGTTCGATTTTTTCTTTTAACATTTGGTAACTCCATTGATGAAATTCATAATCTATGAAATTATAACACCTTTCGCGCGCGAGTGCAATTTAATAAAGGCAAAAACATATAATAAATTGTGAGCAAATCGAAAAGAATTAAAAAATTAGAAATTTTTTTGGTGTTGGTTGCCCTTATCGTCGGCGTAAGTGCGTATTATAACCTAACGATTAGACCGTTAGTAATAAATTTAGCGGAAGCGGAGATTAAAAATCTAACGATAAACGCAATAAATAAAGGTGCGCTCAAGCTAAGAGTCTACTCCGATTTTTATAACGATTTTTACGAATACGAAAAGAATCAGGACGGGGACGTAACTCTAATAAAAGCAAATACTTCTAACATAAATTTGATGAGTATTTACGCACAAAACGAACTACAAAAGAGCATAAATGCTCTTAGCAACGATAAAATTGCCATTCCTGCAGGTGCGTTTACGGGTTCAGCTTGGCTTGCGGACAAAGGCGAGCCTATCGAAATTAACGTTATGCCAGTAGGTAGCGTAGAAGCAAAAATCAACTCCTATTATTATAACGAAGGTATAAATCAAACGTTACATAGATTGGTACTTAAGGTTACGACAACGGTAAAAGTTATCGTACCCGTAAAAGCCGAAAATATAACAGTAGTAAATGAAATTTTGCTTGCCGAAGACATCATTGCAGGCAGAGTGCCAGATAGCTACGTAACGGGAATAAGCGACGACAACATATACGACCTATTGCCATAAAAAAAGCTCCGTTTTTTGAGCTTGATTTTTAGAGTGAGAAGAAGTATTTTTTCATCGCGACGGTGTCTTCGGCTTGAGTGCCGTCCGACTCGCAAATGACGTAGGGCGACATACCTTTACGGTGGAAAATTTCCATTAACGGCTCGTAATCAGGGCCATAGTTTTGGTCCGCAAAAGTAAGGTGACGTATCTCTCCTTTTGCGCCGTACTCAATTTTTGAAAAATGGACGTGCATATCAAAAACCTTGTGTTTTGGCAAGAAATCTTCCATTTTTTGAATGAGAGTATTATAATTTGCTGCGTTTTTTAGAACACCTTGCTCCCTTGCATTAACGTGACCAAAGTCCACGCAGGGATAAAAACGATCGTCCAAACAACAAACTTTTATAATCTCGTCAGGCGTGCCGAGTTGAGCCATTTTGCCCATAGTTTCAAAGCATACTTTGTAGCCTTCAGCATAGCCTTCCCTATCCAAAACCTCAACGAGACCCTTGGCGTTTTGGAGCATTAATTCAACGGCTGCTTCGCGTGTCATTTTGCCTTGGGTTGCCGGATGAACGACCACCCTTTTGCCGCCAAAATCTTTGACCTTCTTCAAGGACGACAATATGTAGCCGTAAGATTTTTGTATCATTTCGGGGTCGGGGTTGGCAAGGTTTATGTAGTAGGGTGCGTGCACGGTTAGTTCAACGCCTTCAGCGTGGAATCTTTCACCGATAGCCTTTGCCGTTTTTTCATTGAGAGTTATTCCACGACCAAACGAGTATTCAAAAACGTCAATACCCCTATCTTTACACCACTTGCCGGCTTCGAGCGTTTGGGTGTACCCTTCGTCGTAAAAACTCTTGGAGTTGCCTGCTACACCGAATTTAATCATTTGATTCTCTTACCTTTGCTATATCGCTGTAAATTTGAGCTTTAAGCTCGTCTAACGAGTTGAATTTAACCACACACCTAATGCGTTCAACAAACTCAACTCTGATAATTTCGCCGTAAATATCTTCATCAAAGTCCAAAATATGCGTTTCTACCGTCCTACGATGAAAATCAAAGGTAGGACAGGTACCAACGTTAGTTACACCTTTAAACCATCTGTTACCCACGCGTACGCGCGTATCATATACTCCGTCAAGGGGCAAAACTTTGTCTTCCGAAATGTTCAAGTTTGCTGTTGGCAATCCGTAGGTTGCGCCTACGCCCCTGCCGTGGACGACTTCGCTTTCCAAAAAGTATCTTCTGCCAAGCATTGAGTTTGCCGTGCTGACTTCGCCGTTTTCAAGGAATCTTCTGATATCTCTTGACGAGATTTTCTTGTTCCATTCCGACAAAATTGGTTGAGTAATACACAAAATACCTTTACTTATCGCCCAATTTGACAATTCTTTCATACCGGCCTCGGCACCTACGCCAAAACGGAAGTCCTCGCCTGCAATAATACCGCCTATACTCAAATTTTCGAGATAATTCAAAAATTGGTCTGCCGTCATTTGCAAAAATTCTTTGGTGGGCGCGCCTACGAAAATCTTGTCGATGCCGAACTCATCAAGGAACATATTTTGTCTTTCTTCAAGCGTATATACCAGCCTATCGGTTTTACCAAGCGTTTTAAAAAAGTTGTCGTCAAAGGTAAAAACTGCCGGTTTTAGGTTGTAAAGTTCGGAAACTGCACACAAATTGGCTATCAAACCACGATGACCAATGTGCAGACAATCAAAAAATCCAAGCGCAAGCATATAACGCGTCTTGTCAGCGCGCTCCAACATAGCTACCATAGATTTTTCCCCGTATCTGTTTATCATTTTAGTCTTGCCTTAAAGTCAATTCGTTTGTCTTCGGGGTTCATTTCCCCAATCCAAGTTAATTCGCCGTCAATATATATCGCAAACGGTCCGTCCGGTACGTTAAGCTTCATCCTAACGCCGTTATCAAGCAATCTTTGCGTGCCTTTTGGCGCGTCAAATCTGCTAAAATCTTTGAGCAAACTTTCCATATCAATGATATTTTCGGCAATATGAAGATTTTCAAGCTCGCCAAGCGTATGAGCGGTATCAATGGTAAACTGACCGCTTTGAATACGCTTGATGTAACGCATATATCCAAGCGAGTGGACAGCGTACGCCATATCGCGCGCGATACTCCTTATATAAGTGCCTCCGCTACAAGTAATTTCAAACGCAAACGCATCGTCCTTTTTACCCACGTACTTGATTTCGTATATGGTAATCCTTTTGGGCTTTAGCTCAAATTTAATACCTTCTCTTGCAAGGTCGTAAGCGCGTCTTCCGTCTACCGACTTTGCCGAATACAACGGCGGAATTTGGTCGATTTCACCTTCCAATCCCCTTAATACGTTCAAAATCTCGCTTTCAGTTGGGATTTTATCACATTCTTTGATTACGATGCCGCTCTCGTCCAAGGTGTCCGTTTCTTTGCCGAATACGAATTCGGTATAATATACCTTCTTTTTATCAAGCAAATAGTCAAATAAACGCGTAGCTTTACCTACGGCAATGGGAAGCACTCCCTCGCCGTCGGGGTCCAGCGTACCCGTATGACCAATCTTATCAAAAGGTATGCCTTTATTTTTGAGTATGCGCTTTAGCTTGGTAACCACGAAAGCGGAGCTCATACCCTTTTCTTTGTTGACGTTTATAAATCCGTTAAGCATCTTCACCATCAAGTACGTACTTAGCTGCCTTTAAAAGCTTATTCATCGTATCGGTCAAGCTTCCGTAAAGCCTGCAACCGCTTGCATTAAAGTGTCCGCCACCGCCAAAGAGCGAAGCCATTTTGCCTGCATCAACTCCATCCTTCGTACGAATACCAACCTTGAATGCTGCTTGGTCTTCCATTTCCGCAAGCGAAACAGCTATTTTTACCCCTTTTACGTTAAGCAAGTCGTTGATTACACCTTCCGTGTCGTAAATCTTAGTGCCCGTTTGAATATAATCGTCCCTAACGCACACGATTACGCCTACTCTGCCGTCAAAGTACAGCTGGGTACTTGAAAGCATTCTTGCGCGGAGAGCGTAAGTTTCCTTACTGACTTCCTTCAAAAGCTTGAAGCCAAGAAGATGTCCGTCAATACCATATTTGAGCAGCTTTGAAGCAATTTCGAGCGTTTCCGCACTTGTTGAGCTGAACGAAAACAAATTCGAGTCGGTAACCAAGCCTGCATACAAACAAATAGCTACGTTTTTGTCGATTGCGCTTGCATCGTTTTCCACCATAAATTTATATAAAATCTGGGTGGTGGATGCAACGTTTTCAAAAACAAGGTCGTCCACAAAGGGTTCGCCGGTAACGTGATGATCGAAGCAAGCGTGGTCGTCGCATTTGCTAAAGAACTTTTTAGCGCACTCTTTGCCCATTCGCGGAGAAGATCCGCAGTCGACGGCAATGCCCAAATCATAGTACTTTTGCTCACGTGCGTTGATTACTTCGATACCCGGCAAAATATAAAGATTATCTCTAATTTCCGCCTTGTTTTCGGTAAAAACAAAAACTTCCTTGCCTAAGTTCCTTAAATAATGATAGAGAGCAAGACTGCTCCCTACACAATCACCGTCGGGATTGACGTGCATAAACACGGCAATACTTTCGGCAGAAAAAAGTTTTTTGGTTATGGACTCGTACATTGCGATTAATCCTCGCGCGGAGTGTTGATTTCTTTCAAAATCTTTTCAATCTTGAATCCGTAGTCGATGCTGTCGTCAAGGACGAAAATCAAGGTGGGCACCGCCCTGATTTTCAACCTATTGAACAACGCGTTGCGCAAAAATCCTGCGCTTGCGTTAAGTCCTTTGACAACTTCTTGAGCGTTACCATCCATTACGCTTACAAATACCTTTGCGTATTTTAGGTCGCCGGTGGTTTCCACTCTCATTATACTTAGCATTCGACAATCCCTTACTCTCGGATCTTTGAGCTCGTTTCTAATCAAGCCCATAAGCTCCTTCATAATCTCGGAATTTACTCTATCTATGTTCATATTACCTCTTTTCTTCTACGATATTGAAGCTTTCGATGATATCGCCTTCCTTAATATCGTTCCAACTATCAAGACCGATACCACACTCGTAACCTTGTAGAACTTCCTTCATATCGTCCTTCATACGCTTCAAAGAGCTAATCGAAGTATCTGCGATAACGATATTGTCACGGATAAGTCTTACCTTAGCGTTACGAACGATTTTGCCGTCAAGAACCATACAGCCTGCGATAGTACCAACGCTTGAAATCTTGTAGGTTTGTCTAACTTCGGCCTTACCGAGATATTGCTCTCTGTACTTAGGTGCGCTTAGACCCTTGATTGCTGCGGTTACGTCGTCGATTGCATCGTAAATTATGCGATACAAGCGGATTTCAATGTTCTTGTTTTCCGCAAGGCTCTTAGCTTTGCTGTCGGGACGGACGTTAAAGCCGATGATGATTGCCTTGGTGGATTCAGCAAGAATGATATCACTTTCGTTGATAGCACCGACCATTGCGTGGGGAATAACAACCCTAACCTCGTCGGTGGATAGCTTTTGAAGTGATTCGCAAATTGCTTCAACCGAGCCTTGTACGTCAGCTTTGACGATAAGGTTGAGCGTCTTCATCTTGCCTTCTTCGATGTTGCGGAATACGTCTTCGAGCGTTACGGAGCCGGTGTTAATCTTACGTTCTCTGTCCTTAGCGAGGCGGTCGGCAACAACGCTCTTGAGTAGTTTTTCGTCGTCAAACGCCATAAGTTGATCGCCGGCGTTTGGTACTTCGTCCAAACCGAAAATCATAACTGCGGTAGATGGACCTGCCGTCTTGACAGTTCTGCCCTTGTCGTCTTGCATTGCTCTAATCTTACCGGTTGCAGTACCAACTACGATATGGTCGCCAACCTTGAGCGTACCGGTTTGAACGAGAATGGTAGCAAGTGGGCCCTTGCCCTTGTCGAGTCTTGCTTCAACGACTGCGCCCCTTGCCTTACGGTTGGGGTTAGCCTTGAGTTCCATAACGTCTGATACGAGTAGAATGGTTTCGAGTAGTTCGTCAATACCTTCACCCGTCTTAGCCGATACTCTAACTACGGGGATTGTGCCGCCCCAAGCTTCGGGAACGAGACCGTACTCGGTTAGTTGGGTCATTACGCGGTCGGGATCTGCGGTATTCTTATCAATCTTGTTGATTGCAACGATGATTTGACAATCTTTTGCAGCCTTGGCGTGGTTGATAACTTCAACGGTTTGTGGCATTATGCCGTCGTCAGCAGCTACTACGATAACCACGATATCGGTTACGTTGGCGCCCCTTGCACGCATTTGAGTGAACGCGGCGTGTCCGGGAGTATCCAAGAAGCTGATTTGCGAGCCTTTTACGGTGATACTATATGCACTGATGTGTTGGGTAATACCGCCCGCTTCGCCTTCAGCGACCTTTGACTTCTTGATGTAGTCCAAAATTGAAGTTTTACCGTGGTCAACGTGACCCATAATGGTAACGATCGGAGGACGGGTAACGAGCTCTGCAGTATCGTCGTTTTCTTGCTCGAAGTATGAGATGAGCTTCTCTTCGGAAGTTTCTTCTCTTTGTAGTTCAAGTGTGATACCAAGGTCACCAGCTACGAGCTCTGCCGTTTCAAAGTCGATAGAGTCGTTGATGGTCTTCATAATGCCGAGTTGGAATAGTCTCTTGATAATTTCGGGACCGCTCTTACCAATCTTTTCGGCAAGTTCCTTGATTGGAACGTTATCCTTGGTGATGATTGCGTGTTCGATAACGACTGCTTCGGTAACGTTGAATTGAGCCTTGCTCGATGCGCCCGTCTTTCTGGTACGGATTTTCTTTACGTTGCCTTCATCATCGTACTCAACGGCTGCTCTGCCGCCACCGTCAAGACCCTTCTTGAGCTTGGCCTTTTTGCCAAGGAAGGTCTTTTCTTCGGGGGTGTTGTCGAATACCTTCTTCTTTTGAGTATCCTTTTGAAGTACGGGAGCATTGTTGAGATGCTCAATGGTGTTTTGACGTTGGAAGTTGTTGATTCCGCCGTTTGATTGAGCACTCTTATCACGATATTGACCACTTTGTTGGGGAGCTCTTTCGTTTCTCTTTGGACGATGCTCTTCGACAGGTGGAATATATACTCTGATAACGGGCTTTTCAACCGATTGCTTTTTGGGCTTTGCAAGGAATTGTAGCGCAGCAGCCTTTGCAGCGTTGATTTGCTTTTGATTTTGCTTTTCTTCGGGTTGAGTGGGCTTTTTAACGATAGTTTGCGGTTGAACTTTTAGGGTTTCAACTTCAGCTTCTACCGCGGGAGCTTCTTCAACTTCGGGTGTGGTTTCTTCAACCGTTTCTTCTACTACTGCTTCTTCAACTATCTCTTGAGCGGGAGATACTTCTTCAACCACCTCTTCAACTTCGGGTTCTTCGATAATTGGTTGTGCAGTAGCCGCCTTGATAGCTTCGGCAATTTCCCTTTCTTGCTTCAAGCGTGCTTCTTCAAGAGCCTTTCTTTCCTCTAACTCCTTGAGCCAATCCGCCTTTTTAGCCTTGAGTTCTTGCTTAGCTTCTTCAAGTACGCGCTTCCTTTCACCGATAAGATGCATAACGCTTGCTTGATTGCGCTTCAAAAAATCATCAATCTTTTTGATGTTGTTCATAGAGTCGTTATTAAAATTATTGCGAAGGTTAGTGTTTTCTGCCATTTGTTGCTTCCTTAAATATTTAGTTGTTTGGTTATTGCACTTTGGAGATTTACGTCTTTGATACCAAGTGCTTTACACCCTTCGCGAGGGCTTATTTCGTTAAAATTCTCAATCTCGAAAACTTGGTGACCATACTTTTTAGCAAAGTCGTTGATTTTTTTGACTGAGTTACAGGATAACGTATCGGCGTATAATATCAAAATAGGCTTGGATATCTTTTCGAGATTATCAACACCCATTACGCATTTGCCTGCTTTAAATGCAAAGCCGATATAAGTCTTAACTTTAGATATCGAGATTTGCAAGAGCTTCATATACGTCATCTCCTAATTGGGCTTTGAAACTTCTATTAAGCAGTTTCTTCTTGCAGCACTTTTCGATGCAGGCCTTATCTTTGCAGATATACGCACCGCGTCCTTGTGCCTTGCCGCTAACGTCAACGATATAACTTCCGTCGACGCGCACTATTCGAAGAAGTTCGGTTTTTGGGGATTTTTTTCTGCAAACCGAACAAATTCTCATAGGTTCATACATTATTCTTCGTCTCCCATCATACCGAGGTCTGCGTCGTCTGCGATTGCTACGCTATAGGGCTTAACGTCGATTTTGTAGCCGGTTAGTTTTGCAGCAAGCTTAGCGTTTTGACCGCCCTTACCGATAGCAAGTGATAGCTTGTCGTCAGGTACGATAACCTTTGCTTGACCGGTGGTTTCGTTGAGTTGAACCATAATAACCTTTGCAGGTGAAAGTGCCTTTACGATATATTCCGAAGGATTGGTGCTATAAGGAATAACGTCTACCTTTTCGCCACCGAGTTCGTTTACGATAGCGTTTACACGTACGCCCTTAGGACCGATACAAGCGCCTTGTGCGTCGATGTTGGGGTCGTCGGAATATACGCTCATCTTGGTACGCATACCTGCTTCACGAACGACGTTCTTAACCTTGATAAGACCGGTACGGAGTTCGGGAACTTCGATTTCGAAGAGCTTTCTTACGAAGCCTGCACAGCTACGTGATACCATAACTCTTGAAGTACCTTTCATATCGGTACGAACTTTCTTTACGTATACTTTAATTTGATCGCCAACGTTAAGCTTTTCGCCACGAACTTGATCGCCGGTACCAAGGATACCTTCCATTTGAGTGCCGCTGATTTCAACGGATACGGTGCCGTTAGCTTCTACTCTACGAACGATAGCTTGCATAAGTTCGCCTTCGCGGTCGCTCATTTCGCTCATAGCTTGTTCGCGCTTAGCTTCATTGATACGTTGGGTAATAACTTGTTTTGCCGTTTGAGCTGCAATTCTTGAGAGATCGTCGGGATCAACGTTTTCGCCAATAATATCGCCGATTTCAGCGTCTTCTTGGATTTCACGTGCTTCCTCAAGACTTAGTTCGCTATCTTCTTGGGGTTCACCTTCAACAACGGTTTGGTAAGCATAAAACTCAATAGTGAAAGTTTCGGGGTTCATCTTAACTGCAACCGCACGGCTTTCACCGCTTTCCTTTTTGAAAGCAGATGCCAAACCTGCTTCGAGAGAAGCGATAAGCATAGTCTTGTCGAGTTTGTAAACTCTTTCGATTTCGTCAAGAGCTAAAAATAGTTCTTTGTTTTGCATAATGTGGAATTCCTCCTATTCAGTTGTATTGTATTCAGTTGTTTTATATTTGAGCCTTTTTGAGACTTTTCATATCGATATATGGTTGGAGCACTTTGACGTTTGACTTTGGAACAAGGGTTTCCTTATCCTTAACGGTCAAAATAATATTGTCATCGTCTTGCCCTACGAGCTCGCCCACTATCTTTTTGACCTTGCCTATGGGCTTAAGGTAGATAGCTTCGACCATTTCGCCTTGGTTACGAGCGTAGTCGCGGTCGGTTACGATGGGTCTATCAAGTCCGGGGGAAGATATATTAAGGTCGTATGCGATACCGTTGGTTATATCCGCACTTTCGAGCGGAAGGTCGAGCGCGTCGTTAACGACGATGCAGTCGTCCAAGGTTATGCCACCCTTTTTGTAGATGAAAACGGTAAGGGTGTTCTTCTTACCGACTCTTTGAAATTTTATTTCAACTACTTCGTAGCCAAGCTTTTCAACTACGGGAGTGATGACTTCTTCTGCGCGTTCTTGAATGGATAACTCGAATTGCATATCTCCTCCAAAAATAATTTAAGAGCGGCTTTCACCACTCTTAAGTCAAGCAATTGCCGTTTAGCGTGTTTATTTTATCACACGCATACGCGCCTATGCAAGCGTTTTTCTAAGTTTTTCCAAAACCTTTTCAAAATAAACGGGAATTTTTGCTTCAAACGACATTCTTTCGCCAGTTGAGGGATGAGTTAACTCCAAACGGAATGCGTGTAGCAGCTGACCTTCGAGATGGAACTTGTTGGAGCCGCCATACACGGGGTCGCCTACTACGGGATGATGAATAAAGCTTGAATGAACTCTGATTTGATGGGTCCTACCCGTAAACAACTCGTATTCTACGAGAGTATAGTTTTTGAAGCGCTCCAACACCTTAAAAGCGGTTTTTGCCGCCCTGCCTTCTTTGTTGACGGCCATTTTTTTGCGCTCGGTGCGATGCCTTGCAATGGGCTGCTCGATTATACCGCTATCATCTTTGATGTTGCCGTCGACAAGTGCGATATAGTATCTTTTTGCGCTTTTTTCGGCTATTTGTGCACTAAGTGAAAGGTGTGCCTTGTCGTTTTTTGCAACCATTATCAAACCTGAAGTGTCTTTATCAAGCCTATGTACGATGCCGGGACGGAGTACGCCGTTTATGCCGCTTAGGTCCTTGACGTGATATAAAAGTGCGTTTACGAGAGTGCCCGACGGACTGCCCGTTGCAGGATGCGTCACCATACCTTGCGCCTTGTTGATAACTAAAAAATCGCCGTCTTCATAGACGATATCGATGGGCAAATCTTCGGGGATAGCGGTAAGTTCCGTCGGTTCTTCAACGGTAATTGAAACCAAATCACTCTCTTTGAGAGTGTATCCGCTCTTTTTAACGACTTTATTTCCAACCGAAACGGCTCCCTCCTCGATTAGATTTTTGACTCGGGAGCGAGTGACGTTTTCAAGAGAATGAGCAAGATAGCTATCAAGCCTTTCCCCTTTATCTTCAGCTGAAACTATAAAGGTAAAGATTTGCATACTACTCCTTCTTTTTGTTCTCCGTGGGTTTATAGAAAAAAATTACGAAAATAATGAGCAATACGCAGCCAACGGTCAAGCCTGTATCGGCGAGATTGAATACGGCAAAATCGATTAGTTCAAAATAAATCCAATCGCGTACGTAGCCAAGCAATAACCTATCAATGATATTGCCAAGACCGCCTGCAATAAGAAGTATCATTGCCGAGCGATACCAACCGTTACGCAGCTTGATGCTAAATATCATTACGGCCACCATAACGACCACGGTAACAAGCGAAATTATGGTCAAAATATCGGTTTTCCCTTGAAAAATGCCAAAAGATGCCCCTGTGTTCTCGACAGGAGTGAGCCTAAGAACGCCCTTCCAAATGACGATATCGGGTCCGCCTGCCGCCATAGGACCATATACGAATTCCTTGGTCAAAAGGTCGATGGCAAGCCATACGCCGATAAACAAAAAGTCGAGCACAAACCAAAGGGCAAGGCTCTTTTTATCCGCGTCAAATAAACTTTTTATTTTGGAAAACAACTTTTTCATACGCATATTATACATAAGCGCAACCGATTTTGCAAGTAGTATGCTAAGAATTGAAATTCAAATCGAAGTCGGATATTATTTGCATTCCCTTTGGTGTAGCAAGATATTTATACTCGTCCAATTTTTTTACGTTAAAACCTAAGGCGTACTCAGCTCCACTTAGAAAATCAAGCAACCTTTGCGAGAGTACCTCGCCTAAATTTTTGAGATTAAAAATCACCCCGTTACCTGCTTTGATTTGGTCAACGATGAGACGTGCATCAAAGAGATTTTTTGGGGTGAAAGTTTGCATTTTTTGAGCGTAAGGGAAGGGCGAAGCCTTCCTTTTAGCCATAAAACGGTCGTATGCCGTCAATTTACGATTTTTTGTCTTTTTAGGGCGAATTTCGCCG
>JAFTZC010000012.1 GCA_017461065.1 Clostridia bacterium | reverse complement strand
GCTTGAAGAAGCAAAGGAAAAGCTCAAAGAGCTTTACGATAGCTCCAAGCAAGGTGCCGTAGCAAGAGAGGGCGTGTCTATTGCGCTATGCGGACTAACCAACGTAGGCAAGAGCAGTCTTATGAACGCGATTCTAAAGGACGAGCGCGCCATCGTAACCGATATTGCAGGTACTACGAGAGACGTTCTTGCAGGCTCGTTTATGCTTGATGGCGTAAACGTCGAAGTGCTGGATACTGCAGGTATAAGAGAGTCAAGTGACGTCGTAGAAAAAATAGGTATCGAGCGCGCTACGCGCGCAATAGAGGGCGCAGATTTGGTATTGTTCTTACAAGATACTTCTTTACCTGAAAGTAACGAAGAACTTGAATTATACGATAAGGTAAAGCACAAAAAACATATTAGAGTATCTAATAAAGGCGATATTTCAAAATATCCAAGGACTTCCGATATCGTCATCGAAGCCAAAAACGGCAAGGGCGTACAGGAGCTTATCGCAATGATAGCCGACAAGCTCGAGCTCAAGAGAAAGCTCAAGAGCCCCGTCCTTACGCGCGAAAGACAAATATATGCAGTAGGTGAAAGCTTGCAAGCAGTTGAAAGTGCCTTATACGCACTTGGCTTTGAAACGCTTGACTGCATCGTAGTAGATATCAAGACGGCTTATTCTGCACTTGCAACGCTCACGGGCGAAGACGTGGCAGAAAGCGTAGTAGACGAAATTTTCAGCAAATTCTGTGTAGGTAAGTAGAATGATTAAGAGTTATGACGCCATCGTAATAGGAGCAGGACACGCAGGGGTTGAAGCAGCCCACGCGCTTGCTACTATGGGCAAAAAGACGTTACTTACCACCCTATCGCTTGAAGCGGTATCGTTTATGGCTTGCAATCCCAATATCGGCGGCACAGCAAAGGGACATCTTGTAAAGGAAGTTGACGCGCTTGGCGGTATAATGGGAGAGATAGCAGATAAGGCTACTTTGCAAAGGAGAATGCTCAATCTTGGCAATGGCCCTGCAATACATAGCTTACGCGCTCAAGTAGATAAAAACCTATACCACCGCTTGATGAAAGAGCGTATGGAAAGGACTTTAAACCTTGCAATTCTCGAAGCTGAAGTAGTAGATATTTTGGTGGAAAACGGCGCAATAACGGGCATTAAAACGGCTATGGGCGACGTTTACCAAGCGAAGGCAGTGGTTATTGCAAGCGGAGTTTATCTAAACAGCAGAATAATTACGGGTGATTACTCAAGAGCTACGGGTCCAGCAGGTTTTATGCGCAGTGAAGGGCTTACCGAAAACCTAATAAGACTTGGTTTGGATATTAGAAGATTTAAGACGGGCACGCCCCCAAGACTATTATCGAGTTCTATTGACTACGACAAGATGGAAGTTCAAAAGGGCGACGTAGGTTTGCCTACGTTCAGTATGCTCACCGAAGGTGAAGTTCGCAACGACAAGGTTTGCTACCTTACCTATACTAATCAAAAGACTCACGAAATCATACTTGGTAATCTTGATAGAGCGCCTATGTATAACGGCGCAATAACGGGCACGGGACCAAGATATTGCCCGTCTATTGAAACTAAAGTGGTGCGTTTTGCTGACAAGGAAAGGCACCAAATCTTCATTGAGCCCGAAGGCGCCGATACCGAAGAAATGTACGCACAAGGTCTATCGACGTCGATGCCTTACGATATACAAGAGCAAATGGTACACTCCGTAAGGGGTTTGGAAAACGCTATCATAACGAGATACGGATACGCTATCGAGTACGACTGCATCAACCCCCTTGAGCTTGACTCGGCACTTGGTATAAAGAAGATAAAAGGTCTATACTCGGCAGGTCAAATTAACGGTAGCTCAGGCTATGAAGAAGCAGGTGCACAAGGCTTGGTTGCCGGCGTAAACGCCGCTCGATACATTGACGGCAAGGAGCCTTTTACCCTTAGACGTGACGAAGCGTATATCGGTGTTTTGATTGACGACCTTGTTACAAAGGGTACGGAAGAGCCCTATAGAATGATGACGTCAAGAGCGGAGTACAGGCTGCATTTAAGGCAAGATAACGCCGATATGCGTCTAACGGAAATTGGCAAAGAGCTTGGCTTGGTTACGGAAGAAAGATATTCCAAGTACCAAAATAAGGTATCCCAAATTGCTGAAATTAAGCAAAAACTAAAAACGAGATACAAGATGGAAGAAGTAGCTTGTGCCTTTGAAAAAATCGGCGAGAGCTTACCCCAAGGCAGCATCACCGGCGAAGATATTTTGAAGCGTGGCAGAGCCACCAAGGAAACGCTTTTGGAAGTTGACGGAAGCTACTATGATTTCAGCCCCGAAGCGCTAAGCTACGTTGCGGTCGAGCTCAAATACGAAGGATATCTCAAAAAGGAAGAAGGCGCAATCAAGGAAGCGCGCCGAATGGAAGAAAAGAAGCTTCCCACCGATATCGATTACTCCGACGTTGAAGGTCTTAGACTTGAAGCAAGGCAAAAGCTCAACGACCATAGGCCTATGACTCTTGCACAAGCGTCGAGAATATCGGGTGTAACTCCTGCAGACGTAACCGTTTTAATACTCCACCTAAGGAAAATGGGTTTATAGAAAGTAGCTCCAAAAGGAGCTATTTTTATTGGAATAAAAAGGGCAATCTCAAAGATGGCGTATTCTCTCTTGATAAATAGCGAATTTTGATTTATAATAGTATGGTAATCGATTATAACAAGGAGAAATATTTATGTATCCTTACAAAATAGGTGGATTTATCACTTTATACGGCATTTGCGTAGCGGTGGGCGTGCTTGCCTGCTTTATCGTATTTTGGCTACTTGCAAAACGTGATAAACTCGAAAGCAAATATGCAGATTTTATAACTATAAACGGCGTTGCAACGGCAGCCGTAGGATTTTTTTCAGCAGCACTTTTCCAAGCAATTTATAGCTATATTGATAATCCCGAAGCAGGTTTCGATCTTTTTGGTAGCGGATTAACCTTCCTTGGCGGATTCGTAGGCGGAGCAGTAACTTTCGTAGGACTTTGCTTGATTTTTAGGAAAAAATTCCAATCTAAAATCATAGATATTTGCACTTCCGTACCGCTCGGATTGTTGCTTGGCCACGCTTTTGGCAGACTCGGATGCGTTTTTGCAGGTTGTTGCTACGGTTTACCTACCGATAGTTGGATTGGTATGGAGTTCGTTGGCGTTGAGGGCAAGGTTATACCCACTAATCTAATCGAAGCGCTTGGACTTTTCGTACTTTTCGTAGTTATTCTTGCTTCCTATCTCAAAAAGACCAATCCCTATGGCTTGCCGGCATATCTAATCGGCTACGGTGTGCTTCGTTTCGTAATCGAATTTTGGCGTGGCGATGAAAGGGGTGGCTTCGTGCCCGGCGTCAGTCCGTCGCAATTTTGGAGTTTGTTGATGATAGCCGTCGGTATTCCGCTCATTTTTATCCTTCATAAAGCGTGGAAAAATCGTCAAGAATACCTAAAAGAACACCCGATAATCGAGCCGGAAAAGAAAAAAGCAAAATAGTCAACAAGAAAAGGAAAGCTAAAGCTTTCTTTTTTCTTGCCTTGAATAAAATTTACACTTGCCAAGTAATAAATATAATGCTATAATTTATACAACTATTATTATGCGCGAGCGTGGGTATGGGCGATAGTCAACAAATAATGTCAAAATTTAATTTACTTGGATATGAGTGTACGCCCGCTCAAGCCGAAATTCTTAAAAAGTATATGGATTTTTTGGTTGAATATAACAAAAACGTCAACCTAACTGCCATTACCGACGAAGAAGAAATAATAGTAAAGCACTTCGTAGATTCGCTTGGTGCTGTGGAAGATATTCCTTACGGCGCAAACCATATCGACGTAGGAAGTGGAGCAGGATTTCCTGCCGTGGTGCTAAAAATATTCCGTCCCGACCTTAAGGTTACTATGGTGGAAAGCAATGGAAAAAAGGTGCTTTTCTTAGAAAAACTGATAGAATTGCTCGGCCTTGAAGGGATTGAGGCCCAAAAAGTTAGGGCCGAAGACGTCGCAAGGGGAGTAAATCGCGCCTTTTACGACAGCGTATCCGCAAGGGCGGTAACCGAACTCAACAAACTTTTGGAGTATACCATTCCGCTAATCAAAGTTGGCGGTGCGCTTTACGCCTACAAGGGCAAGAGTGAAGAAGAACTCCAAAGGGCTATGGGCGCCGTCAAAAAGCTCAAGTGCGAAGTTGTAAAAAACCGTACTTACACCCTTGACGGACAGGCAAGAAGCCTAATAATCATCAAGAAAACAGGGGTAACACCCTTGGAATACCCAAGACACAACAAAAAAATCATCAGCAATCCGTTGTAGGATTCAAGGAGAAAAAATGTCAAAGAGAATAGGCAAAGGTCTCAGCGCGTTACTTGCAAACATTGAAGACGAAAGAGTTCTTCCCGTTCAACCCACCGAAGTTATCGAAGGCGAAAAGGTTTACAACATCGAGCTTGATTTAATCGAAGCCAATCCTAATCAACCACGTAAGCACTTTGGCGAAAAGCAACAAAGAGAACTTGAAGACAGCATTCGTGTTCAAGGCGTAATTTCACCAATCATTCTTGTCAAGAGAGACGACAAGTATATGATAGTTGCCGGTGAACGTCGTTATCGCGCAGCAAAAGCAGTTGGTCTAAATACCATTCCCGCAATGGTAAAACAGATTGACGAAAGGATGATAAGGGAAATTTCACTTATCGAAAACCTACAACGCGAAAACCTAAACGCTATTGAAGAAGCAGAAGCCGTTGCAGAACTTATGAAGCTTAACGGATATACTCAAGAGCAACTTGCAAACCGTATCGGTAAGGCAAGAAGTAGCGTTGCCAATATCGTAAGACTACTTACTCTTGAAGAAGAAGTTAAGAGCTTGGTTGCACAAGACCGCTTGTCAGCAGGTCACGCACGTGCACTTATTCCAATCACCGATAGAGAAACCCAAATCGACTTTGCATATCAAGCAGCCGACGGCGAAATGAGTGTTAGAGAACTTGAAGTTAAGGTTCGCTACTATCTCAACCCGGATAAGGCTCCACGCAAGATGAGCGCAAAGGAAAAATCACGTCTTTCTCTCGAAATGCGCGAATTCGTTGACGACCTTAAGCGCGTATTCAGCACCAAGGTAAAGTTGGTTGGTAATGAAAACAAGGGTAGAATTTGCATTGACTACTACAACAAAGACGACCTACAAAGAATTTACGAACTTATTGCTACTCTTAAAAAATAACGAGGTATTATGAAAGTTAGAACAAGATTTGCTCCAAGTCCTACGGGCTTTATGCACATAGGAAACCTTAGGACGGCACTATACTCATATCTTTTCGCTCGCCATAACGGGGGCGAATTTATTTTACGTATCGAAGATACCGATAGAGAGCGCTACGTAGAAGGCGCTGTAGATTTGGTATATCGCACGCTCGAAACCGTCAAGTTCAAAGTTGACGAAAGCCCCGTTCACGGCGGCGAGTACGGACCATACGTCCAAAGCGAACGCAAGAGCATTTACAGCGAGTACGCACACAAGCTCGTTGAACTCGGCGGCGCATATTATTGTTTCTGCGATAAAGAGCGTCTGGAGTCCCTAACGGACGAGAACGGCAATCGCAAGTACGACAAACATTGCCTAAAGCTTAGCAAGGAAGAAATCCAAGCCAAGCTTGATGCAGGTGTTCCCTACGTAATTCGCCAAAATATTCCCGAAAGCGGAATGACTTCCTATACCGACTTGGTTTACGGCCAAATCGACGTAGACTGCGCCGACCTTGAAGACAACGTTTTGCTCAAGTCAGACGGTATGCCCACCTATAACTTTGCAAACGTTATAGACGACCACCTAATGAATATTACCCACGTAACCCGTGGCACCGAGTATCTTTCATCTACTCCCAAGTACAACCTTCTTTACAAGAGTTTTGGTTGGGAGCCACCAAAATACATTCACCTTCCCCCAATTATGAAGGACGCTCAAAGAAAGCTTTCCAAGCGTTACGGTGATGCTAACTTCGAAGACTTTATTGCAAAAGGTTATCTTCCCGAAGCAATCGTAAATTACATTGCGCTTCTCGGATGGTCACCAAAGGGTGAAGTTGAAAAGATGGATATCGATACTCTCATCGAGCTATTCGACGTAGACGGCATTTCAAAGAGTGGTTCTATTTTTGACGAAGTCAAGATGAAGTGGCTCAACTCTTTGTATATCAAAGAATTGGATAGCGAAAGATTTGCTACCCTTGCAAAACCTTGGTACGACCAAAGCGTGGTAGCAGGCAAGTACGACTATACAAAGTGGAACGCTCTACTTCAATCACGTATCGAAACCTTCAGCGACATTCCCGAAAAGGTAAAGTTTATGGAAGAGTTTGGCGATTACGAACTATCCCTTTACGACCACAAGAAATTGAAAGCAGATGCAAGCGTTGGATTGGTAGCACTCAAGGCTGCTAAGGAAGCAATAGAAGGTATTGCCGACTTTAGCGAAGAAGCACTTAGCGAAGCCCTTGCACAAAAGGCCGAAGAAATCGGTATGAAAAAGGGACAAATGCTTTGGAGTGTTCGCGTAGGCTTAACCGGGGCTGCAGTTACCCCCGGCGGCGCAGTAGAAATGGGCGGATTGCTCGGCAAGGAAAGAAGTCTTGAAAGACTTGACTACTCCATTAAACTTATCGAGAGCAAACTATAATGAGAAGAATTGCAAAGTTTGAAAAGGTATCGCTTGCTCGTTTTTTGGCCGACTCTAACGGAGTAGCTACCGCTACCGACTACGATACGGTTGTGTTACCAAAGCGTGCAACCAAGGGAAGCGCAGGTTACGACTTCTATTCTCCCATAGAGTTCACCCTTGAGCCTAACCAAACTATCAAGATTGCAACGGGTATTCGCGCCTATATGGAAGACGGCTGGGTGCTTAAAATCTACCCACGTTCAGGACTTGGTTTTAAGTATCGCTTGGGGCTAAACAACACCGTAGGTATCATCGACCAAGACTACTACTACTCGGATAACGAAGGTCACATCCAAATCAAAATCACCAACGCTTCAAACGAAAGTAAAACCCTTTCCGTAAAGAAGGGCGAAGCCTTTGCTCAAGGCATTTTCGTAGAGTACGGAATCACTTTTGACGATGACGCTACCGAAGTACGCAACGGCGGTTTTGGTAGTACGAACAAGGCTTAATTGATACCCTTAATTTTAGAACGAGATTTTGAAACGCGATTTTCGCGTTTCTTTTTTTGCTTAATTTTACGTTGGTTTTGCTTGGGAATTTTGAGTTTTGAAAAAGCCGTTTTAAGTTTGGTAGGCAAGGCAATCTTTTTGCTTTCGCCGTAAAACGCAAGCACGCCTACGTAGCCTATTGCAAAGCAAGATAGGGTATAGTAGGTTACCACTCCGCCGTAGTAAATTTCACTCAGTAGCAAAAAGACCACGGCGCCTAATAGCCCGAAGCAAAAGTCGACGAGATGCGCCTTTATTCCTTTCTCGCTTGAGCTAAGCCACTTTAAAAAACTTAGCCCTGCAAAAGCGCCACCCAAAGTGAATACCACCAAAGCAACGGCGTCGTAGATGATTTCCCTTATCACTTGAACAATTTTTTAACTAAGCTTTCTTTTGCTCCACCGCCGTAGTTAAGAGAAGAAAGGGTGCCGCTTGCTTTCAGTACGCCTTTTTCCATATCGGCTTCAATCAGTTTTAGCTCCTTGCCCGAAACCCTAAGCCCCGAGTGTTCAAGGCTTAAAATGATTTCGCGCTCGCTGAATTCCAATACTTCTTTTACCCCTAAAACGGTGATGTTATTTGGGGTGTAATGCAGTTCGTGATTTGTGCTCATACGCTCTCCTTAAATAATGCTACTCATTGACTAATATGCTGAAAAGTTATATAATATAACTATGAGTTATCCCTTTGTTCCCAGCCCTAAGTGGTATAAGTTGGATTACTCGTCGGATATTTATCCAATGAGTGAAACGCAAACCACGATGTCAATATTCCGTTTGTCCGTCGAAATGCGTAACTACGTTGACGGAGAAAACCTTTGCACGGCGCTAAGGGATATTATGCCGCGCTTCCCTACCTTTGCAGTTATGCTGAGAAGGGGATTTTTCCGTTACTATTTTGAGTACAACGACAACGAACCCGTTGCCTTCCCCGACGATGGCGTATGTATGCGTAATATTGATTTGCAACGCAACAAGCGTTTTCTTTTCCGCGTCCAATATTACAAAAAGAGAATTTCCATCGACTTCTTCCACGGCCTATGCGACGGCACGGGCGGAGTGGAGTTTTTGAAGGCTCTAATCTATCGTTATTTAGACGAGTGTGGCGAAGAATTGCCGGAGCCCAACGGCATTAAAATCGTAGGTGAGCCTGTTCCCGAAGCAGAACTTGAAGATAGCATTTCCAAATATTATAAAGGCTTCGATATGTTTGGTGGCGTCGTAGGCAAAATGGCAGGCAAAAACTGTTTTGGCATAAAAGCAAGACACTTCAAGAGCTTAGGATACGGCGCTATTCAAGGTTTCGTCAGCACCGCGTCACTCAAAGAACTTGCTCGCAAAAAGGGTGTTACGGTAACGGCGCTAATTGCAGGCATTGCGTTATATTCTATATCCAAAGTCTACGTAAAGGAAACCGATAACGTGGATTTGGTGGCGATGATACCTATAAATCTTCGTAAGATATTCCCATCGCAAACGGTTAGGAATTTTACGACTCTAACGAAGTGTTACGTCAATACCGGCTCCACAAACTTGGACTTAGACGAGTACGTTCGTCTTTGTGCTAAGGACATAAAGGACGGCACGTCCAACAAAGATGAGCTCTCCGAAAAGATAGCGGTGTCCGCGCTGATGGCAACCAATAAACTTTTGAAGTATACACCCGTATTCCTAAAGGAACTCGGTACGAAAATAGGCAAGCTCGGTACTAAAAAGACCAAGCAAACGCTGATTATATCCAACGTAGGGGTTATCAATTTACCCGAAGGAATGGAGAAGTTTGTGAGCAGATTTGCCTTACATATCAATCCGTCAAGAAAGGTGCCTGTTAATATTGGCGTTGCGACCTATCGTGATACCACTACCATTTGTTTTACGCGTAATATCATAAACACCGAGTTGGAAAGAGAATTCTTTACTACGCTCGTCAAAGAAGGATTGGACGTGGAAATCACTTCAAACCTACGCGAAATCAAAAAACACTAAAAGCCGTCAAGGCTTTTTCTTTTTGCCCAAAAACGTCTTTCTCACACGCGCAACGCGCAAGTGTCACGCGAGCGCGCAAAAAAAGTATATACTATTTACTTTTATTTACTATACATATATATAAATTTGTGTTATAATTCTATCGCATAATATTTTTTAGGAGTGATAAAATGGCCGAAAAATTAGATCATAGTTACGGTTCACAGGATATTCAGGTTCTTGAAGGTCTTGAGCCCGTTCGTAAAAGACCGGGTATGTATATCGGTACCACCGATATCAAAGGTCTCCATCACCTTGTTACCGAAGTCGTAGACAACTCTATCGACGAAGCTCTTGCAGGCTACTGCACGCAAATCGAAGTAACCATTCTTCCAGAAGGCGCTGTTCGCGTTAGGGATAACGGTAGAGGTATCCCTACGGGAATTATACCAAAGGAAGGCAAATCAGCCGTTGAAGTCGTTTTAACAAAGCTACACGCAGGCGGTAAGTTCGGCGGTGGCGGATACAAAATCTCAGGCGGTTTGCACGGCGTTGGCGTATCTTGCGTAAACGCTCTTTCAGAGTGGCTCGAAGTCGTCGTATACCAAAACGGCAAAATACATAAGCAAGTATTCAATAGGGGCGTTCCGCAAAGACCACTTTCAGTCGTTGGCGAAACTACCGAAACGGGCACGGAAGTTACTTTCTTCCCCGATGCAGAGATTTTCGACTCCATTATATTCCAATATGATTTAATGCGCGTAAGACTCAGAGAGCTTGCATACCTTAACAAAGGTCTCAAGATTTCTATCGAAGACAAGCGCGAAGGTCAAGAACGTCGCGAAGATTTCTGCTACGAAGGCGGTATCCGTCATTTTGTAGACGAGCTTAACACCGGCAGAGAAATTCTTTTCCCCGAAACCTTCTACGTTGAAGAAACCGTAGGCGACAATATCGTCGAAATTGCTATGCAATACAACACCAGCTACGACGAAAAAATTTACGCATACGCAAACAACATCAACACCGAAGAAGGCGGTATGCACCTTGAAGGCTTCAAGGCAAGCTTGACCAAGATTTTCAACGAATACGGCCAATCATCCAAAACTCTTAAAGAAAACGAAAAGCTTTCAGGCGACGACTGCCGTGAAGGTTTGGTTTGCATCGTATCCGTAAAGCTCCCCGAGCCTCAATTCGAAGGTCAAACCAAGACCAAGCTCGGTAACGCCGAGATGAGAACCATCGTAGCACGCGTTCTAAACCAAAAACTAAGCGAATATTTGGAAGAAAACCCCAAGATCGCAAAAGAGTTAATAAACAAATCTATCACCGCTCAAAGGGCTCGTGAAGCAGCGCGCAAGGCAAGAGAAAGCTTCCGTAAGGGCGCAATGGATAGTATGTCACTCCCCGGCAAGCTTGCAGACTGCTCGGACACCACTCCCGAAAACTGCGAAATCTTCTTGGTAGAGGGTGACTCGGCAGGTGGTACCGCTATAAGTGGTCGTGACCGTCAAATCCAAGCAATCCTTCCCCTTCGTGGTAAGATTTTGAACGTAGAAAAGGCAAGAATGCACCGTATCCTTGATAACGAAGAAATCAAGGCTATGATTAAGGCTTTCGGTTGCGGTTACAAGGATGAATTCGACATCACCAAGCGTCGTTATGACCGTATCATTTGTATGACGGATGCTGACGTCGACGGTAGCCATATCAGAATTCTTCTTCTTACCTTCTTCTATCGCTTTATGCGTCCGCTCGTAGAGCAAGGTCACGTATATATCGCACTACCCCCACTCTACAAGGTAACCAAGAATAAGGAAGAAAAATATCTTTATTCCGACGTTGAACTCAAGGAATATCAAGAGAACGTAAACGGCAAGTACGAACTCCAACGCTACAAAGGTCTTGGTGAAATGAACGCCGTACAACTTTACGAAACAACAATGGACCCCGAAACTCGTACCTTGTTGCAAGTAACCGTAGATGATGCAGAAGCAGCCGACCAAATCTTCAGCCTACTAATGGGTGAAGTACCGGAACTACGTAGAGCATTCATCGAGCAAAATGCAAAACTTGTAAAGGAGTTGGATATCTAATATGGCAAGCAGCAAATCAAGATTAGATTTAGGTAAAATCAAAGAGATACTTGGCAAGACTAAGATCGTGCCCACTCCCCTTGTAGACGAAATGAGCAAATCGTTTATTGCCTACGCAATGGCAGTTAACGTAAGCCGTGCTATACCGGACGTAAGAGACGGCTTGAAGCCCGTACATAGAAGAATTTTGTTCGCAATGAACGACCTTGGCAACACCTACGACAAGCCACACAAGAAGTGTGCTCGTATCGTTGGTGAAGTTCTTGGTAAGTACCACCCACACGGTGACAGCTCGGTATACGATGCACTCGTAAGACTTGCTCAAGATTTCTCTATCCGCAACCCACTCGTAGACGGACACGGCAACTTCGGTTCAGTCGATGGTCACCCCGCAGCAGCACAGAGATATACCGAAGCAAGACTATCCAAGATAGCAGGCGAACTTCTACGCGACCTTGAAAAGGATACCGTAGATTTCTATCCTAACTTCGACGATACCTTGATGCAACCAACCGTACTTCCTGCAAGATTCCCCAACCTATTGGTAAATGGCGCGGAAGGTATCGCAGTAGGTATGGCAACGTCAATCCCACCACACAACCTTGGCGAAGTTATCGACGGTACGGTAGCACTACTTGATAACCCCGATATTACCATCGACGAACTTATCGAGTATATTCCTGCTCCCGACTACCCAACAGGTGCACTTATTCTTGGCAGAGCTGCAGTAAAGCAAGCGTATAGAACGGGTAAGGGCGGCGTTATTATGCGTTCACGCTGTGATATCGAAGAAATCAACGGCAAAAACTGCATTATCGTAACCGAAATCCCATACCAAGTAAACAAGAGCGTTCTTATCAAGAATATTGCCGACCAAGTTAAGGACAAGAAGCTCGAAGGTATCAGCGACGTAAGAGATGAATCCGACCGTTTCGGTATGCGTATCGTTATCGTACTAAAGCGTGATGCAAGCCCACAAGTAGTGCTCAATTCACTATACAAGCAAACTCAACTTCAAGTTTCAACGGGTATCACCTTCCTTGCTCTTGACGACGGCACTCCCAAGATTATGAATCTTAAGGAAATCTTGGAAGCTTACGTAAAACACCAAAACGACGTTATCGTAAGAAGAACGAGATATCTACTCAACAAGGCAAACGAACGTGCTCACCTACTACAAGGTTTGGTAATTGCACTTGCAAACATCGACGAAGTTATTTCTATCATCAGAAAGTCCAAAGACACTCCCGAAGCAAGAAGTGCTCTTATGGAAAACTTCCTACTTTCCGAAAAGCAAGCTAACGCAATTTTGGATATGAAGCTCGCTCGTTTGAACGCTCTCGAAGTAGAAAAGATTAGAGAAGAACTAAACGAAATCGAACTTGCTATTGCTGATTACAACGATATCCTTGCTCGTCCCGAAAGAGTTAGAGAAATCATCAAGGAAGAACTTATCGAAGTTAAGGATAAGTACGCAGACCCACGTAAGAGTGAGCTCAGCTACGACCTTGGCGAAATCAACATTGGCGACCTTATCCCCAAGGAAGACGTCGTTATCACCACCACCCACCAAGGCTACATCAAGCGTCTTGGAGTCAAGGAATACAAAGCACAAAACCGCGGCGGCGTTGGTATCACTGCTCACAAGGCAAAGGAAGAAGACTTCATCACCAAGATGTTCGTCACTCACTCACACGACGATCTACTCTTCTTCAGCAACACCGGTAGAGTTTATTGCTTGAAAGCTTATGAAGTGCCCGAAGCACAAAGGGCAACCAAAGGTCGCGCAATGGTTAACCTATTGCCACTTTCCGGAGATGAAAAGATTACGGCATACCTACCCGTACACGACTACTCCGAAGGCTATATCGTAATGGCAACCAAGCAAGGTCTAATCAAGAAGTGTGCCCTAAGCGAGTTCGAAAAAATCCGTGTAAACGGCAAGATCGCTATCACCCTAACCGACGGTGACGAAATGCTCAGCGCCGATATTACTACGGGCGAAAACGAAATCTTGATGGCGTGCACTTCAGGCAAGTGTATCCGCTTTAGCGAGCAAGACGTTCGTAAGACCGGCCGTGGCTCAATGGGTGTTAAGAGTATAGCTCTTGACGAAGGCGAAGTAGTGGTTGATATGGAAGTCGTTCGTGACGGCAGAACCGAAGTTGTTACCATCACCGAAAAGGGATTTGGCAAGAGAACTGCTCTTGAAGAATACCGTTTGCAAGGTAGAGCAGGTAAGGGTATCAAGGCAGGTAACTTTGATGAGAACACCGGTAACGTTGTCAATATGAAGATAATCAACCCCGATGAAGAGCTCGATATGATTATGATTGCCGACACCGGCGTTATGATTAGAATTAGAGTAAACGAAATCTCTAAGATTGGTCGTGCAACAAAGGGTGTAAAAGTTATGAGACTCAAGGGCGAAGGCAAGATTGTTGCAACTGCAATCATCCCCCACGAAGATCTTGACGACACCAAACTCGTGGGAGAAAACGGAGAGGGCGAAACACAAGAAGCACGCGAGCAAGCTCCCGCAACCCCCGAAGTTATCGAAACCACTGAAGAATAATCACTTTTGCGTGTGCCCCAACGGGCACACGCCTTTATATTAGTCGCAATTTTTAGGAGAATTATGTTTATAACCATCAACGGACAACTTGGTAGTGGCAAAAGCGAGATTTGTAAAATCTTAAAAAACGAGTATGGTTTTGACGTTTTCCACACGGGCAAAATTCAACGTCAATATGCAGCTGAGCTTGGCATAAGCACCCTTGAACTCAACGAGCTTTGCAACAAAGACCATAGCTACGACACCATTATTGACACCAAACTCGTAGAGTACGCCGAGCAAGAAAGGGGCAACAATGTTGTGTTTGACTCCCGTATGGCTTGGCACTTTGTAAAGGACACCTTCAAGGTACACGTTTTGGTTTCTCCCGAAGTTGCGGCAAATCGTGTTTTCTACAATCGTGTAGACGCTGCTGAAAAGTATGCCAGCAAGGAAGACGCTATGCTCGGTCTAATCAATAGGCGCAAGGTAGAAAGCGATCGTTACGAAAGGATTTATAATGCAAAAATGTGTGAGTATCGCAACTACGATTTAGTGCTCGATACCACGCTCACGTCTATTAGAGAAGAAGTAAAAATCATCCTTGAATGTGCAAAAAACTACTTTGAAAAGGGCGAAAAGGCCGTTATTTTAGCACCGAATAACGTATATCCAACCAACCTTGAGTTGGGTGAAGGGATACAAGTGGCTAAGTATGACGAAAGCATTTATATTCTTTCGGGTCACGAACTCGTAAAGCAAGCAATCAAAGAAGGCAAAAAGACGATAAACGTTAATTTAGTGGCAGCCGATGACGACGTCATCGACGGCGTAGCGCTAAAGGACCTTATCGCAAGCAACGTCAAAAACCTAAGCGAATGGGAAAACGAAACGGGTATGACTTTCGGTTTTATTCCCGAATTTATCAAGCAAAATCAATAATCTAAAAGTTAAAAAGGAGAAAATTATGAGTAGTTTTAAGGATTTAAGGATTGTTGACAACTTTTATCAAACTTCTGCTTTTTATCCAATGCCTACGGTGCTTATGAGTACTCTTGCTGAAGACGGTACTACTTCGCTTGGCGCATATTCACTCGTGTTCCCATATTACATTGCAGGTAAAGATTACTATGCTATGATTTTGGAATGCAGAAACAGCTCCAACACGGCACAAAACATCTTGAGAACGGGCAAGTGTGCAATCAATTTTATTACCGATAAGCGTGCCTACTTCAAAGAAACCGTTCGCCTTGGCTTCCCCGGCGAAACCAGCAAGGAAAAGATGGAAAAATGTATCTTTACTTTGGAAGACGGTCTTGCGGACACCACCGATGCTCCACGACCCCAAGTAGTAAAGGAAGCATTCCAAGTTTTCGAGTGCACTTGGGACGATAGTTTGGAAAACGGCTTCGAAGATAAAGCTCGCATCGGTCAACTCGAAGGTGTTGAGCCCCCATACAAAGATTTTAACGGCATTACTTCTAAGTTCGGCTGTCACTTTATTCTCAAAATCGACAAGATTTTGATGAAGGAAAGATGGTATAATTCTATCATCAACGGCGTTAAGGCATCGGAATTCCCGCCCGTACCCGTAGACTATGGTTATAGAGACTCCACCAACTTCTGGTACACTCGCTTCAAGCGCCCCATTCCCGAAAAGATTCCTGCAGCACGCGAAGCAGACCTTGGTGGCGTAATGTATGCTGCAAACAGAATGGACGATAAGATTAAATTTAGCGAAGAAGCTTGCAAAACTCTCGTTAAAGTTCCACGCGTATTCTTAAAACTCGTTCTTCAAGGCTGTGTAGATTGGGCTCGTGAAAACAACTGCGAACTAATCACCGAAGTAGAGATGAAGATTATTAATGATAAGCGCAAGGCGGAAAAATCCAAAAGATAAAAACGCGACATTTTAGCGCAATACTTCGTTAAACTCAAGCTCCGTCGGGGCGCAGTACGCCAAGTACAGCAACCCCTCGGAGCTTTTCCTTTGCCTTGTCTTGCATCTAAGCTGTAGCGTTCTTAACTCTAAAACAATTTTGGGGCGCAGTAGGTCTACTACAGCAACCCAATGTTTTTTATCTTTTCCGTCGGCTTTCATCCAAACTAACGCGTTTTTAGTGAGATAAAGCAACCTTTTGTAAATTCGTCTTTTTCGCACTCATCTAAATAATCGCGTTTTTAAGTTAAAGCGAAGAGTTTACTTAATACCCACCCATACTTTACGTTTTCAATATGGATTTCTAATCAAAATCCATATTGACATATATTCACTATTATTTTATAATTACTATATATGCGCGCTTTTAGGGGCGCACGCGAGGAGATATGCAAAAAACCACTCTTTCAAACGGAATATCTTTTGATATGTTAGGCTTTGGCACCTATAAAATTACGGGTGATTTTGATGCAAAGCTTGCAGTTCTTTCAGCGCTAAGAGTGGGATATAGGCGTATTGACACGGCAGTTTTTTACGAAAATGAAGATAGAATTGGTCTTGCTCTAAAGGAAACCGATGTTCCAAGAGAGCAAATTTTTATTACCACCAAACTTTGGACAGACGTAAATACCTATCAAAAAACCATAGATAGAGTTAATAAATCTATGGAGCTTCTTGGCGTTGATTATCTCGATATGGTGCTAATCCATTGGCCACATAAGGACGTCAAGGAAACGTGGAAAGCGTTAGAAGACTTGTACCTTTCGGGCAAGCTAAAAGCAATAGGCGTGTCCAACTTCAAAGAGCATCATATTGAAGAAATGAAAGAGTATTTTAGGATTAAGCCACACCTAAATCAAGTGGAACTTCACCCCGAGTTTAGGCAGTTCGAGCTTGTGGAGTATCTAAAAAAAGAAGGCATACAAGTAGAAGCTTGGAGTCCCCTTATGCGTGGCGAAGCGCTAAGTCTACCCGTCATTCAAAAGATAGCCGCAGCGCACAACGCAACCCCTGCACAAGTTATACTTGCTTGGGATATTTATGAAGGTATTGCCGTTATACCCAAGAGCACCAAAGTAGAGCGTATGCAAGAAAACTTTGGCTGCCTAAGCGTTAGCTTGAGTGAAGAAGAAGTAGCTATGCTACGCACTCTAAACAATGGCATTAGAAGATACCGCGATCCCGATAATCACGGATTTGGTAACCAATAATTTAATAAAAACGAAACCCAAAAGGGGAATATATGAGCAAGTATCAAGCACTAAAAGAAAAAGTTTTGAAGGCAAACAAGGACCTTGTTAAGGCAGGTCTCGTTATTTTGACGTGGGGCAACGCAAGTGAAATCGACAGAGAAAACGGCGTTGTCGCTATCAAGCCGTCGGGGGTCGCGTACGACAATATGAGCGCTGACGATATCGTCATAACCGACCTTGACGGAGCTATCGTAGAAGGAACTCTTAACCCAAGCTCCGACCTTATGTCGCACCTTGCTTTATATAAAGCGTTCCCCGAAATCGGTGGCGTGGTACATACTCACTCAACCTATGCAACGGCAGCTGCCCAAGCAGGCAAAAACATCCCTTGCTACGGCACTACTCACGCCGACACTTTCTACGGAGATATCCCCGTCACTCGTGCTCTCAGTAAGCAGGAAGTGGAGAGCGACTATGAGCTCAACAGCGGTCTTGTTATCGTTGAGCATTTTAATAAAACCGGTATCGAAGCTACAGCCTGTCCTTGTGCTTTGATTAGAAACCACGGCCCATTTACTTGGGGCAAGGATTGCTTTAAAGCCGTTGAAAATAGTATCGTCCTTGAAGAAGTAGCTAAAATGGCAGCTCTCACCTTGCGTTTCAATAAAGATGCGGAAACCGCTCCACAATATCTCCAAGATAAGCATTACTATCGTAAGCACGGCAAAAACGCTTATTATGGCCAAAAGGAAAGTAAATAATGGCAAACGTTGACTTTTCTTTAGTTGAATTAAAAGAAGGGTTTTGGAAGGATAGGCAAACTATCACTCGCAACGTAAGCTTGCCTGCAATCAAGGCAGAGTACGTCAAAAAGAAACGCTTTGATGCAACGAAATGTGGCTACAAAAGCTGGCAGTTTTGGCGCAAACCACCACACATTTTTTACGATAGTGACGTCGCTAAGTACGTTGAAGCGTGGGCCTATCTTTTGCAAAAAGAAAGGGATGAAAACGCCGAAAAATTCATTGACGGATTGATAGACAATATCGCAAAAAATCAACGCGCCGACGGATATTATAACGCACACTTTTTGGTAACGCGCAAAAATAGTGTCTTCAAGCATCGTACCGACCACGAGCTATACTGCTTGGGGCACCTTATTGAAGCAGCTATTGCCTATGCAAACGCGACGGGTAAAGATAAACTTATAGGCGTTGTTGAAAGATATTGCGACTACGTAGAAAAGCGTTTTATCATAGATAAAGATACGGCATTCACCTGTCCCGGACATCCCGAAATAGAGCTTGCTCTCGTTAAGCTATATAAGCATACGGGTAAGCGTAAATATCTTGAAATGGCAAAATACTTCATCTACGTCAGGGGTACGGATGAGGGAGACAAGGGTCTTAACAAATCTCTCAATCGGCTCAATCCCTGGCTTGACGGATACTATGGCCAAGACTTTTTGCCACTCAAGGAGCAACGTACGGCAGAAGGACATAGCGTTAGGGCGTGCTACCTTTATGCAGGGGCAACGGACGTCGCGCGGATTGAAAAGGACGACGAGCTCCTATACGCAATGGAGTGCATATACGAAAATATTGTTGATAGGCGTATGTACGTTACAGGTGGCATAGGGGCAAAAGCCTTGACCGAAGCATTTGACAAAGATTTTATACTACCTAACGACAAAGCCTATACGGAAAGTTGTGCGGCAATTTCACTGATATTGTTTGCAAGAAGGCTACAAGAAAGCAAAAGAAAAGTCTGTTACGCTGACCTTATCGAAAGGGTGCTTTACAACGGATTTTTGTCCGGCATAAGTTTATCGGGGGACAAGTTCTTTTATGAAAACCCACTTGAAATAGACTTTGCCAAGCGTAAGTTATCCGTTGCAAGATACCCCGTAGCAACAAGACAAAAAGACTTCTCTTGCTCTTGTTGTCCACCCAATATTGCACGTACTATTGCAAGCGTAGGCTCCTACGTTTATGCAACGGATGGAAAGGATATTTACGTTGACCAATTCATCGCGTCAAGTGGAACTTTTAACGTGGGAGAAAAACAAGTAAAAATAACTCTCGACACACAATTTCCACAAAACGGAAGCCTAAACCTTTCACTTAGTGGCGGAAAGGGTACTTGCCTAAAAGTGCGTAAACCCGAGTGGGCGGAAGCCGTTACTGCTACTAAAACCTACGTTGAAAGCAGCGGCTATCTCGCGTTTGAAGTTGACGAAGACGGCTACGAAGCAAGCGTAGAATTCAGCGTCGAGCCAAAAGTAATTGGAGCTGATGAAAGGGTAGAAACCAACAAAGGAACTTGTTACGTTAAGTACGGACCATTAATATACTGCGCCGAAGCTGTCGACAACGGGAATATTACCGACTATACCCTTTCAACTGAAAGCAAGATAGAAAAGGTTTGGAGCGACGAGTACAACGCATATTGCCTTAACGTGTCGGCTGAAAATCAAGGCGAAAGAGCAATGCTAAAAATGATACCGTATTTTGCTTTTGCCAACCGTGGCGAAAGTGATATGTACGTATACATCAACAAAAAATAAACCAATAAAAAGGAGCAAATAAATGAAAATCTATTTCATAACCGGAAGTCAATTTTTATACGGCGAAGAAACGCTTAAGCAAGTTGAAGCAGATTCCATCAAGATGGTTGAGTTTATTAACGCCAAGATTTCAAGGGCGGACGTTATCTACAAAGGTATGGTAAAAACTGAGAGTGAAGCCACCAAGTTTGTCAAAGAAATCAACTACGACGACGATTGCGTGGGTATGATGGTATGGTGCCATACGTTCAGCCCTGCAAAGATGTGGATTAACGGTCTCAAGATTTTACAAAAACCAATGTTGCATTTACATACGCAATTCAACAGAGAGCTTCCATACGACGAGATAGATATGGACTTTATGAATCTTAACCAATCGGCTCACGGCGATAGGGAATTTGCTTACGTGCTCACTCGTTTGGGCGTTCCAAGGGTGTCCGTTGCAGGCTACTATCAAGACGAAGACGTTATAAGTGAAATCAGCGCTTGGGTAGACGTAGCTATCGGCGTAGATTGCTCCAAGAAAGTTAAGGTTTGTCGCTTTGGTGACAATATGCGTGAAGTAGCCGTTACCGACGGCGACAAGGTGGAGGCTCAAATCAAACTCGGTTGGCAAATCGACTACTACGGCATAGGCGATATCGTCCAAGAAATAGGCAAGGTTACCGACGAAGAAACCGACGCGCTTTATAACGAAATCGTAAGCGAATACGAGCTCAATACTCCCGACGTCGAAAGCGTAAAGGAGCAAGTTAAGTATGAAATAGCTCTCAAACGCTTCCTTGATAAAAACAACTATACGGCACTCACCACCAACTTCCAAGACCTACACGGACTAAAGCAACTATTCGGTATGTCCATCCAAAGACTTATGGCAGAAGGCTATGGTTTTGGTGCAGAAGGCGATTGGAAGATAGCAGCGCTTGGCACCGCATTCAAGAAAATGGCCGAAGGCAGAGAGGGCGCAACCTTCTTTATGGAAGACTACACATACGACCTTGTAAAGGGTAAGGAATTGGTGCTTGGCTCCCATATGTTAGAGGTTTGCCCAACGGCGGCATCCACCAAGCCAAAGATAGAAGTACACCCACTCGGTATCGGGGACAGAGAGCCGCCGGCAAGACTCGTCTTTGACGGAATCGAGGGCGAAGGCGTGGCTGTTTGCTTGGTTGATATGGGCACGCACCTAAGATTAATTTGTGCCGAAATCGAGCTTGTTAAGCAACCTAAACCGATGCCAAAGTTACCCATTGCTCGCATTATGTGGAAATTGAAACCCGATTTTAAGACGGGCGCAAAAGCGTGGCTCCAAGCTGGTGGTGCGCACCATACCGTCGTATCAACTGCTCTTAACGCAAGCGATATCGAGCTATACGCCAAGCTCAATGGATTGGAATTCGTACACATTAAATAGGAGAAAGCTATGAAGATTACTGCAAATCTAAATAACTATAAAGACGTAAGCTCTCGTTTGTACGGTATCTTTTTTGAAGACATAAACTTCTCTATTGACGGGGGTATCAACAACAACCAAATCAACAACCCCACTATGGAGTGCTTCTGCTACGACTTCAAGAGAGACTTCTATTGGCTATACTACCAAATCTTCCACGCACGTAGAAGATTTATGACGAGAATCCACTACACCGACCATCTCCGTTATTGGGCAACGAGTGGTAGCGGCTCATTGAAGCTTGGCACGGCAACTCCAATTGCTCCCCTTAATCCTAATTATATGGAGCTCAAGGTAGATGGCGAGTTCGTGCTCAAGAACTTAGGTTATAATGGTGGCGACTCTACTGAGCACGGTGGCAGATATCTTAGACGTAACTCCACTAAGCCGGGTGTAGGTATAAAAGAAGGTCACGTATACGACGTGTCTGTCTTTTTGCGTAACGAAGGCTTCGAGGGCACTTTCGAGTGCTACGTTGAAGATATGGCAGGCAATATCCTATCAAGCGTTGCCGAGCTCACCATTCCCGAAAGCAAGGGCGAATGGGTAAAGGTAAGCGGTAGCGTTACGGCAAAGACCACCACTATGGCAAGATTCGTTGCTAAGTTAAAGGGTAAGGGCGTGCTTTTAGCAGACACTTGGTATTTTGGCGATAGTGACCATTGGGGCAAGGGCGATCCCAAGTGGAGTGGCGGCAAGATGAGACGCGATCTCGTCGAAGCACTACGCGACCTTAATCCCAAATTCGTAAGATTCCCCGGCGGATGCTTGGTTGAAGGGTTATCCCTTGACAACAGCTTTGATTGGACTATCACTGTAGGCGACGTTGAAAAGCGTGGCGCAAAATATAATTGTTGGGGCGAAAGACAAAAGGATAGGTCTTATATGCAAACCAACGAAATAGGATTTTACGAGTACTTTTTGCTCGCAGAAGACCTTGGAGCCGAGCCACTACCTATTTTGAATGCAGGTCTTGCTTGTCAAGCAAGATGTGACGAGACCGTTACTGAAGGCGACCCCGAATTTGATAGAAGACTTAACAATATCCTTGCTCTAATCGAGTACGCTAATGCCGATCCGAGCGAAAGCGCTTGGGCAAAGCTACGTGCCGACTCCGGCCACCTTGCACCGTTCAATCTAAAGATTATCGGTATCGGCAACGAAAACTGGGGCGAAACCTACAACAAGAACTTTGATATTATGAGAGCAGCCGTCAAGGAAAAATATCCCGAGATGGAAGTTATTTGGACGGTTGGATTCGATTGCTTCGGACATCCGCAATACGAGGAGCGCCGCTCGTTGTTTGACGGCAAATGGCCCGAAGTTATAGTCGACGACCACTTCTATCGTACCCCCGAGTGGTGCATCGAAAACGCAAGTATGTATGATAGCTATCCACGTGAAAGAAATAGGATTTTCCTTGGCGAGTACGCCGCAAACCAAACTTGGAACGACAAGGTAATGCCTAATAATTACTACTCTGCTCTCTCCGAAGGCGCATACCTAACCGGTCTTGAAAGGAACGCCGACATAGTAGTAATCAGTTCTTACGCACCTTTGTTTAGTAGGGTTGGCGGCGAGCAATGGAAGCATAATATGATTAACTTCAACAGCTTGTATACTTTGAAGACCTTGAACTATCACGTTCAACAAATGTATTCTAACAACTACGGTCCAAAGTACCTACTAATCGCCGAGCCCGAAAAGGACGGAATCTTCACGTCCATCACTACCGACGACGAATATATTTACGTCAAGACCTGCAACGTAAACAGAGCCCAAAAGGACGTTGAATTTAGCTTTGAAGAAACCAAACTTGAAAGCAAGGCAACCTTAACCGAGCTTTACTCGGATGACGACGAGCTCGTAAACACTCTATCATACTACGGCAAGCCCGAAGAAAAGGTAGTACCGATAGTAAGTAAAATCTCAGCAAGTGAAAGCATCAAACTAACGCTCAAAGCAAGAAGCGTAAACGTACTAAAACTAAAAATTGCTAAGTAAGAATATGGATAAGAACAGCTTTGCAAAAAAGCCACCAATGGGGTGGAATAGTTACGATTGTTTCGGCCACGCCGTGGACGAAAACGAGTTCAAGCAAAACGTGGACTACGTTTGCGAGAACCTAAAGGAATACGGCTGGGAATATTGTGTCGTGGACTTCTGTTGGTCCTACCCAATCAAAGGGCCAATCAACGCTCCTTCGCAACGCTACGAAAACGGTCGCTTTGACGTGGAGCTTTGGCTGGACGATTTTGGTAGGCCCATTCCTGCGCCCACCAAATTCCCAAGCGCTAACGGCTCGTTCAAGTATCTTGCCGACTACTGCCACGAAAGGGGCTTGAAGTTTGGTATACACCTTATGCGTGGCGTACCACGTCAAGCTGTTGAATACAAGCTTCCTATTTACGGCACGGACGGCATAACCGCTGATATGATTATATCGGGTGAAGACTGCGATTGGCTCAACCACAACAAGGGATTGGATATGGACAAACCGGGTGCGCAGGAGTATCTCGACTCCATATTTAAGCAGTACGCCGAGTGGGAAGTCGACTACATCAAGCTCGACGACGCAGCGCGTCCCTACACCTCCGGTAGAATGAAGGAAGTAGAAGGCTATCACAAGGCTATTATGGCAACGGGCAGACCTATGGTTCTTAGCCTTTCACCAGGTGCGATATCCCACGAGAGCGCGCCCGTTGAGCAAGCCGAACACTTTATTAAGTATGCTAACGCTTGGCGCATTAAGGACGACGTGTGGGACAACACCAAGCACCTTCGCGATATTTTCCCCATAGCCGAAAAGTGGGCGCCTTATATTGGTGAAGGGCACTTTCCCGATGCCGATATGCTACCAATAGGCAGATTGCTAAAGTGCGGTGGCTTTGGCGGAGAGCGTGATACGCGCCTAAGTAAAAAGGAAAAGGAAGTTATGCTCACGCTGTGGGCAATGCTACGCTCGCCCCTTATGATGGGTGGTCACCTTCCCGAAAGTAAGGATGAAGACCTTGCTTTCTATAAGCAAAAGGAAGTCATTGCTCTTAACCAAAATTCTACCGACAACCGAGTTATCAAAAAAGACCTAAAATATCCTATTTGGGGCGCAAGAGTTGGCGAAAAAGAATACCAAGCATACTTTAATATAGCAAAAAGCGTAATGCCGAAAATTATGAAGATTACCATACCTGAAGGCTATAAAGCAACCGACGCATGGACAAATGATGAGATAAAAACCAAAGGTGGTAAGGCGTATATCGTGCTTACTCCTATGAGTACAAAATTGATAAGGCTGGAGAAAATTTAATGTCATTTCTATCTACGTTCTTTTCTATCGACGACCTTATTAAACATAAGGGCGCAAACTGCTTGAACTATCCAAACGTTACCGAAATAAACGATATCGTTTATTCGGATAGCATACCCGAAGTATGCAAGCTTGACCTTCTTTTTGATAAGTCACAACTTCCCGAAAGTGGAAAATTTCCCGTTGTGTTTAATATCCACGGTGGTGGCTGGATAACTGGGGATAAGCGTTTTAGAAGGGGTGTAAGTTTGCAGTTTGCAAATGCAGGCAACGCAGTCGTTAACGTAAACTATGCGCTTACTCCCAAATATACTTACAAGGACGAAGTGCAAAATATATTTAGCGCACTAAAATGGGTACGCGAGCACGCAGACGAGTATAATCTTGACCTAAACAAAATGGTTATCACGGGCGATAGTGCCGGTGCGCACCTAAGTGTCGTAACCTTGGTTACGCTTAAGGATACAAATTGGCAACAAAAGTTTGAAGTAGAGCCACTTGACGTTGATTTCAAAGGCGCGATGCTATTTTGTGGTCCGTACGACTTTGACGAGTTTTGGATGCGCTTTCCCGTTTTAGACACTATGCTAAAGGGCATTGCCGGTGTAAAACGCAAAAAGGACGTCAAGAATAGTCCCTACGCAGATTACCTTAATCCCATTCCCGCAATCGACGGCACGTTCCCAAAGAGCTTGGTTATTATGGGAATGAAGGACTTCGTAACCAACCCTCACTCAAGGAAACTTATGAAAAAGTTTGACGAAATAGGCGTGCCGTACGAGCAGTTTATGGCTAAGCATTTCTTCAACTGCTTCCATTGTTTCCACCTTAAGATTTGGATGCCTGCTGCAAAGAAGGCTATGGCAAAAGCAATTAGCTTCGCAAGCGAAGTTTTAGCATAAAAGGAGGTATTTATGAAAAAGACACTTAGTACAATTCAAGGCCTAATGAGACTTGGTAGAGTGCTAACTATCATCACTCTCGTATTCAGCATTATAGGTATGGTTGGCTGCGCCGTTGGTGGAGTTGCCCTATACGCAACGGGTGATTTGATTATCGAAACCGAACAAGGCGATATCACCTTAGGTGAGTTCGTTTATGACGAAACTATGGCTACTATGGAAATGCTTTACTTTGTAATTATAGTAGCGTTCTTTGCCTGCATGACGGAAGTAATCATAAGCGACAGAATGGCAAAATATTTCAAATTTGAGCTAAGCGAAGGCACTCCGTTTACCTTTGAGGGTGCAAAGAAGCTCAAAAAAGTGGGTATTCTTGCAATCGTTCTACCTATAGTTGTGGAAATCGTTGCAGCAGTTATAGCAGTATTCCTACTTGCCAACGTACCCGAAGCCCTACCTGCTACCGAATCGACTTCTACCGAAATCACCTATGCAAGCTCACTTGGCACAGGCGTAATGATGCTCATCTTCTCGCTAATCTTCAAGCACGGAGCCGAGCTTAACGAAGCCCAAAAGAAAGCCAATATGGAAAAGGATGCTTTGGCCAAAAAGGCTGAGCAAGCCACTCAACGCAGGGGATATTACTATTAAAAACAGAAAAAATATAACGCACAACGAGCAAAAAGACACGCAAAAAGCGTGTCTTTTTATATTATATAAATAGATTGTAACGAAAAAGGGACACCCTAAGAGTTTAAATGAAATCACTATTTACATTTTTCAGTGATAGTATTATAATAAAAACAGAGATTTTAGTGATTTAATAAATAAAAAAATCTCCGAAGAGATTTTTTATGCACACACTGTGCGATCGGAAAACCGACGATTTGAGAATTCTTTTATTTGAACTCGTAGGGTAAATTCAGTACTTACCAATAATTATATAACATAACTCGAAAGGGGCTGTCAATATGAAAAATGAAAAAAGCAAGAAAAATTATTACGTTGGCTTAGATATCGGAACTAATTCTGTAGGATATGCCGTTACGGATGAGCAATACCAGCTTATAAAATTCAAAGGGGATCCAATGTGGGGAACCCATATTTTTGAAGAAGCAAGTCTTGCAAATGATAGACGACTACATCGTACTGCTCGTCGTAGGTTGGACAGACGACAACAAAGAGTTGCGCTAGTTGGCGAGTTGTTTGCACAAGAGATTTGCAAAATAGATGAAGATTTATTTAAACGTATACAACATAGCGCGTTGTTCCCACAAGATGAAGAAAGTAAATTTAGATTATTTAAAGAGATGGATGAATATAAGAGGTATAATAAGAAATATCCTACGATTCATCATCTTATAGTTGATTTAATGGACGGCAAGGCAAATGAAGACGTGCGCCATTTGTATTTTGCGTGTGCATGGTTGGTAGCGCATCGTGGTCATTTTCTCAATGACGTTAGCAAAGAACAAATTAGCGAAGTTATTAATGTTGATAAAACGTATGGTGAATTTGTAAGCTTTATAAAAGATGCCGGAGACGTTTTAGATTGGAGTGGATATCAACCTGTTTTTGAAGAGGTTTTACCTCAAAAAATGACAATTACCAAAAAAAGCAAAGAATTGGCTACTCGTATATTTTCTGATGGAAAAGCGCCAAAAGAGATTAGCGAGGAACATCCATATAATGTTGAGCAAATAATTAAACTTCTTTCAGGTGCTAAGGTTAGCCTTAAAGACCTGTTTGGTAAGGAAGAGTACGCTGAGTTAGAAAACAAATCCATTGCTTTAAGCGCAGATGATGAAACAATGTCAAAAACCATTGCAGATTTGAATGATGATGGCGAATTGATATTAAAGCTAAAGGCACTATTTGATTGGTCTTTGTTAGTTAACGTATTAAAAGGCTCGAACACTATTTCAGAAGCAAAGGTTAAGATATATGAAGAGCATAAAAAAGATCTTAAAATATTAAAACGATTAACGAAAAAATATTTAACCAAGGATAACTATAATGCCATATTCCGTTCGGAAACAGATACGTTCTATCAAGGATATGTTAATTCTAAAGTTAGTCAAGAAGAGTTTTGTAAATTAATAAAAAATGCATTTAAAGATGTAATTATTAAAATAGAGGATAAAGAATCCTTTGATGAAATGATGCAAAGGATAGAAATCGGCATATTTATGCCTAAGCAAGTTGATAGTGATAATAGGGTTATTCCGTATCAACTATATTGGTATGAAATGAAACTTTTGCTTGAGAAAGCAGAAAGTACTCATCCATTCTTATCTTATAAAGATGATAATGGATGGAGTGTAAAAGATAAACTTCTTTCCATAATGGAATATAAAATCCCATATTACGTAGGGCCTCTTAATAAGTCAAGTCAATTTGCTTGGATAGAGAGAAAGGCGCAAAAGATTTATCCTTGGAATTTTGAGGAAGTCGTTGATTTAGATAAGAGTGAGCAAGCATTCATAAAGAAAATGACAAATAATTGCACTTACTTACCTGGTGAGCCTGTACTTGCTAAGAACTCATTATGTTATGTCTCGTTTGAAGTATTAAATGAGATTAATAACATAAAAATTAATGGTAACTCAATTTCTGTTGAATGCAAACAAGGAATATATAACGATCTATTTAAGAAGTATCCTAAAGTCACGTGTAAAAAGATCAAGGACTATTTGATTTCTAACAATTACATGCAAAAAGAGGATGTTTTTAGTGGAGTTGACGAAAAGATAAAGTCATCCTTAAAGCCATACTTAGCTTTTAGAAAAATTTTGGAAAGTGGAACATTAACAGAGGCTGCCGTTGAAAATATAATTTTACAAAAAGCATATTCTGAGGATAAAAATCGTTTTAAAAAATGGCTCAATAAACAATATCCACAACTTGTAGAAGAAGACGTCAAATATATAGCATCTCTTAGTCTTAAAGAATTTGGTCGATTTTCAAAGGCATTGTTGTGTGAGATTTTGGGCGCTGATAAAGAAAGTGGAACAGGCGAAGCTTTCAGTATAATCGAGACGATGTGGAATACCAACTGTAATCTCATGCAAATACTTTCTGATAGATTTACTTTTAGAGAAAGCATAGATGAAATTGCACAGGATTATTATAAACAAAATAGTTTTAGTCTTAATGAGAAGCTTGATGAAATGTGGATATCAAATCAAGTAAAACGTCCTATAATGCGCACGTTAGATATCTTAAAAGATATTAATAACGTTATGAGGCACGCTCCCAAGCGTATATTTGTAGAAATGACGCGTGGTGGGGATGAAAAACAAAAAGGGGTTAGAACAAAGTCAAGGTATCAACAAATAAAAGAGCTATACGATCTTATTAAAACGGACGACGTTAGGGAATTGAACAAACAACTTGATGCAATGGGAGATAGTGCGGACAATATGCTTCAAAGTGACGTATTGTTCTTGTACTATATGCAGCTTGGAAGATGTATGTATACGGGAGAGCCTATCGATATTACTAAGCTTAAAGATGGAACCTATAACGTTGAGCATATTTATCCAAGGTCTCTTGTTAAAGATGATAGTATTATAAACAACAAGTGCTTGGTTTTGTCTAAAGTTAATGCAGAAAAGAGTGATACGTATCCTATAGATAGCGCAATCCAATCAAAGATGAACGGCTTTTGGAAGCATCTAAAAGATATTTCTAAGGATGGTAGGTTGACGCTATTAAGCGAAGAAAAATACAAACGTTTAACGAGAACAACGCCTTTTACTGAAACAGAAAAATTGGGATTTATCAATCGTCAATTAGTAGAGACGTCTCAGGCAACAAAGGCAATATCAACGTTGCTTAAAGATATGTATAACGATAAAGCAGAGATAGTTTACGTTAAGGCGGGACTGGTTTCTGACTTCCGAAACGAAGTTATAAAAATGCACAAATCTCGTTTGCTTAATGATTTACATCATGCAAAAGATGCATATTTGAACGTTGCAGTTGGTAACGTATATCATTGTAGATTTAGTAAGAAATATTATAAGGCAGGCGAAGGATACAACCTAAAGGCGAAAGTTATTTTTGGTGGAAAAACCATTTGTGGCAATGACGTAGTCTGGGATCATAACGCATTAGAAACCGTTAAGAAGTTCATGTTAAAAAACAACGTTCATTACACAACCTATCAATTTGTAAGGAAGGGTGGTTACTTTGATCAAAATCCTGTGAAGAAGGCAGAAGGACTTGTTCCTTTGAAGAAAGATAAGCCAACGGCAATTTACGGTGGGTATAATAAACCAACGGCAAGCTTCTTTGTTTTTGCAAAATACAATGTAGGCAAAAAGAAGGAAATAACTTTGGTTCCGGTTAGCCTTTTAGCAAGCAAGGCCTTTATGGCAAGCCAGGAATATCGTATGGAATACGTCAAGAACTATCTTATCGAAATGTCTGCAAAGAACGCAAAAGCAGAAAATTTAGAATTGTTGTTTAACGCAAGGCCAATTAAGATAAACACAACGATTTGTTTTGATGGCCTAAAGCTTCTGGTTTCAGGAAAAATGAATAATAATATATTGTTAAAAATAGGAACGCCGTTAATATTAGGTGCTCATTTAACAGAATATCTAAAAAAGCTTGAAACGTACGAAGAGAAAATGAAAAAGAATCCTCATATTAAGTTAGATTCTAAATATGATGGGATAACCCAAGAGGATAATATAAAACTATACGATACCTACTTAGAAAAGCTCAATAATACAGCGTTTAGTAAAAGGCCGAATACTCCTATAAACTTAATAAAAGAAGGGCGTAGTAAATTTGTTAAATTCAACATAATTGACCAAGTAAAGTTGTTATTGCAAATCCAACAACTGTTTATGAAAGGAGCCATGTCGAATCTAGAATTGATAGGTGGAAGTTCTTTATCGGGAAAGACGACGGTAAGCTCAAATCTATCTAATTGGAAAAAGAATTATAGCGATGTTCGAATTATAAACACCTCAGCATCGGGCTTTTATGAAAGTTCATCTGAAAATTTGCTTGATTTGATATAATGAGCTGGCGTACCGTCATAATTAATTCAAGGTGTAAACTAGACTATAAACTTGGCTTTATGGTGGTACGTGCTGAAGAAACCAAAAGAGTTTATTTGGATGAAATTGCCGTTCTATTAATTGAAAACCCAGCAGTTTCATTGACAGGTTGCCTTTTGGAAGCACTTATAGAAAAGAAGATAAAAGTTATCTTTTGCGATAGCAAAAGAAACCCAAATGCCGAACTTGTGCCATATTATGGTTGTTATGACTGTTCCAAAAAGATAAAGACACAAATTGCTTGGACGTATGAAATGAAAGGGTACGTTTGGGTAGAAGTCATCAAAACTAAGATAAGTAAGCAAAAAGAATTTCTTATTGAATTAAGGAAATATAAGGAGGCAGAATTACTACAAAACTATTTAGAAGGAATTAATTTTTACGATGAAAGCAACAGGGAAGGACACGCTGCAAAAGTATATTTTAACGCAGTGTTTGGTATGGACTTTACAAGAAGCGCCACCAATCAAATTAATGCTGCTTTAAACTATGGCTATAGTATATTATTGTCGGCTTTTAATAGGGAAATCGTTGCAAGTGGCTATCTTACGCAAATAGGATTGTTCCACGACAACGTTTTTAACTATTTTAATTTTGCTTGCGACCTCATGGAGCCATACCGAATACTTGTGGATAGGAAGGTGTATTCTTTTGGCAAAGACTTTATCTTTGATAGCGAAAAGAAAAGGGCTCTTACGAACTTGTTGAATGACACTGTCAAAATTAACAACACGCGACAAACGGTGTTAAATGCCATAAGAATATACACGCGTAGTATTTTCGAAGCGTTGAATAATGGCGACGTTTCTTGCATTTTGGGTTATAGTGATGAGTTATAGATTTATGAGAGTTTTAGTTTTCTTTGATCTTCCCACTCTAACGGCGCAGGATAAAAGAGCTTATCGAGCCTTTCGTAAAGCTTTAGTTAAAAGTGGTTTTATAATGTTGCAAGAGTCGGTGTATTGTAGAATGCTAATAACGCCTAACGCAGAAAAAGCTGTTGTAGCGCAAATCAAAGCGAATAAGCCACCGTCGGGGATAGTCCAGGTTTTGACGGTGACGGAAAAGCAGTTTGCCAACATGGAATATCTTGTGGGTAGCTTCAAAAGTGAAGTTGTTGATTCGGATAAAAGGATGATAGTATTATGAAGCTTGTACATCCTGAAATATCACAAACAATAGATTTTCAGTGTGGGCGCGTGAATGAATTGATTATAGAAAATCAACGATTTTTTCGCACTTTCATAGAAGATATTAATTTAGGAATCGCTGGATTTGGTAGCAAAACGGTGCTTTCCTTAAAAGATAAACCGGTGGATTTATCAAAATATGCTCTCGTGATAACGGAGTATGCACCTTTACAACTTAATAAAAAGACACTAATTACAAAAATCACACAATCTTTAGAAAAAGAGGCCTTGAACGAAAGCAACTACGTTGATACAATGGGGCTTGTTGCCCAAATCGAAAACTATCTTTTAGGATTGTCGTTGTCACTTCCCTGTGAAATCGAGTTTGGTAAAATTTCCATTGGTGTTTTGATTAAAGCAATGTCACCGGAAATTGTAGAAAGTGGAAAAAACACCATCGAAAAACTATTTGATTTTATGGAACTGGTGAGAGAGTTAGAAAGAGATAAAGTATACGTTCTGGTTAGCGTCCGTAGTTATATTAGTGACGACGAGATGGAATCCTTTTTAAGTACAGCGCTTTCACACGATCATAAGATATTATTGTTAGAATCGCAAGCAAGAAAGAAGTTGGAAATGACAAAAAGATTGATTATTGATAAAGATTTGTGTGAAATTTAGTCCGTTATATGCTATTATGTAGAGGATAGTTCATGTTTGCACTACTCTCAGTGGGCTCGTACCCCATCATCCTTAAATTTTGATTTGAGGTTTGAGAGTAGTGTAAATTCAGTACAGACTAAAATAAATACCGCCGTCATATCACTTGTTATTGTGTTTGAGAGTAGTGTAAATTCAGTACAGACTAAAATTACTCAAAACGTTAGGATAGTCAACCAAATGTTTGAGAGTAGTGTAAATTCAGTACAGACTAAAATTTTGTCCTATATTCATAAAAAAATTATATTGTTTGAGAGTAGTGTAAATTCAGTACAGACTAAAATCTACTAATAGCTGAACGTCTATACGGCTTCGTTTGAGAGTAGTGTAAATTCAGTACAGACTAAAATCTACAAGGTGACTGACTACGACGACTATATGTTTGAGAGTAGTGTAAATTCAGTACAGACTAAAATCTGCGCCCCGACCCAAACAAGCCTCTCAAGGTTTGAGAGTAGTGTAAATTCAGTACAGACTAAAACGAAGCGCTCAAATTTCAACCAAGGGAAATTGTTTGAGAGTAGTGTAAATTCAGTACGAGCTAAAATAGATTATCAGCAAAGTGTCTTGCCGTTCATTGAAACTAAAAACGATGAAGATTTACCATTTTAAAGCCCTTGACAAGTTAGGGTAAGGTATTATATAATAGAAAAACCAAGAGCGTAAGCTAAGGTATTTATTTAATTAAAGTAACTACTCCAATTTTGAAGGTGCGGGGTAGTTATTTTTTTGTTCATTTTCAAACTTAATAGACATAAGCAACACCCTTTTATATGGAGGTTTACACCTTTTGCAGACGCTTTTGGCTGTTTCACAATGACATACTTTGGTTTAAGAAAAAGTTTGAAAATAGTGTAAATTCAGCGCGGAAGCCCGGAAAGCGGGTTGTGGCTTTTTAATTAGTAGGGATATATCCGTTGTATTAGGTTGCATATACGTCACTGCAATGGATAAAAAGAAAAGCAAGTCGTTTGACTTGCTTTCTTTTTTGGTGGAGACAATAGGACTTGAACCTATGACATCTTGCTTGTAAGGCAAGCGCTCTCCCAGCTGAGCTATGCCTCCACTTGGTGACCCCTACGGGAATCGAACCCATGTTACCGCCGTGAAAGGGCGATGTCTTAACCGCTTGACCAAGGGGCCTCATATGGTAGCGGCGGTCGGACTCGAACCAACGACCTGCCGGGTATGAACCGGCCGCTATAACCAACTAAGCTACGCCGCCATACCTACGTTTGGTTAACGCCTAAATATAATACCAAGTAAATTTTATCTTGTCAACTATTTTTTATAATGCTTTTTGGAAATTTTTTGAACTTTATTTATTTGTTATGCTTTTTATTTTTAGAGTTTTGAGAAAACTCTTTTGTTCGCCCGTTATGCGATAGCTTTCGACGGCCTTTTGAATGGTTTTGTTGTGAACCCACGCTGAAAGACGACGCTCAAGAAGATAGGGGAGCGTGGCGTCGTATTGCTTAGCGAGAGCCGTTGCAAAGTACCAAGCAAGCATCATATTGACGTAGTAGTGTTCGCTCACTATTTTTGAAAGGCGTTCAAGGTGATTTTCGTCAAAGCGCTCGTCCAAATAGAAGCTCATCAGCATACCTATGGCAAAGCGTATCGTATAGGGCTTATCGGAGCCAAGCCACTCCGTTATTTTGGAAAAATAGTGGTCGTAGTTGCCCTTTAGGTGTTTTGGGCGCAAGCCGTCACAGGTCGCCCAATTGTTGATATATGGCAAAAATCGCTCGATTTCCGTTATGTATTTTTGATACGGTAGGGCTTCTATAATAAAAGCGTGCAAGGAGTTTTCTTCGAGATAAAAGTGTGGTAACTCGCGCAAAAAGTCCTCGTATCCGCCATTTTTTAGCAACTCTTTGGCATAAGTACGAAGAAGTGGCGTCCTAACGCCTATTATCCTATTCTTCGGAACGGTTGGCAAAAGCGGCGCGCTAAACGCTTTATACTTTTCGTCCGCCATAGATAGTAATTTTTGCCTAATAAGTACTTTCATAGTTCAAGTATAGCATACTTCCAACGAATAAGGAAGATAAGAGCGAAAAACGATTGCATCATTTTGCTTTGTCATATAAAATGTAAACGTGTAAATAATACCTCTTGACAGCAAATAACGGGCTGTGTATAATAGGTTGTGTACAATTTAATTGTATACAATATAAATTCGGAGGTATTTGTATGGTACTATATGACGTCGTCGTAAAGGACGCAGAGGGTGTAGACGTAAGTTTATCAGAGTACAAAGGTAAGGTTTTGTTGATAGTAAACACGGCGACTGGCTGTGGTTTTACGCCTCAATACCAAGGATTGCAAGCATTATATGAAAAATACAACGCTGAAGGTCTTGAAATTTTGGACTTCCCTTGCAATCAATTCGCCGGGCAAGCACCCGGAACGGAAGAGGAAATCATAGACTTTTGCCAATCACGTTATGGCGTTACGTTCAAAACCTTTAAGAAAATAGAGGTAAACGGTAAGGGCGAAAGCGAGCTTTACACTTATCTTAAATCACAAAAGAAGGGTGGTTTTTTAGGAAGCCGAGTAAAGTGGAATTTTACCAAATTCTTAGTTGATCGCAACGGCAACGTCGTTGATAGATTCGGCTCAACCGTAACGCCCGAGCAAATCGAAGAAAAAATCAAGGAGCTACTATAATGGAATTTACCTACAAAACCAAAGGCACTTGTGCAATGAGCATCAAGTTTGATCTTGACGGCAACGTAGTCAAAAACGTTTCTTTTTTAGGTGGATGCAACGGCAATCTAAAAGCTATCTCGACCTTAGTTGACGGGATGACCGTTGAAGAAATTGAGCAAAAGCTAAAGGGAAACAGATGTGGTCCACGTCCAACTTCGTGTGCCGACCAGCTTGCAATAGCAGTAAGAACAGCGTACGAACAAAACAAATAATGGTGAAACCTATGAATAAGTACGAAGCACTAAAGCTCAAATATCAGTTATGCTTTCCACTTTACTGCGCGTCAAAAGAAGTGATACGCAGATATCGTCCCTTACTTGAAAGGCTTAATTTGACCTACACGCAGTACATTACGATGATGGCTTTTTGGGAGTATAAGAGCTTGAACGTAAAAGAGCTTGGTAAGCTTTTGATGCTTGATTCAGGAACGCTTAGCCCACTGCTAAAAAGTCTTGAAGCAAAAAAGTTTGTGGCAAGGGTAAAGTCGGAAAAGGATAATCGCGAAGTGATCTTTGTTATCACCGACGAGGGCGAATCCCTAAAAGAAAGAGCGGTAGAAATACCGCAAGAGATAGCAGGCTGTATATCTTTGAGCTTTGACGAAGCTAAACAGTTACACGTGCTTTTGAACAAAATACTCGAAAAATAAGTCCATTTTATATGGGTAAAAATGCAAAAATACACCTATCAGGTGTATTTTTTCTTTAGTGAAAGGCGCTATTAAAACAACGGGTTAGTTATATAAACAAAATCCCAAGATGTAAGGTTGCGATTGCCACTATCATTACGGGAACGGATACCACTATGCCGTATCCCATAAAATGCACGAAGGATAGGGGATGCCCGTTGCGTTTTAGGATGGATAGCCACATTATGCCTGCGAGCGCACCGACGGGAGATAGGTATGCGCCGATATTTGAGCCTATTACCGATGCGTAAAGTGCGCCCTTGAGAGCTGCGCCTTCAAGCGTAGTAAACGATATGATATCCGAGAACAATACGCTCATAGGTATATTGTTGAACACGTTTGCGCTAAGGAAAGATGCAAAGCCGAATAGGAAAATAGAGTCGTCCATTTTGGTCATAAGGGATGCGACCATTTCGGTAAAGCCACACTTGTTGAGCGAAAGCACGATGACGAACATAGATAGAACGAAGGGCGCTAACGCGTAAGGCAAGCGTTTTGCAACGCGCAAGTATATGGAAAGACTTTGCTTTTTGATTACGATATATACGAACGAAACCACCAACAAGCTAAGCACGATAACGCCGCAAGCTACCCACATTTCAATGCCGATATAGGAGCAAACGGATAGGGCGACTATAGCCACTACAAGATGAACGATACCCGTGATAAGCAAAAACCTATCACCGAGCTGAACGTCGTCTTGTACGATATGCAGGGGCTCTCTTAGTTGCTTGTGGAATAGTGCGCGAAGAATAAAATAAGCGCAAACCGAACAAGCGAAAGAAGGGATAATCATAACCTTTAGGTACTCAAAGAAGTCGATTCCACCACTCGTTGCAAGATAAATGTTGGTAGGGTTGCCGATTATCAAAGTCATACTTAAGGTGTTTGCCGCAACGAATTCGGCAATCAAAAAGGGCATCGGGTTTATGCGTACTTTTTTGGCAAAGTGCAAAATAAATGGCGTAAACGTCAGTATAACTACGTCGTTTGATGTTACGGCAGTAAGCGCAGAAACCATAACGTAGAGCATAAGGAATAGGCTTTTTTGAGTGGACTTGGCGTGTCTAACGGCAAAAGAAGCAAGATACTCAAACAAATTCATCTCATCCAAAAAGACGGAAAGGATAGTCATTCCAAAGAAGATGACGAGAAGTTTTAGTGGGTTGACGGAGGTGTCGCGTGTAAGCCCAGCCCAAGCTTCCCCGGTAGAAATTCCACCGGTAATAATCAAAGTAAGCGCGCCTGCAAGCGCGATAATCCAATAAAGGTTTATAGATTTACCTTTTATAGTCAAGGTCGGTTTTAGTATCAAGGAAATCAAAATTTCCACAATTGTGAGTGCGCTTATAGCGAGTGTAGTAATCATCCTAAATTTTCTCCCCACGCATTATAGCACTCTCGACAAAAATAGCATAACGAATAAGAGCAAAATATTAAAATATTTTGTAAGGCTCGTAAAAGCGAGGACTTGTATCAAGACAATCACACGTTATGGTGACAGGTAGTATAAATTACAAATTTATGCTTGAATTTTAGTAAAGATCCTATTGCTATTATTCGCGATTTGGAATATAATGAAAGTATCATGTTTGAGGTGTAGAGCTATGCTAAGTTACATGTCGGCAAAAGAGGCAGCAGAAAAATGGAATATTTCTCAAAGACGAGTTGCAATTTTATGTGCTGAAGAACGAATTAACGGCGCAATGATGGTTGGCAATATGTGGATTATTCCAAGCACAGCGGAAAAGCCTATTGATAAACGTACAATTAGATACGAAAAACAAAAGATTGTTGAATTAAAACCTTTTGTTAAGTGGGTTGGTGGTAAAGGTCAACTTATTGAGCAGTTGGAAAAATATATTCCTGCGGATGGCAAAAAGGTTTTAACAAAGTATGCAGAGCCTTTTGTTGGTGGTGGCGCATTGCTTTTTAATATACTTTCCAAATACAACTTTGAAAGCTTTTACATTAGTGATATAAATGCAGAACTTATCAATGCTTATAACGTTGTAAAAAAGAACGTTGATGAACTTGTTAAGAAACTAACCGAAATGCAACTTGCTTTCGTTCCTATGGACGAAAACGGACGTAAATATTATTACTATACCGCAAGAGATAGATTTAACTCTTTGCAAATTACGGAAGAAACCGCAGTCGAAAAAGCCTCTTTGTTTATCTTCTTAAACAAGACTTGCTTTAATGGGCTTTATCGTGTGAATAAGAAAGGACAATTTAACGTTCCTATGGGCGCATATAAAAACCCAACTATTTGTGATGAAAACAATTTGCGTAACGTTTCTGAAGCTTTACAAAATGTTGTTATCGTTTGTGGCGATTATACTCTTTCAAAAGATTTTATAGATAAAGACACTTTTGTTTATCTTGATCCCCCTTACCGTCCTATTTCTGAAACGGCAGGGTTTACAGCATATAACGCTGATTGCTTTGATGATAATGAGCAAATACGTCTTGCAAAATTTATTGATGAAATAAACTTAAGCGGTGCAAAAATAATGTTAAGCAACTCTGATCCGCAAAACGTAAACCCCGAAGATACTTTCTTTGAGGAACTTTATAAATCATACACAATAAACAAGGTTGAAGCAACAAGAGCGATTAACAGTAAAGGCGACAGCCGTGGCAAGATAAAAGAATTACTTATTTGCAATTAGTGAGGGAAAATATGAATTATTTAGATTTACCAAAGGAACTTAAAAAGGAATATATACAAGCACTTTACGATTGCTTTATTAGTCCTAGAGATTTTGAATTGTTCTTAAATCATTTTTTGCAAAAAATCGGTTTTGAAGAAGTCGTTACTACGCAATATGTTGGCGATAAAGGAATTGATTTAACTTGTATCAAAAAAGGAATTGACGTTGGTGGTATAGATACTATAAATTACTATATTCAAGCAAAAAGGTACAAGCTATCAAACAAAGTTCAAGCAAAAGAAATAAGAGATTTAAAAGGCTCTACGAAAAGAGATAAAAACGGCAACGTTTTAAATTGTAATTTTATCAATGTTTTGATTACTACTTCTGATTTTACAAAAGGAGCAATTGAAGAAGCCATCAGCAATCCCAACAATCCTACTATTTTAATAAATGGCGAAAAACTTCTTGATATGTGTATTGAAAACGAAATAGGTTTTACATATAAGCCTGTTTTAGTAAAAGAGGCAATTAAGAGCCTTTTTGCTGAAACATCTACTTGTGACACTACCCCTGTTATCACTATTGAAAATGATTATATAGTGTCAAGAGAAATAACAGCAAACGATATTCGTGCGCGTATTTTAATCATCCCTCAACTAATTAAAAATATAATAGGC